>CAZKSE010000055.1:0-19357 GCA_964555305.1 uncultured Rhodobacter sp. | reverse complement strand
CACCGGCCCCCGCACCGGCACCGGCCCGCGCGACGCAACAGGGCCACGCAAGCCCGACGCCAGCCGCGATACCGGCAAGCCCGGTCCAAGCCGCACCAAGCCGGCACCGGCCCGCCCTGACCGCAGCGCCGCGCTCGACCCCTCGGCGCGACTGGAACGCCCTGGTGGCAAGTCCCGCGCCACCGCGCGCCCCGGCAAGGGACCGAAAGGCGCCCCGGGCAAACCGCGCGGTCCCAAGGGCAGCGCCCCGCGCGGTCGCCCCAGCGACGGCACCACCCCCCCTTTCCGCCCGCGCCGCGGCTGATGTCTAGCCTGATGCGGGCAGAGATGGCCTAGGGCCTGGCGATCGCCGCCCATCGCCCAAGAAGACCAGAAGGCGGCGTGTCTGCGCACGCCGCTTCGCTCACCGTGCGCCGCGCCGATGCATACGCCCACGGGCGGCCGGATCACCGCACCGATCCCATCGCGCCCGTCACGCCCGCCCGACAGGAGCCGGTACGCACCCCTTCGATCCTTTCGTCACGGTGACGACCCGCTCGCGCGCGCTGTCAGGAGCACCCGCCTCCCCGCCTAATCGGTCTGGCCGGCCTCACGAATCTGCCTTATTGGACACCTCGATCTGGCCTCATGACCCGTGCGGACGGATAATCCCCCTTTCCGTCACGGACAGGCGCGATCGCGGTCAGAAACTCGGAAACCGTCTGAAACTGTCATACGCTTGTTGTACGCATGTCATACGCTTGCCGGCACCAGAAACTCCAATGAATAAAGGCCACCCCCCCTCGCCAGCCCCAGCCGACACACCCCGGCCCGAACGTCGCGTCAAGGTCTCGTAAACTCTTTCTGAAGGGGTGCCGCCGCGTCCCCGCGCTACAGCATCCCCGGCAGCACCTGGTCGGGCGGGCGGTGGCCGTCGGCGAAGGTCTTGATGTTCAGGATCACCTTTTCGCCCATCTCGATCCGCCCCTCTAAAGTGGCCGAGCCCATGTGCGGCAGCAGCACCACGTTCGGCAGCTCGCGCAGGCGCGGGTTGATGTCCACCCCATGCTCGTAGACATCGAGCCCGCAACCCGCCAGTTCGCCCGCACGCAGGGCCCGGGTCAGCGCATTCTCGTCGATCACCTCCCCGCGCGAGGTGTTGACGATCACCGCCGTGGGTTTCATCAGCTTCAGACGCCGCGCATTGAGCAGATGGAAGGTCGAGGGGGTGTGCGGGCAGTTGACCGAGACCACGTCCATCCGCGCAACCATCTGGTCCAGGCTCTCCCAATAGGTGGCCTCCAGTGCCTCTTCAGCTTCGGGGCGCAGGCGGCGGCGGTTGTGGTAATGGATCTGCATCCCGAAGGCCCGCGCGCGCCGCGCCACCGCCTGTCCGATCCGTCCCATCCCCAGGATCCCCAGGCGTTTACCGCCGATTCTTGTGCCCAGATGCGACATCGGCGACCAGCCGCGCCACTCGCCGGTCTGCATCTCGGTCAGGCCCTGCGGGATCTTGCGGGTCACCGCCAGCATCAGCGCCATCGCCATGTCGGCGGTATCCTCGGTCACCACGCCGGGGGTGTTGGACACCAGCACCCCGCGCTGCCGCGCGGAATGAACATCGATATGATCGACCCCGGCGCCGTAGTTCGCGATAAGCTTCAGCTTGTCGCCCGCCTGCCCGATCATCCCCCCGTCGATCGTGTCGGTGATCGTCGGCACCAGCACATCCGCGCGCTTCATCGCCGCCACCAGCTCATCGCGCGACAGCGCCAAATCCTCGTCGCGCAATTCGACATCGAAAAGCTCCTTCAACCGGGTCTCGACCGGGTCGGGAAGGCGTCGCGTGACGACAACACTCAAACGCTTCAGTGGCATCAGGACCTCCTGGGGGCTTTCCTGTCAGGGCGCGTGCTGGCAGACTGACGCATCGGGTAACAAGGCACAAGAACCCCCGACGCCGCACGCGCAATAAAATGTCGCGCAAGGCTCAGTGGGTCGCAGGAACGGGCAGAGACATGAAGGCAAGAGCCGGTTGGGCAGTCGCGCTGGCGGTGGTTTTTCTGGTCCTGGGGGCGGATGCGCGCCCAGGCCATGCGCAAGGCGCGGCACAGGCTGCGGTCGAACCGCGGCGCGGCCCCGAAACCGGATTACCGATGCCGCGTTACGTTTCGCTCAAGACCTCAGAAGGGCGCGCGCGGCGCGGCCCGGCCCGCACCCACCGGATCGACTGGGTTTTCACCCGCCGCGACATGCCCCTGCGCGTGACCGCGGAATTCGAGCATTGGCGCCTCGTTGAGGATCACGAGGGCCAGGGCGGCTGGATGCATCACGCGCTGCTGTCGGGCGTGCGCACCACGCTCGTGATGGAGGATCTGGCAGCGATGCGCACGCAGCCACAAACCGACGCACCGGAAGTTGCGCATCTGCAAGCCGGCGTCGTCGCCCGCATCCTGCGCTGTGAAGCTGCCTGGTGCCGTATCGGCGTCGAGGGGCATCGCGGCTGGGTCGCGCGCGACGCGCTCTGGGGGATCGACGGGCATGAATTTCTGGACTAGCCCCCCCGCAGGGCGCTAGTCTGACGCGGTCATTCTATAGGGCCGCCGCGCGTTGAGCCAGGAAACCACCGACAAGCTGACCCGGGCCGGGCTGAACCTGATTCAGCAGGCACTGTCGATCTTTGACCGGGACCTGAAGCTGGCGGTCTGCAATCAGCGCTATCAGGAGATGTTCAGCCTGCCCGACTGCCTCGTCACTCCCGGGGCCGGGTTTGAGGACACGATCCGCTACATGGTCATGCGCGGCGAATACGGACCGCAGCCCGACCCAGACAGCGCCGTTCAGAAGAGGGTAGAGGCAGCCCGCGCCTTTCAGCCTCATTACATGGAACGCCAGCGCCCGAATGGCCGCTGGATCAGCGTCGAAGGCGCGCCGCTTCCGCAGGGCGGCTGGGTCACGGTCTATACCGACATCACCGAGATAAAGCTTCAGGAGCAACTGCTTCGCGCTCGGTCCGAGGAACTGTCCGGCCAGCTTTTCGCCCATGCCGAGCGGCTGAGCCTCGCAAACCGGGAACTGGCATCGACCAATGCCGCGCTTGCGGAAGCCAAGCGCGAACTGACCGAGATCGAAGCCCGTACCCGCCTCACCACCGAGATGATGCCCGCGCATATCGCGCATGTGGACCGCGACCTGGTCTACACCTATTCGAACCGGCGGATGTCGACGGTCATGCCGGGCACGCCGGATGACGTGGTGGGACTGCACGCCTCGGTCGCGCTGGACCCCGACACTTTCGCCCGGATACGGCCGCATCTGGAACGCGCGCTCTCGGGCGATCCGGCGGTCTGCGAGATCACGCATGAAGTGAGTGGCAGGCGCATTCGTGTGGCACTCACACCCGATCCCGGCATGGGCGAGAACGCGGAAGCCTGCGCCGGTGGCGGGGTCTACATCCTATCGACCGACATAACCGAAGAGACGCAGGCCCGCGCCGCCCTGATGCAAACGCGCAAGCGCGAACTGGCCGCCCAGCTCACATCGGGGCTGGCGCATGATTTCGCCAATCTGCTGACCATCATTCTGGGCTTGCAGGGGCGGCTTTCCCGGTTGCCGGGGTTGCCCCCCGAAGCCGCTGAGATCGCGCGCGCCACCCTGGGGGCCGCACGGCGCGGCGGAACTTTGCTGGAACGGATCGGCGCCATTTCAGGGCATCGCGAATTACGGACCGAAACCGTTAACCTCTCCGTCCTCCTCGACGACCTGCAGACGATGGCGCGCCCCGCGCTGCCCGAGCAGACGACGCTCGATCTGCAGCTGGAGCCAGCCCTGGGCTTGGTGCTTCTGGACCCCGGCGCGCTGCAGGACAGCCTGCTGAACCTGATCCTCAACGCCCGCGATGCGATCGGGTCGGGTGGCGGCTCCATTCGCATTATCGTGCGCCGACGTCGCGACACCTGGGTTGAGATCATGGTCGAAGACAGCGGCCCCGGCTTCACCCAGGAAGCGCTGCGCCATGGGACCGAGCCCTTTTTCACGACCAAGGGCGGCGAAGGGTCGGGGCTGGGACTGGCGATGGTCTACGATCAGACCTCACTTTCCGGGGGCAGTATGCGGCTGGCCAATCGGGCCGAGGGCGGCGCCCGCGTCACCCTGCGGCTGCCGCTGAAGGCGGCGGACGCGCGGATGGAACCACTTTTGGTGCTTCTGGTCGAGGATGACGCCGACATCCGCGCCAACACGCGCGAGATGCTTTGCGCCATCGGCCATAGCGTGATCGAGGCGGCAAGCGCTGCCGACGCCCGGACCCTTGCCGCGCTCGATGGGATCGGCCTGATCCTGTCGGATATCAACCTGGGCGGTGGCGAGACGGGGTTGGACCTTCTTGATGACCTGCGCCTGCGACTGCCGGGCGTGGCAATGGGCCTGATGACATCTCTGCCGCCCGTTGACGGGCTGCATCTGCTCGCCGCGCAGCGGTTTCCGGTCTTGCGCAAGCCATTCGCGCCGGGCGAACTGCGCGCCTATCTGGGCCGCTGCGATTCAGCGGTCGCGCGCAGCGCCGCGGAGTAGGAAAGCCGATGCATCAGCCCCATGTCGCCATCCTCGATGACGAGGCCGAAATCCGCCGCATGTTGGCCGATGCGCTGACCGATGCGGGCTTCCGCACCACGACCTACGCCCGCGCAACCGAGTTCGAGGCGGCGCTGAAGCGCACCACCCCGGATGTTTGCCTTGTCGATCTGGGCCTGCCCGACCGCGATGGCCTGGCGCTCGTCCATCGACTGGCTCTGGAATCGGGGGCGACAATCATCATCATCTCGGGCCGCTCGAACGTCTATGACCGGGTGACGGGGCTGGAGCTTGGCGCCGACGACTACATCATCAAGCCCTTCGAACCCGCCGAGGTCGTGGCCCGCATCCGCGCCCGGCTGCGCAAGACGCGCAATGCCAGCGAACAGGCGCCGATGGTCGCCAGCTTCAACGGCTGGCAGGCACATTTCGACCGCTATGTCATGGTCGCAGAGGATGGCACCGAGGTACCCTTCAGTCATGCGGAAGGCGAGGTGTTGCGGCTCTTCCTGGACATGCCGAAGCGCCTGATCACGCGGGCACAGATGCAGGAAAGTCTGGGCGGTGCGGCGGGTGAGAGTTTCGATCGTGCGATGGATGTGCGGATCTCACGCCTGCGCACGAAACTGGGCGAGGATCCCCGCAACCCGCGCCTGATCAAGACGATCTATGGCGCCGGCTACATTTTTCTGGGCGACGTGAGCTGGCGTTAGAAATACCCCTGCACCAACGCGCTGGAAATCAATGACCAGCCGTCCGCCACGACGAAGAAGGCCAGCTTGAACGGCAGTGCCACGATCGCCGGCGGCACCATCATCATGCCCATCGACATCAGGACCGCTGCGACGACGAGGTCGATGACCAGGAATGGCAGGAAGATGAGAAAGCCGACCTCGAAAGCGCGCGAAAGCTCGGACAACAGAAACGACGGCACCAGAACCGACAGCGGCGCCTCGGCCCCGAATTCAGGCGCATCCGGCCTGAGAGAGGCGAGGTTCACGAAGGTTTCCGGATTGACCCGCCCCAACATGAAGGCACGAAAGGGCTCCATCGCCAGGACGAAGGCTTCCTCCAGCCCGACCTCGCCCGCGTTCAGGGGCGCAACACTGGCCGACCATGCGGCCATGAAAACGGGCTCCATGACGAAATAGGTCAGAAACATCGCCAGCGTTGTCAGCAACATCGCCGGTGGGGATTGTTGCAGGCCGATCGCCTGGCGCAGGATCGCCAGCACCGTCACGATGAACGGAAAGCAGGTGATCATGATCGCCAGCGCCGGTACCAGGCTGAGCACCGTCAGAAGGACCAGCAGCTGAACGGTTCGCGTAGCAAGCGCGCCGCCTTCGCCGAAGTTGAGCGTGATCTCCTGCGCCAGGGCCGGGGCCGGGAACAGCGCCAACAGCAGCGTCAAAAGGACCCACGCACGAGCGGTCAACTCAGACCCCGTCGCTGAGATCGGCCACCTCGGTCAGGCGGACGGCCATCTGCCCGGCCTGATCGCCCTCCAGTTCCTCGAGCTGTCCGCGCGCGATCAGCTTGTCGCCGACATAAAGTTCCACCGGGTCATCCACGCGGCGGTCCAACGGCAGCACACTGTCGCGCTGCAAACGCAACAGGTCGCGCACCAGGGGCCGCGCTCGCCCGACCGAGATCACGATTTCGATGGGCACTTGCGTGAAGGCGCCGCGAGAAAGGCTCTGCGCGACCGCCTCTCCGGTGGCCGGCGCGGCGGATCTGGTGTCGGCTTCAGCCATGGCTGACCTCCTCGGTCTGGATCAGATAGAAACGTTCGATGGCGGCGCGCATCTGCGCCGCGACCGCATCAAGGTCGATTTGCGTCTCCTGCGCCTCGAAGGCTATCGCCGCCTGAAGAGGGGCGATTTCCTCACTTTCATCGATCGTAAGGGGCGGCAGGATCAGTCCGTCGAGGGCCGCATCATATTCGCCGCGCGTACCCGGGCTGATCTTCAGCGTCACCGGCGTGTCGAGGGCCTTGCCGGCCAGCGCAAGCAGTTCCTCGACGGCCAAGGGCACGACCGAGGAACGCGCGGCGACCGGCACGACACTGCCGAGAACCGCCTCGAAAACCGGCAGAAGCGCGCGCAGGAGATGACCGCGCACTTCGTGATAGGTGAAGGCCAGCTGCTGAAGCTGGCGTTCGACCTCGGCGCGCCGCGCGTGATCCTCGGCCTCGGCCTGCCGACCCGCATCCTCCCAACCGGCGATGAAGCCGCGCTCGTAGGCGTTGAGCCGTATCTCCTCGATCTGTTCGGGCGACAGAAGCTGCGGCGCGCCCTCGTCGTTCAGCGTCTCGAATGTCTCGAGGCGGATCGGCATCGGCATCAGCGGGTTTCCTCGCGTTCTTCCATCCAGCTGCGCAGGATCTCGACCGTCTCGTCCTGCCGTTCGGCGATCAGCCGCCGCATACGCTCGATCGGATCCTCGCGGCTTCCGTCCGCGCGCAATCCTTCGGAATTGACGGGGTAGAGCCGCGCGGCCTCGTCCTCCTCATCGGCAATCTCACCGCTCAGATAGACACCACCCGCGCCTTGCACGGTCCCGGCGGGACGCGGCAGTTCCAGCTGTTCGGGTGCCTCACGTCGGTTCAGAAACAGCGGACGCAGAACGAAAAGAGCCAGGAACAGGGCCACCAGCGCCAATGCGGCCAGTCGGATCAGTGCCATCACGTCCAGGCCCAGCCGCTCGATGAGGTCAGCGGCGGGGGCAGACCCTTCGGCGCGCGCTACCGGCTCGAAGGGAAGCGAGCGGATGGTGATCACGTCGCCGCGCGCCTCGTCATAACCCACGGCCGACGCGACGAGCTCGCGCAGCGCTTCGATCTCGGCGGCCGGGCGGGGCGCCCACTGCATCTCACCCGCGTCGTCGGGCTGGCGCAGGCCGTCGATCAGAACCGCCACAGTCAGCCGCCGCACCGCGCCTGGGCCGCGCTCCACTTCTCGTTGGGTCTGGCTGACGTCGTAGTTCACCCGCTGGCGCGATGTGACATCGCGCGATTCGCTGCGTCCGTCGCCCGCCGCGGCATCCCCGTCGGGCAGGTTAGAGGCAACGGTCACATTGCCCGGGCGCGCATCGCTCGAGGTTGAATTCCGTTCCTCGCTCTCCTGGCTCAGCGCGATGCGGCTTTCGGGATCGATGCGGCGTTCCACGATCGTTTCGCGGTCGGTCACGGTGTCAACATTGACCTCGACCACGGCGCGGCCGGGGCCGACATGGGCCTCGATCAGGCGCTCGACATTGCGCCGCAGCTCCGAGGCCCGGTCGCTTGCACTGCCTGCCCCCTCCGCCGCGTCGGCGACGACCAATCCGCTCATTGTATCGATGACGGATACCTCGTCCGGCCCGAAGCCTGCCACAGCCGACGCTACAAGAAAGCGGATCGCCTGCGCCTGATGCGGCGTCAGCGTCGCGCCCGACGGCGTCACCATCACCGAGGCCGAGCCGCGCTGGTCGCGCCGAAAGGCAACCCCCGATCCCTGCGAAATGTGGACGCGCGCGGCGCGCACATGTGGGCTGGCGACGATGGTGCGCGCAAGCTCGCCTTCCTTGGCGCGCCAGTAGGCGGCGTCAAACATCTGCGAGGTGGTGCCGAACCCCGACAACCCGTCGAGCAATTCATATCCGCTGGAGGAATTCGCCGGCAGCCCGTGCGCGGCCAGCGACATCCGCGTCTCGTCGCGCAGGCGCTGGTCGACATAGATCGCGTCGCCGCGAACCTCATAAGGCACATTGCGCTGATCGAGCGCCTGGATCACCTCCCCCGCGGGACCGCTTTCCAACCCGGCGTAGAGCAGCGCCATCGACGGGGCGGCCGCCATTCGCGCCAGCCCCAGAACCGCCAGAAAGACCGCCATCGTTGCGCCCACCACGACAATTCGACGCCGCATGTCGAGCGCATTCCAGATCGACTTCACCTGTTCCAAGCGATTCTCCCGATGGGCCTTCTGTCCCGGACGAGCCGATCCTTGGCCGATAGCCTTTAACAATCGGTTAGTGACAATGTGCCAGAACCGGCGACGAAAAGGCGAATGCGAGGACCGCATGACCGAGACCGCCATGCCGCAGGACGCGGCCCCGAAAGGCTCCAGATTTTCCCTGCTCGCAGGCATTGGCTTGGCTGTGGCGCTCGGTGCGGGCGGATTTGCAGCAACCTACCTGGATCTGCTGGGCCTTGATTCCCGCCCGACCGCACCGCCCGAGGCGACGGCCAGCCCGAACCGCGCGATCATTCACGCCTACCTGCCCCTGGAAACACTCCTCATCAGCCTGGCGGGGCGCAGCGATGTCCGACTTCTGCGCTTCACCGCGCAACTGGAAGTCCCACCCGAGCATCTGGCCGAGGTCACGCGCCTGAGCCCGCGAATCCTCGATGTATTGAATGTCTACCTGCGCGCCCTCGAACCCCACGAATTCGAGGAGCCTGCAGCGCTGCTGCGGCTGAGAGGTCAGATGCTGCGCCGGGTGCAGATCGTGACCGGGCCCGGAAAGGTCAGCGATCTGCTGGTCACCGAATTCGTCCTGAACTGAGAGAACGCCATGGAATTCATCGCCGACCTCCTGATCGCTGCCGGTGCCATTGGTGTGGCCACCTTCTGCTTCGTGCTGTCACGCCGACTGAAAGCCCTGGGACGGCTCGATAGCGGCATCGGCGGCGCCATCGCCATTCTGGCCGCGCAGGTTGACGACCTGACGCGCGCGCTGAAATCGGCGCAGGCAACCGCGCGGGAGACTGCCAAGCAACTGGAAAGCCAGACGCGCCGGGCCGATGCCGCCTGCCGGAAGCTGGAACTCCTCATGGCGTCGCTGCATGACCTGCCCGGGCCCGAACCCACGCCCCGGCGCGCGCCGCGCAAATCGCCTCCGACGTCCGAGCCCGAGCTTTCCATCGGCCGCCCACTCGCGCGCTGGAACACCAATCGTCTGAATGCGGAGCCCGCGGACGAAGCGGATAGCGAGGAAAAGACGGCATCGCGCGGTGAAGCGGCCCCCATCGCCCCGATGGAGACGCTGGATACGCTTGACATAAGGCCGCGCAGTCGGGTTGTTCGCCGCCGGCACAGTGTCGGAGCCCGCGCATGAGCCGCGTGCCCGCGAAAAAACCCGCAAGCCGCCCGAGAGCCACGCGCCGTCCCCGCATTCTTCCCGTTCTGGCCGCGATGGTCTGCATCGCGGGCGGGCTGCGCCTGGCATCGGGGCTGGGCGCAGCAGTGGCGCTGGACGCCCCCCCGCCCCTCTCGGAAACTGCGCCAGAAATGGTTGCGACTGCACACTCCGATTCGTCCCGACGCGCCGGAAGTGCCGAAAGCGCCGATATTCTCCTGATGCTGACCCGCCGAGAACAGGCCGTGCAGGCCCGCGAGGAAGCCCTTGAGGAACGCGCGCGACGCCTCGATGAAGCCGAAGAGCGGCTCGCCCGGCAACTCGATGCACTAACCCGCGCCGAAGAAGAGCTGGCCGCAACCATGGCCCGCGCCGACCGCGCCGCAGAAGACGATATCGAGCGTCTGGTCCAGGTCTACGAGGCGATGAAGGCCGAGGAGGCCGCGCGCGTCTTCGCCGAAATGGAAATCCAGTTTGCCGCGGGTTTCCTGGGCCGCCTGCGCCCCGAGATCGCCGCCCCGATCCTGGCAGGGTTGGAGCCCCGTCAGGCATACGCACTCAGCGCAGTGATCGCCGGGCGAAACGCCCTGGTCCCGCGCCGGGACGCGGGTGAACAGTGACGCTTTCTTAAGGCCGGCCTGAAAAGCTGGCCGCAACGAAGAACCCGGAGCCTTGCATGCTTGGAATAGTCGGCATTCTTGTCGTCCTGGTGATGGTGTTCGGCGGCTACACGATGGCCGGCGGCAAATTCGGCATCATCGTCTACGCCCTGCCCTTCGAACTGACGATGATCGGCGGCGGCGCCTTGGGGGCGTTCCTGATCGCGAATTCGGGCGCAAATGCAAAGCAGACGGCGCGCGACATCGGCAAGGTCTTTCGCGGCCCCGACTGGAAGCCCGCCGACTACCGCGACCTGCTGTGTCTTCTGTTCGAACTCATTCGCCTTGCGCGCCAGAACCCCGTCGCGCTCGAAGAGCATATCGAGAACCCCGAAGAGTCCGCGATATTCGCACGCTATCCTAAGATCGTGAAGGATCACGAGGCGACCGCGCTGATCTGCGACACGTTGCGCGCAATCACCATGAGCTACGACGACCCGCACCAGGTCGAGGAGGTGCTCGACAAACGGATGGAAGCAAGCATGCATCACGCGATGCATTCCAGTCATGCGATGCAGACGGTCGCCGATGGCCTTCCGGCGCTGGGGATCGTCGCGGCGGTGCTGGGCGTCATCAAGACGATGGCGTCGATCAATGAACCGCCCGAGGTTCTGGGCTTCATGATCGGCGGCGCGCTCGTCGGCACCTTTCTCGGCGTTTTCATGGCCTATTGCTTCGTCGGACCCTTCGCCGGCCGCATGCGCTCGGTCGTCGAGGAGGACAGCCATTTCTACAAGCTGATCCGCGAGGTGCTGATCGCCAATCTGCACAACCACCCGGCCAACATGTGCATCGAGGTCGGGCGCCAGAACACGCCACACCATGTCCGACCCAGCTATGGCGATCTGGAGGCCGCGCTGCGCGATCTGAAGCGCGAGGCGGCATGAGCCGACAATCCGCGACATGGCGCCGGTACCGTGGTTTCGCCGGCAAATTTTCCGTCGGGCTGCTCTCTACTGCCTTGCTTGCGCCCCTTGCAGCGCCAGCCGACGCGCAATCGGTCCGCGTCACCTCGGGCGAGCATGGCGCCTTCACCCGCATTGTCCTGCAATCGCGCGACCCGATCGACTGGACACTTGATCCCGAAGGGCTGGTGCGCGCGATCCGGCTGAAGGATGGGGCCCCGCAATTCGACCCCGCCGCGCTTTTCCGGGTGATTCCCCGGTCGCGGCTTTCCGATCTGCGTGTCACGCCCGACGGGTTGGAAATGGTCCTGGCCTGCGCCTGCGAGATCCGCACCGACCAGCCGCGCCCGGGCGTCGTGGTCTTCGATATCCATGACGGGGACGAGTCCCTGACGCGACGTCAGCGTCCGCCGAGCGCCCCCCGCGTCATGAGCCCCCCCGCCCCGCCGCCGCTGCCCCGCTTCTCGACCGACATCGCCCGCAGCGTCGGCGGCGATCTGGCCCGGCGGATGCGCGAGACAGCCTCCCAACTCGAAAGCGAAGCCGCGGCGGAGGCCGAAGCCGCCTTGGCGCCGCTGATCGAAAGCCTGGCAGAAGGGCTTGTGGCGCAGTTGTCGCAACAGATGTCGCACGCGGTGGCCCAGGGCATGCTGACCGTCGATCCGGACGCCCACCCCGAGATCATGGCGGCCCCGCAACCATCGCTGCCCGGCCCCGATCTGTCGAACATGCGCATCACGCTGGCCGCCGACGGACCGATCTCGGGCAATATCCCCCCCGCCACTGAACGCATTGAGCGCTGCCCGCCCGGCGATCTCCTGGACTTTGCGACCGCAGATACGACAGTGCCGTTTCGTGACCGGAAAGCGCAACTCATGCGTGCGCTCTATGGCGAATTCGATGTGCCCGATGCCGCCGGGCACGAGGCGCTGGCGCGGCTCTATCTCGAGCACGGGTTCGGCGCCGAGGCTCGCCTGATGCTCGAGAACACGCCGGCGCAGATCCAGGGGCGGGACCTGCTTCTGGGCCTGAGCGACATCCTGGAAGACCGCTATTCCAACGCCCGCCTTCGCCTGGCCGAACGGATCGACTGCGAGGGGGCGACGTCGCTTTACGCCGCGCTCGCGGGGGCGCCGCCGGCCGGCACACGCCGTCAGGCCAGGCAGATCGCGCGCGCCTTCGCCGATCTGCCCATTCCCATGCGGCGGAACCTGGGCGAGCCGCTGGTTCACCGTCTGATCGAGGTCGAGGCCATCGATGCCGCGCGGGTCGTCGCCGACACGCTGCGCCGCCTGCCCGGACAAGCGCCAGCCGCAATGACACTGGTCGATGCCGCGCTCGACGCCGCACGGGGCGATCTCGACAGTGCCGCGGCGCGGCTGGATGCCGAGCGGCGGGACGACGGGCCCGCGCTGGTCATGCGCCTGACGCTGGCGCTGGAGCGGGGCGAACATATCGATTCCGCCCTGCTGGCGGATGCCGAGGTTCTGGCCACCAGCGAACGGACGACCGTCACCGGGCGCGAGCTCATGTCACTACTCGTCCAGCTAGAGAACGCCGCCGATAACCCCGATGGGGCCTTCGTGCTACTTGACCGGCTGGAACGCTGGCTGACCCCCACACCGTCGAACGCGGCACAACTGGGAGGACTGCGGGACGCCAGCTGGGCGACGCTCACCGCCCTGCCCGACGACCGCGCATTCCTGCAGACTTTCTTCGACCGCGCGGATTGGCAAAGTCGAGACTTGTCCCCGGACACCCGCGTGGCACTTGCCGCGCGCCTCGTGAATTTCGGCCTCACCGATCCCGCCTTGCGGCTGCTATCGACCTTGCCCGAACAAACGGCGCGCCACCTGCGCGCCCGGATCCAGTTGCTGCTCGGCGACGCTCAGGCTGCGCTGGATATCCTGGCAGGCCTGGGCGATGATGCCGCCGAAGCGCTGCGCGCGCAGGCACGACGCGTGCTCGATGCAGCGGCACCGGTCCCGGACGACGCGGAACCCCCGCCGCCGGCACTGTCGCCGCAGACGCTCGCACCCAGTGAGGGCATCATGCGGCGCGGCACCGCGCTGCTGACGGAAAGCGCGCAACTGCGCGACTCGCTGACCGACCTTCTGCGCCCCGCGCCCTGACGCCGGATGCCTCCGTCAAAACACTCTGAAAAGGGCACCGCGGGTCACCCGCGATGCCCTGTCAGGCGTCGGCTCCGGGTCAGACGAGGCCGCGCTCTTCCGCGATGGCGTCGATCTCGGCCATGTACTCCTCGAACCGGCGGGTCGTGTCGCGACCGCGCAAAGCACCCCCGGCTTCACGGACGGCATCCAGGTTGCCCGTGAAATCGCCCACCAGGATGAAGCCGATCATGCCCATCGTCTGGTGCGGTTGGCAGACATAGCCATAGGTGCCTTCGACGTCGAAAGTCACCTCGATCTCCTCGTTGATGCGGCCGCGGAACGGCTCCGCGCCCTCCGGGGTCATCCCGTCGATCGATTGCGCGTTGTGGCTGCGGCTGGTGGCAACGAACTTCACCGTATCCCCCGCGTCGATCGGCAGCACGGCCGGGTGGAAGATCATCCGCTCGCGGCGGTTATCGGGATGGGCATCCAGCATCTCCACCTCGTGCGCGGTCTCGGCAAGTGCGCCTGTCGGCCGCAGCAGAAGCGGGGCGGTCATCAGCCCGCCAAGCATGAGCAGATGCGTGCGTCTGGTAATCATGTCACCTCCATCGGTTTGCACAAACCGGAAGGTAACCCGCAGGGCCGGTGGACCATGCGACATGCTGTACCACCCGGCCCAGCAGCGGATCACGTCGCCGTGGGTGCCCCGCGGAAACCGAGTGCCACCACATATTTCTCGGAACTGTCGGACCGGCTGGCCGGCGGCTTGACATTGTGCACACGGGTGAAGCGTTGCTTCAAAAGCGCCTGCAGCCCTGCCTCTGCGCCGCCCGCAAGAACCTTGGCGACAAAGGTGCCTCCCTCTTCCAGGACGTCAAAGGCGAATTCGGCCGCGGCTTCGCACAGGGTCATGATCCGCAGATGATCGGTCTGCTTGTGCCCGCTGGCCGAGGCCGCCATATCCGAGAGCACGACATCGGCAGGCCCGCCCAGCCATTCCTTGACCTTGTCATCCGCGCCCTCCTCCAGAAAGTCGAGCAGATGGACCTCGGCCCCGGCGAGCGGTTCGACCTCCTGCAGATCGACCCCCAGCACGAAGCCCTGTTTCTTCCCCGCCTTCAACCCCTGCGCGTTCACCCGGTCGACGGCCACCTGCAACCAGCCCCCCGGCGCACAGCCCAGATCCACGACACGCGCGCCGGGCTTGAGGAACTGAAAGCGATCGTCCAGTTCGATGAGCTTGAACGCCGCGCGCCCGCGATAGCCTTCGCGCCGGGCGCGGGCGACATAGGGGTCGTTCAACTGCCGCTCCAGCCAGCGCGTGGACGATAGCTTGCGCCCCTTCGCCGTCTTCACCTTAACGCGCAAGTCGCGCGCGCCGCGGCCCGAACCGCCCTGCCCCGTTGTTTTCCGCACCATGTCCTCAGCCTATATCCAGAACGCCGTCGCGGTTCATCAATGCGTATAGCAACCCCTCACGCAGTCCGCGGTCGGCCACCGACATCACATCCGTCGGCCAGACCCGCATCAACGCCTGCAGGATCGCCGCCCCCGACATGATCAGCCCATGCCGCTCGCGCCCGATGCGGGGATCGTAGCGCCGACCGACCGGGCCCAGCATCAGGTATTCGCGGATCACCTGGTCGATCTGGTCCGAGGTCATGCGCAGCCCGTCCACCTTGGTGCGATCATACCGCTTCAAACCCAGGTAGGACGCCGCGACTGTCGTCACGGTCCCCGAGGTTCCGATGATCTGAAACCCCTCGCGCGGCGCGGGGTTCTGATACGGCGAGAAATTGTGCAACTGCTCTTCGAAATGCCAGCTCATCAGTGCGAAGCGGGCCGCGTCGTCGTCGACATCGGTGAACAGATCCTTCAGCGTCGCCACACCCAGCGGCACGCTGATCCAGTCCACCACCCGCGGCAGGCCCGGCCGCTCGGCCGGCCACTGCGCGGCGTCGGTATCCAGCCGCACCTGCATCATCGCCCGCTGCCGCGCGTGCGGATCGACGCCCGACAGGTCGATCCAGACCAATTCGGTCGAGCCGCCGCCGATGTCGATCACCAGCAGTTGGTCGGTCTCCGGCGCGACCAGCGGCGCGCAGGAAATCACCGCCAGGCGCGCTTCTTCCTCGGGTGGGATGATCTCCAGCCGCAGGCCGGTCTCGCGCTGGATCTTGCGGATGAATTCACGCGCATTGCGCGCCCGCCGGCAGGCCTCGGTCGCGACAAGCCGCATCCGCTTGACGCTGTGGGCATCAAGTTTACGCCGGCAGATGCGCAAGGCATGCACGGTCCGCGCCATCGGCGCATAGCCCAGACGCCCGGATGTCTCCAGCCCAAGGCCCAGTTCGACCGGGCGCGAGAAACTGTCAACCACCTCGAACTGCGCACCGTTGGGGCGCGCAATCAGCATCCGGCAGCTGTTGGTACCCAGATCGAGCGCGGCATAAAGCCCCGCCCCATCGGGCCGTAACAGGCGCTTCGGTTCGATCGCTGCCGGGGCACGTCCGGCCACCGCCGAAGACCCCGCTTCCCGGGAACGCGCCGCCGCGCCTGCGGGACGCTCGGGCGCCATGATCGCCCTCCAAAATCGTGTTGATCAAACAGTAATGTGCAACCCGCCGTCGCGCAAGTATCTTGCCGGAATGAACTGCCACCCCCCGCACGCGATTCGGCGCCGGAACCCACCCGGGACGGGCGCTGCCAGGGATGTGGCATTTGTACAATTCATACACAAATGTGAACAACTGGCGGATGCGAAAAGACCGAGACGTGGTAAAAACTCGTGACAGGTCATCCGTGCGAACTAGCTCCGTCGCCGGGTCGGCTTGATCCGAAATAGGAGGACTATCCATGCGTAAGATTTTGACAACTGTTTCCGCCCTGGCCTTCAGCGCGGGTGTGGCCCATGCGGGTGGCATGGTCGTGCCGCAAGAGCCCGTCGTCGCGGCACCGGCGCCGATCATGGCACAGGCCTACGACTGGACGGGTGGCTATGCCGGTCTCGGACTGACCTATGGCCGCGGCAGCTACAATGTGGACGATTCCGGGCCCTTCGAAGAAGATGCCGGCGACTTCTGGCCGAGCGGGTCGGGCTGGGGCATTGGTGGTTTCGTCGGCCACAACTGGCAGAACGGGAACATGGTCTACGGTGTCGAAGGTCACGTTTCCGGCCATCGCATGCGCGGCACCACGGATCTGGGTTCTGATGGCGCCGCCGAAGTCCGCACCGACGTCCGCAGCATGGCGTCGCTTCGCGGTCGGATCGGTATCGCCCAGGATCGCACCCTGTTCTTCGTGACCGCCGGTCCCGCAATCGCAAACGTCCGCCACAACGCCGACCTCCCCGCTGGAGAAGGTGGCGCGGTTTCGATCGGCGAAAGCCGGACGGTGAACGGCCTTGTCATCGGTGCAGGCGTTGAGCATGCCCTGAACAACGGCTGGCACATCCGCGGCGACATCGAGCATCATCGTTTCCGCAGCCGTGATTTCACCACGGCAGATGACCTCGTCCCGGCTGGCCCCAGTTTCCCGGGTGTCAGCACTCGTGTGAACCTCGCCCGCGTCAGCGCGGTCTTCCGCTTCTGATCGCGGCGACAGCTTGCAGATCCGAAACCCGGCCTCGCGGCCGGGTTTCTTCGTTCATGACCTTGATGAGCGCTTTTCACATCCCGCCCACTGGCTCGCCGGCAGCCAAGCCGGTATGCCGGTCCCGGCACCGAAAGGCGTGTCGCAACTTGCGGGCGGGCGGTCGATTTCGGCCGTCCGTGAAGCAGAACCTGCCCTATCAAGAACCGAACTCCAGGAGGGCTTTCATGAACCCCGTCGTCATCGTCTACTGGCGCGACATTCCCGCCCAGGTCATCGTCGGCAAGGGTCGGCGGGCCACCAAGGTGCAGCTGCCCGAGCGGTTCGAACAGGCCATCGACCGCTGCGCCATGAAGGTCGGCGCCCGCGATGCCGATGCCTATCTGGCCGAATGGCGCAAGGCCCCGCCCGTCGATGTCGCAGGCGAACCCGAAGAGGTCGCTCGCGCCGAGGCCGCGCGGCTGGAAGCGGATTACGACGCAGCCAGACTGAAGGCGCTGATCGCCAATGAAGGCTGGGATGCGCGCGCATAGCTTCTGGGAGGCGCTGATGGCTATCTTCACGTTCGGCCGCAAGGACACACCCGCCGCCGGCGCATCCGATCTGTCGCCCTTCCTGCAGGGCTTCTCGATCGAGGTGATGCCGCGCACCGCCGAGAAGGTCGCCGATTTCCGCGACCTGCTGCCCGGCGGCACCCGCGTCTACATCGCCCATATCGACGGCACCCCCATCGACGAGATGGTCGCCACCGCCGCCCGCCTGCGCGCCGAGGGCTTCGAGCCGATGCCGCATTTCCCCGCCCGCATCATCCCCGATGCCGCGACACTGACCGACTGGGTCGCCCGCTACCGCGGTGAGGCCGATGTGTCGCAGGCGCTGATCCTCGCCGGCGGCGTGGCGCAGCCCGCAGGCGCGTTCCACTCCTCGATGCAACTGCTGGAATCGGGCGCGTTCGACGGGTTCACGCGGCTGCATGTCGCCGGCCACCCCGAGGGCAACAAGGACATCGACCCCGACGGCTCCGACCGCATGGTGATGGAGGCGCTGCGCTGGAAGCAGGCGTTTGCCGAGCGGACCGACGCGCAGATGGCGCTGGCCACGCAGTTCTGCTTCGACGCCGAGCCGGTCATCGCCTGGGTCAACCGCCTTGCCGCCGAAGGGATCGCGCTGCCGGTCCATATCGGCACCGCCGGGCCCGCGAAGCTTCAGACGCTGATCAAGTTCGCCATCGCCTGCGGCGTCGGCCCGTCGCTCAAGGTGCTGCAGAAGCGCGCGATGGATGTCTCGAAGCTGCTGATGCCCTACGAGCCCGATGCGTTCCTGTCGCGCCTGGCTGCCGAAAAGGCCGCCAACCCCGCCTTCGGTATCGAGGCCGTGCATTTCTTCCCGCTGGGCGGTATCAAGGCCACCGCCGACTGGACCCAACGCCACGGCCAGCGCCCCCAGCGGGCGGCTGCCTGACCAACCGCTGACCAACTAGCAAGGACACCCATGACCCGCACCGTCGTCGAATCCGCCACCAAGACCGTCGTCATCGGCTTTGACGAGCCCTTCTGCGTGATCGGCGAGCGGATCAATCCCACCGGCCGCAAGAAACTCGCCGCCGATCTGGAGGCGGGTGATTTCTCGACGGTGGAAAAGGACGCGCTCGAGCAGGTCGCCTGCGGGGCGATGGTCCTCGATGTGAACGCGGGCGTCGTCTACAACTCGAACCCCAACCCCAACGAGACCGAACCGCCACTGATGACCAGGATGATCGAGCTGGTGCAGGGGCTGGTCGATGTGCCGCTCTGCATCGACAGCTCGGTTCCCGCCGCGCTCGAGGCCGGGCTCGCCGCGGCCAAGGGGCGGCCGCTCCTGAACTCGGTGACGGGCGAGGAGGACCGGCTGGAACTCGTCCTGCCGCTGGTGAAGAAATACAACGTCCCCGTCGTCGCCATTTCCAACGACGACACCGGCATCTCGGAAGACCCCGACGTCCGCTTCGCCGTGGCCAAGAAGATCGTCGAACGCGCGGCCGATTTCGGCATCCCCGCGCATGACATCGTGGTCGATCCCCTGGTCATGCCCATCGGCGCGATGGCGACGGCCGGCCAGCAGGTCTTCGCGCTCGTGCGCCGCCTGCGCGAGGAACTGGGCGTCAACACCACCTGCGGCGCGTCGAACATCAGCTTCGGCCTGCCCAACCGGCACGGGATCAACGCGGCCTTCCTGCCCATGGCGATCGGCGCGGGCATGACCAGCGCCATCATGAACCCCGTCCGCTCGGTCGAGATGGAGGCCATTCGCGCCGCGAACCTGCTGATGAACCATGATGCGAACGGCGGCGAATGGATCCGGCTGGCCAAGGTGCTCGACGCCGTCAAGGAAGGCGCGAGCTTCGCCGAGGCGAGCCAGGCGGCCGGCCAGGCCAGCT
>CAZKSE010000054.1:0-19462 GCA_964555305.1 uncultured Rhodobacter sp. | reverse complement strand
GGCCGCCGCCGCCCGCGCCTGCGCGCCCATCTGCGCCATGAGCGCCGCGATCGCCCTCGTCCCCTCCGCCACGTTCATTCCCCCATCCCCTTCATCTTGGCCCGGGTGTCCCGAGAACGCGCCCGCAAGGACGCGCACTGCCCCTCACAACGCCATATCGTCCCGATGCACCAGCGCCGCGCGCCCGGGATAGCCTAGTACCGCCTCGATCTCGGTCGATTTCCGGCCGCGGATCGCCTGCGCCTCCTCGGCGGTGTAGCGCACGAGGCCGGTGCCGAGGATTGCCCCATCCGGCCCCACGATTGCCACCGCCTCGCCACGCCCGAACTGTCCTTTCACGGCCAGGACACCCGCCGGCAACAGCGACTTGCCCGTGCCCATCGCCCGCACCGCCCCGGCGTCCACGCGGATCGTCCCGCGAGGCTTCATCGCCGCGATCCAGCGTTTGCGCGCCGCCTGCGGATCGCCCTGGGGCGCGAACCAGGTGCAGGGCGCGCCCCCCTCGATCGCCGACAGGGGGCGCATCACGCTGCCCTGGGCGATGACCATCGCGCAGCCGCCCGCGGTCGCGGTCCGGGCGGCCATGACCTTGGTGCGCATTCCGCCCTTCGATAGGCCCGAGACCCCTTCGCCCGCCATCGCCTCGATCTCGGGCGTGATGCGCTCGACCAGATCAAGGCGCCGCGCGGTCGGGTCGGTGAACGGGTTGCCGGTGTAGAGCCCATCGACATCCGACAGAAGCGCCAGTTGGTCGGCGCCGGTGGTGACCGCGATCTGCGCCGCCAGCCGGTCGTTGTCGCCGTAACGGATCTCGTCGGTCGCCACCGTATCGTTCTCGTTCACGATGGGGACGGTGCCCAGACCGATCAACGTCTCAAGCGTGGCGCGGGTGTTCAGGTAGCGGCGGCGGTCCTGCGTATCCTCGAGCGTCACGAGGACCTGCGCGGCGGTGATGCCATGCGGTGCGAGCGCCTCTTCATAGGCGCGCGCCAGGCGGATCTGACCGACCGCAGCGGCCGCCTGGCTCTGCTCCAAGGGCAGCGTGCCGGCCGGAAGACCCAACACCCGACGCCCCAGCGCGATCGAGCCCGAGGAGACAAGGATCACCTGCGCGCCGCGGTTGCGCGCCGCGGCGACATCCGCCGCCAGCCCGGTCAACCAATCCGACTTCAGCGCGCCGGTTTTTGCGTCCACCAGAAGCGCCGAGCCGATCTTGACCACCAGCCGGCGCGCTGTGGCCAGCCGAAAGGGCACGCGGGCCTCGGCGCTCAGGGTTGCCACGGCGCCTCCTCCTCCTCGGTGGGGCGGCGCGCGGCCTCGATCTCGGACCAGAGGGCGCGCAGGACGTTCTGCACGCCCGCGCCGGTCACGCCCGAGAGCGGATAGACGCGCCCGCCGCTCGCCTCCTCCAGCGCGGTCTTGCGCGCCTCCATCGTTTCGTCATCGAGCGCATCGATCTTGTTCAGCCCGACGATGCGTGGCTTGCCATGCACCGCGGCCGAATAAAGCTGCAGCTCCTGATCGATGATGCGAAAATCCTCGGCCACGTCCTCGGCGGTGCCGTCGACAAGGTGCAGCAGCACCGCGCAACGCTCGACATGGCCCAGGAACTGGTCGCCCAGGCCCCGCCCCTCGGACGCGCCTTCGATCAGGCCGGGAATATCAGCCATGACAAATTCGCGGCCATCAACGCCCACGACGCCCAGGTTGGGGTGCAGGGTCGTGAAAGGATAGTCGGCGATCTTGGGCCGGGCGTTCGACACCGCGGCCAGGAAGGTCGACTTGCCCGCATTCGGCAACCCGGCAAGACCTGCATCGGCGATCAGCTTCAGCCGCAGCCAGAGGTCGCGCTCCACCCCCTCCTGTCCCGGATTGGCGCGGCGCGGCGCCTGGTTGGTGGAGGTCTTGAACCGCGCGTTACCCCAGCCGCCATTGCCGCCCTTGGCCAAGAGGATGCGCTGGCCGACCTCGGTCAGGTCGGCGACCACGGTTTCCTGATCCTCCTCCAGGATTTCGGTCCCTGCGGGAACCTTGAGGACGATATCCTCGCCATCCTTGCCGGTGCGCTGCCTTCCCATGCCGGGACGGCCGTTCTGGGCGAAGAAATGCTGCTGGTAGCGAAAATCGATCAGCGTGTTCAGCGCCGGGACGCATTCGACCCAGACATCGCCGCCGCGCCCGCCGTCACCGCCATCGGGACCACCGTATTCGATGAACTTTTCACGCCGGAAACTGGCACAGCCCGCCCCCCCGCTGCCCGAGCGGATCTGGACCTTGGCTAGATCGAGGAACTTCATCGGGACGGCCTTTCGCACAAGCTGGGACAGGCGATAGACCCGCAGCGCCCACAGATCAAGGGGCGCGCGGCGAACGCCGCCGTCAGTCCATGCGCCGCATATAGGTCCAGGTCGGCACCGCGCAGTTGCGTGCGACCGAAAAGGCCTCGGCCTCGCCGATGTATTCGAACCCGGCGTTGGTCAGGATCCGCGCCGAAACGGGATTGTCCTGAAAGACCTCGGCGAAAAGCGTGCGGCTGGCGTGCGGGTTGGCGGCGATGATGGTGCGCACCGCCTCCGAGGCGAGGCCCGTATTCCAGAAGGCCGGCGCCACCCAGTAGCCGATCTGGCTTTGCCCGCGGTCGAGCGGCTTGAGCGAGATCACCCCGACCAGCGAGGCGGAGCCCATCGGCGAGCCATCCAGTCCCCAGACGTCTCGGTCGCGTGCCGGCGACTGCGCGCGTTCGATGAAAGCAAGCGCGGTGCCCTCGGGGGCGGGATGCGGGATGGAACGGGTGCCCTCGGCCACGCGGCGGTCGCGAATGTAAAGCGCCAGGAGCGCACGGTCCTGCAGGCCCAGCGGCCGCAGCGTCAGGCGGTCGCTGGTCAGCGTGGGACCGGTCCGGGCCGCCTGTTCGGGGGCGGAGAACTTCAGATTCATGGCACCAGCGCTCCTGACAGACTACCACCGACCCCGGGGCCGCCAAACGGTTCGCCCCTGGCAGGTCCGAAACCGGCCGGAAGGCAAAGATAGGCACGGGGGCCGCCGAAAGCTGCCCCCGCCATACCGTTCAATTGTGAAGATTTCGCCTTACTCGGCCGGCGCGGCGACGGGCTCGATCGAGACGAAGCTGCGGCCCTTGAGCCCCTTGGCGAAGCTCACACGACCATCGACCAGCGCGAACAGCGTGTGGTCCTTGCCCATGCCGACGCCCTCGCCGGGGAAATGCTTGGTGCCGCGCTGGCGCACGATGATGTTGCCAGCCGTCGCAACCTGACCGCCATAGATTTTCACGCCCAGGCGCCGGCCAGCCGAATCGCGACCGTTGCGGGACGAACCGCCTGCTTTCTTGTGTGCCATGGGGGATTACTCCTGCGCTTCGGCCGCGGGCTTCTTCGCGGCGCGTTTCTTCGGTTTCGCTTCAGCCGCGGTATCGGCCTTGGCTTCGGCTTTCGGCGCGGCTTTCTTCGCCTTGGGCTTCGGCGCTTCGGCCGGCGCGGCTTCAGCGGCGGACGCCGAGCTCTTCGCGATACCCGAGCCGATCGCAGCCTTCACGCCGGTCGAATCAGCGCCCGAGGCGACGATCTCGGTGATGCGGACCAGCGTCAGCTTCTGGCGATGACCCTTGGTGCGCTGCGAGCTGTGCTTGCGGCGACGCTTGACGTAGTGGATGACCTTCTCGCCCTTGATCTGGTCGATCACGGTGGCCTGAACCGCCGCCCCATCGACCATCGGCACGCCGACCACGGGGCTGTCGCCGCCGACCATCAGCACGTCGTTGAACTGGACGGTTTCACCCGCCTCGGCGGCCAGCCGCTCGACGCGCAGCACGTCACCCGGCTGCACGCGATACTGCTTCCCGCCCGTCTTCAGAACCGCAAACATCGGCTCGTTCCTTCCTTCGCTATCGCGCCCTTCGGCCCCCGGGATCCCGGGTGTTCACGGCCTGCGCCGCCTGCGGACTGCGTCTCCGCGCATGCGGAGAGGGTTGAAAAACTTCGAACCCCGCGCGCAGGCGGGGCTCCAGTGGCCCGCATATCGGGGATCACGGCGCCGAAGTCAAGCGATTCACCGCACCCCAAGCAGTGGATCAGCCCCCTTGATCATGGCACGCCGCTATCTGTCGGGCCTCGGCGCTCAGGCCGTCCTGAAGCCGATCCAGCACCTCGGCCCGCCCGAACGCGCGTTGGGCATGCGGCTGAAGCGTCAGGTATTCCGCCTGCACCAGCGCCAGCCGCTGGTTCAGCATTCGCCGTTGGGCATCGAGCCAGCGGCGATGCGCCAGCCGCGCCTGAACCATCGCCGGATCCTCGGCTTCCTCGTCGCCTGCCGGTGCCAGCGGTTCTTCGGCGCGTCCAAGCGCGTCGAGCGATTGCAGCAACCGCGCTCGCCCCTGCGCCACCACCGCCAACCGGGCCAGCGCCGTGTCGGACTGGATCCGGGCGATGGCCTGCAGGCGAGAGAGTCGCGCGCGGGTCGCGGGGTCGGTCGGGCGCTGGCTCATGACCGGGACCCCGGTCGGCGGGTGCCGCGGGCCCGTGCCTTGGCGCGCATCGCCTCGGCGAAGCGGATGGCGGCGGCGACGGGGGCGTAATGCTCGGGCGTGACCTCTTGCCCGATCTCGATCCCGGCGTGCAGCGCCCGGGCGGTGGGCGGGTCGGAATGGATCGGCACACCCGATTCGACGGCGATCTCGCGGATCTTCAGCGCCACCTGATCGACCCCCTTGGCCACGCAGACCGGCGCGCCGCCGCCGGCGCGGTCCCAAGTCAGCGCGACGGCATAATGGGTGGGGTTGACGACGACGACATCGGCCTTCGGCACATCGGCGAGCATCTTGTTGTTGGCGATCTCGGTCGCCCTCTGGCGGCGGGCCTGCTTCATGTGCGGATCACCCTCGGCCTGCTTGAATTCCTCGCGCAGTTCCTGATGGCTCATGCGCTGGCGACGCAGGTGGTCGAAACGCTGCCAGAAAAAGTCGATCGCCCCGATGGCGGCCATGATGATGACGACGATGACCATGAACTCCACGATCAGCCGCATCATCTCGGCCACGACCTGGCCGGGGCTTTGCTGGATCGTGGCCATCAGCCGCGGCAGCCGCGCGGCCAGGAAGAACCACAGGACCGCCGCATAGATCACCAGCTTGACGGTGTTCTTGGCGAACTCGAAAAGCCCGGTGAACCCGAATTTCTGTTTCGCGTTCGACACGATCGACAGGCGTGAGACCTTGGGCTGAAGCTTTTCAGGGGCGAAAACCAGCCCACGAAAGGCGATCAGCATTGCGAGCACGGTCACCACGGGCAACAGAAGCGCCGGCAGGATCGCGACGGCCAAGCCACCCATGAGGTGATCGAAGGCGCCAGTCCCGCCACCCAGAAGCAACGCCGAGAAGGTATCGGCGCGATCCAGCAGACCGTGACCCAACTCGCCCACCTTCAGCGGCAACCATCCGCCGGGAAGGAGCGCGAGCAGCAGAAAGCCCCCGACCGCTGCGGTTGCGGTCAGGTCGGCCATCTTGGGCACCTCGCCCTTCTTGCGGGCCTCTTCCAGCTTGCGTGGCGTAGCCTCGTGCGGCTTGTCGGATTCGTCGTCGCCCTGGCTCATGGCCCGCTAACCGAGGTGGGGTCGTTGAGAAAGCTCTGGAACGCGCCGAACCAGACAGTGATCATGATCGGCGCGGCGAGCATCAACAGGACCAGACCGCCCCAGGTGATGGCCGGCGAGCCGATGAAGGCAACCATCAATTGCGGCATCGCCCGGTTGATCGCACCAAGAGCCATGTTGTAGATCGCCGAACCGATCACGAAGGGCGCGGCCAGAACGAAGGCGAGCGCAAAGGCATGCGCCACGCGCGCCACGCCCCATTCGGCCAGCACCGCGGCATCCGGCCATTGGCCGGCGGGCAGCAACTGGTAGGACATGATCAGGAATTGCGCCGCGCGTTCGGGCAGGCCCGCCATGACCAGCAGCGCAAGGCCCGCCATCACCAGCACCTGCGACATGGCGGGCTGCGGATCGACCCCAGCGCCCCCGAAGAACTGTGCAAGCGAGGTCGATTGCGCCGCCATGGTCCCGGCAATCTGCAAGACCATCACCAGAAGCCGCAAGGCCGCCCCCAGCGCCAACCCCACCGCCGTCTCGGTTCCGATGTAGAAGGCCACCTGCATCGGCGTCTCGGGGCGAACCGCGATCAGCGGCAGCGCCGCGGGGGCGACCACGAGGGTCATCGCGAAGGCCAGCATCAGCCGGATGCGGCGCGGCACGACCTGTTCACCAAAGGCCGGCAGCAGCGCAAAGATCGCGCCGACGCGGGCAAAGACCAGAAAGCCCGCGAAAAAGGCCGCCTGCGCCTCTGCGGCCAGCGCGGCAAGCGCATCGAAGAAGGCAAGCGCCGTCATGCCGTGATCTGACCCACCAGCGCCGGGCGGGCTTCCATGCCGATCTCCTCGAAGCTCAGTACCGGGTTGGCAAGTCCGCGCGCGGACATGACCGTGCGCAGGAACCGACGCCGGCGAGACGAGGTGACGAGGGCGGCCTGCACGCCGCTCTCCGAAAGCGTGTTGAACTTCTCGGCCAGCGCCCCGGCAAGGCGCGCGAACTCGTTGGGCGGCAGCGCGATGTCGCCCATACCGCGGTCGCCTTCCATTTGATAGCCGGCGAAAAGTTCTTCCCAGTCCTGACCCAGTTGCACCAGCGGGATTGTCCCGTCCGGACGCTTCAGCGGCGCAACCAACTGGAAGCCCAGCCTCTGACGAACATGTTCGCAGACCACCTCGGGCGCCATGTTCTGGACGCGCAATTCGGCGATCGCTTCCAGGATGAGCGGCAGGTTGCGCACCGAGACACGTTCGTCCAGCAAAAGGCGCAACACCGACAGCAACAGATCCACCGGCACCTTGTCGGGGATCAACTCGTCGATCAGCCGGCGGTTGGCCTCGGAGCGTTTCGGATCGGACAGGTTGCACAACTCATCGAGCATCCGGCGCAGGCCACGCAACGTGAGGAGGCGGGCGAAATTCGCCTTGATGATCTCCAGCAGATGCGTCGCCAGCACCTCGGGCGGACTGACGACGGTCAGGCCGCGGATCGCTGCGCGCTCTTCCTCGGCGGAAGGGATCCAGCGGGCGGGCGCGCCGTAGACGGGCTCGCGCACCTCGATCCCCTCGGGCGGGTCGGGCTGCTCCTCCTGGGTCAGCGCCAGCATCCGGTCGGGATAGAGCCGGTCGCGCGCCTGCTCTACCCCCTGGATCAGCACGCAATATTCGCCGGAGGCGAGCGCGGCCTCGTCGGTCAGCCGGATCTCGGGCAGGATCAGTCCGTAACTGCGGACCACATGGTTGCGCATGTTGGTGATCCGCGCATCGAGCCCTGTGGCAGGATCCAGGACCATCGGCACCAGGTCGGGCGCGAATTTGACGTGGATGTCGTCCAGATCCAGCACGTCGCCGATGGACATCGGCCGCGGCGCCTCGGCGGGTTGCGCGGGAGGCGCGGCCTCCGCCTCCTGGCGCAGGCGCTGCGCGTACCAGCCCGCCCCCAAAAGGACGCCCGCGCCGACGATGAAGGGGGCAAAGGGCAGCCCCGGCACCAGCGCGAAAAGGCCCATCAGCAGCCCCACGGTGATCAGCGCCGCCGGGTAGCGGCCCATCTGTGCCATCAGCGCACTGTCGGTCGCTCCGGTCGCGCCGCCCCGCGCGAGCAGAAGCGCCGCGGCGACCGAGATTACCACCGCTGGGATCTGGTTCACCAGCCCGTCGCCAACGGTCAGGATCGCGTAAGTCTCGAACGCCTGGCCCAGCGGCATGCCGTGCACGATCGTGCCCATGACAAGCCCCATCACCAGGTTCAACAGCGTGATCAGCAACCCGGCGATGGCGTCTCCCTTGACGAATTTCGACGCCCCGTCGAGCGAGCCGAAGAAGTTCGTCTCGGCTTGCTCGCGTTCGCGCCGCGCCTTGGCTTCGGCATGATCGATGGCGCCGGCCGACATGTCGCTGTCGATAGCCAGCTGCTTGCCCGGCATGCCGTCTAGCGCGAAGCGGGCGCCCACCTCGGCCATGCGGCCAGCGCCCTTTGTGATGACGATGAAGTTGACGATCAGTAGCACGCAGAAGACGACGACACCGAGGAACACGCTGCCGCCCATGACGAAGGCCGCGAATCCCTCGATCACCGAACCCGCCGCATGCGTCCCGGTATGCCCCTCACCGATGATCAGTTTCGTGGAGGAGACGTTGAGCGACAACCGCAGCATCAACGATGCAAGCAGCACGGTGGGGAAGATCGAGAAATCCAGCGGGCGTTCGATGAACAGCGTCACCGTGAACATCAGGATCGCCAGCGCGAAAGAGGCGGCAAGACCGATGTCCAGAAGCCAGGCCGGGATCGGCAGGATCATCATCACGATGATCGCCATCAGCGCGAGCGCCAGCAGCACGGTCGGCCGGAAGACCTGGGCGAAGGTCAGCGTCATCAATGTGTCCCGTCGATGGAGAGAAAGGGCCGCGCGCCGGCGGTCGCCGGCACCAGCGAGGCCAGCGCCGCGCCGGCCGGCGCATCCGCCGCAAGTTGCAGGAAAGGAAAGGTGTTGACCCGCGGAGCGACCTCGACCGGGGGCGGGACCGGATCGGCAAGCGCCAGGTGCGGCCCGCCAAGTCCAGCACGAAAACGAGCGAAGCGGGCGCGATACCGTTCGGCCAGATGCGGGGTGCGGGAGTGGTAGGCGCCGGCCGCCGCCTCCCAGCTGCCCAGTTCGGCATGGAGTCGGGCAAGGAAACGGGCCGCGTAGCGTGCGCTGGTCATCGGATCGAGCAATTCGCGCGGCGCGAGGAAGTGCTCGCCATGCCAGCGCCAGTTGATCTGGAAGCAGCCCAGATCAAAACTGCGACGCCCGCGTGAAAGCTGTTCCTGCGCGAAAGCCAGCGCAGCCTCGGGACCGTCGAACCAGTAGCCCTGCCCATCCAGATTGGCCGCCCAGGGCCAGGGGCGCATACGGCCCTCATGCGCGCGTCCGGTCTCGGTAAGGCTGATGGCGTGGAGCACATCTTCCGGCACGCCGATCTCGAGTGACGCGCGACGGGCCGCGTTCTCGCACAGTTCGGGACGCGCATGCGCAACCGGCGCGTAAAGCGCCAGCATCAGTAAAAACAGGATCAAGCGGCGAGAGTTCTTCATCGCGGCCCCGTGTGGTGCCGGGCCACACTCGGTCATCGAAGTTGACAAAGCGTAACCGGCAATTGCCTTGCGCGAACGCCGGTTTTGAGGCATATGAAGAGCGCGACGTTATCTCTATCGATCCTGCTGACCTGTCTACCGACGCCTGCGCGACCGATCTTGAACTGACTGCGCCGGGCTGTCGCATGCTGTGGACAGCGATCAGAAAACAGGAGGCCAACATGGCCAGCGGAAAAGTGAAATGGTTCAACGCCACCAAGGGCTACGGCTTCATTCAGCCGGATGGCGGCTCTAAAGACGTCTTCGTGCACATCACCGCGCTGGAGCGCGCCGGTCTGCGCGGACTGGAAGACGGTCAGGCCGTCAACTTCGACCTGGAAACCAGCCGGGACGGCCGCGAGTCGGCCGTGAACCTCTCGCTCGCCTGAGCCAGAGGCGAATCGAATTCGAAGGCGGTCCTTGCGGGCCGCCTTCTTTCGTTTCGACCCGGCCTCCGCGGCCGGCCGAGATGGCCCGCCGACTTGGCCTCAGGTCAGATCTGGCGCGTCTTCAGCAAGTCTCTGATCTCGGCCAGCAGGGCCTCCTGCGGCGGCGGCGGTGCGGCCTCGGGTTCGGGCTTGCCTTGGGCTTCGCGACGCACGGCGCGTTCGCGAATGGCATTGACCCCCTTCACGAGCAGGAAAACCACCCAGGCGATGATCAGGAACTTGATCACGGCGTTGATGAAATTGCCGACCATGAACTGCGCCTCGCCCACCCCGACGCTGACCGAACTGAAGTCGATCCCGCCGACGATCAGCCCGATCAGCGGGTTGACCAGGTCATCGACGACCGAGGTCACGATCGCCGTGAATGCGGCGCCGATGATGATCCCCACAGCAAGGTCCATCACGTTGCCGCGGGCGATGAAATCCCGAAATTCCTTGAGCATGCGCTCCTCCTGAATGTCCCCGGAGCGCACTGCGGCGCCACCGAAGGACATTATTGCGCCTCGCGGCACCTATCGCCAAGCGCAATCTTCGGCGCCGACTGCCGCCTGACGCCCGCCGGTCACAGCGTCGGCCGCGCGCATGCACGCAGAGTTGCCAGACCCTGCCGCTTGTGGCAAGAGAACGGGAAAGCAGTCGCGACAGGCCTTGTGATGCCCGATTTTGCCGCCCGCCGCCGGATGATGGTCGATACCCAGGTTCGCCCGTCCGACGTCACCAAGCTGCCCATCATCCAGGCGATGCTGCGCATCCCGCGCGAGCGTTTCGTGCCCGACGCGCTGGCCGAGGTCGCCTATGCCGGAGAGAACCTTCTGCTCGCCAATGGCCGTGTCGTCCTGGAGGCGCGCACCTTTTCGAAGATGCTGGACGCGCTGTCGATCGGACCGGGTGATCTGGTGCTCGATGTGGCGCCAGGTCTGGGCTATTCCAGCGCCGTGATCGCCCAGTTGGCCGAAGCGGTGATCGCACTGGAACCCGATGCCGACCTCGCGGCCGAGGCCGAGGCCGCGCTCGCGGCCATCGACGTCGGCAATGTCATCGTCGAGAACGCGCCGGCCGCCGAGGGTGCGCCGCGTCACGCCCCCTACGACGTGCTGATCATCCAGGGCGGGATCGAGGCGATGCCCGAGGCACTGGAAGACCAGCTGAAGGAAGGGGGGCGCGCGGCGGCGCTTTTCATGGACGGCACGCTGGGCACGGTTCGCGTGGGCGTAAAGCGCAAGGGCGCGCTGCGCTGGCGCGACGCGTTCAACGCCGCCGCGCCGGTACTGGAAGGTTTCACGCGCGAACGGAGCTTCGCGCTCTGATCGGCCGGCTTGCCGGCCCTCAATGCAAGCGCCGGCCACAGGCGCGACGGACAAGGGTGCAGGCATGGGCTTGAAACGGATCTTCGCGGCAATGGCGGCTGTGACTCTCGCCGTGGCAATGGCCGCGCCGGTCGCACGCGCCGAGACTCTGGCGGATGCGCTGGTCGCCGCATATCGAAACTCGAACCTGCTGGAGCAGAACCGGGCCCTGCTGCGCGCCACGGACGAGGATGTCGTCCAGGCCCGCTCGGCCCTGTTGCCGGTGGTCAACTTCGTCACCGGAGCGAATGCCGCGCGTCAGGAGCGGTCCCGACTGGGCTCCTCGTCTGTGCTTTATCCGCGTTCGGTGTCAGCTCAGGTAAGCGTTGAAATGACGCTGATAGATTTCGGCCGAGGCCGATTGGGTATCGAAGCCGCGCGCGAACAGGTGCTGGCCTTGCGCGCAGCGCTGATCGGTGTTGAGCAGGGGGTGCTGCTGAACGCCATCGCCTCGTTTGTTGATGTGCAGACCGCCTTGCAGGTGGTGAACCTGCGGCAAAGCAACGTGCGCCTGATCGACCAGGAACTTCGCGCCGCGCGCGAGCGTTTTGAACTGGGCGATTCTACGCGCACTGATGTCGCCATCGCCGAGGCGCGACTGGCTGCCGCGCGCTCGCTTCTGGCCGCGGCCGAAGGCGACCTTGCCATCGCGCGGGAAGAATTTCAACTCGCGGTCGGGCGCGCGCCCGGGAGCTTGGCGCCGATGCCGGCCCTTCCGCGCCTGCCCGGCTCACTTGATGCGGCTCAAGCAACGGCACGGGCCAACCATCCGTCGATCACCCAAGCCCAGCATCAGGTCCGCGCGGCGGAACTCTCGGGCCAAATTGCGCGCAACCAAAGATACGGAACAGTGCGTGGCGACGTCTCCGCTGGCGTTTCGGAGTCGCGCCCCGTTGGTCCGAACAGCGGTGGAAGAGGTGCTGATGTCAGTGCCGGGGTAAACTGGTCGGTTCCGCTCTACACCGGCGGGCGGCTGCCATCGGCCGTCCGACAGTCAATCGCGCAAACCGAGGGCCAGCGTGCCGCGCTGCATCAGACCGTCGCGCAAATTCAGCAGTCGGTCGCCACGAACTGGGCGCAGCTGACGGTTTCGCGGGCGCGGCTGCAGGCAAGCGACCAGCAGATCGAGGCCGCGCGCGCTGCGTTCGAAGCCGTGCGCGCCGAGGCGGAACTGGGCGCGCGCACGACGCTCGACGTGCTCAATGCCGAGCAGGAACTGCTCGACGCGCAGTTCGCCCGGATCGAGGCCGGCGCGGCGCTGCAGGTGATCAGCTACGCGCTGCTGGAATCCACCGGCCAGCTGACAGTGACCGCGCTGAACCTGGGCATTCCGACCTACGATGTCGAAGCCTATTCCAGTGGCTTTGCCCCCGCCGCCCGCACCCCGTCGGTCCAGGGGCAGCGGCTGGATGCAATCATGGGCCGCTATCGCAATTGAACCCGGCGGGGCGCGGCCATGCCGCCCGCCCTTCCCTTGCTGTCACCGACAGGCCCACTGGCAGGCTGCGCGGTGCTGTGCTAGCGCGACCCGATGCTGCCGATCTTCATCCAGACCCTGCCATTCTTTGCCATCATCGGTCTGGGTTTCTGGGCCGGGCGGACCGGGTTCTTTCCCGCCGAAGCCACCGCCTATCTGACGAAATTCGTCTTCTACTTCGCGCTCTCCGCGCTTCTTTTCGGCCTCTCCGCGTCGATGCCGGCGAGCGAGATGTTCGAGCTGTCGGTAGCGCTGGCCTATCTGTGCGGCTGCGCCGTGGTCTATGCGATCACCATGGCCGTCGCCTTCGCACGCGGCCGCCCAGTGACCGAGGCCGCGATGGAGGCGCAGGTCTCCGTCATCGGCAACACCGGGTTTCTGGGCGTCCCGATGCTTGTTCTTCTGCTGGGGGAAGCCGCGGCCGGCACCATCATCCTGGTCCTGGCGATCGATCTGGTGGTCTTTTCCACGCTTTTGACCGTGATCGTCACCCTCGCCCGCGAGGGCAAGCTCTCGCCCGACTTGCCGCGGATCATCGCGCTGGGTCTTCTGAAGAACCCGATGATCGTGGCAATGGCCCTGGGCCTGGCCTGGGCCACGACCGGGCGGACACTGTGGGAGCCGGTGGATGCCTTCCTCGTGTTGCTGGGGGCGGCGGCGACGCCCGGTGCGCTTTTCGCCATCGGCGCCTCGCTCGCCAACAACCGGGCCGAGCGGCTGTCGGTCGCGGGTTGGTTGAGCTTCGCCAAGCTCGTCCTGCACCCCGCGGCGGTGGGCATTGCGGCGCTTTTGGTCTTCGCAGTGGACCCGTTCAAGGCCGGCGTCCTGATCGCCGCCGCGGCGCTGCCGGTGGCGGGGAATGTCTACATCCTTGCCCAGCATTTCAACATCGCCGTTGCCCGCGTCTCGGCCGCGATCCTCATCTCCACCGCGCTGAGCGTCGCCACGGTGCCCGCCGTGATCGCGCTTTTTGCGCGCTGATCCACGGGACGGATGCAGAAATTGCGGCGCCTCCACGGCTTGCAGCCCCAATTTGCCCTTCCTATATAGCCCCCGAAGCCGGGCGACTGCCGCGCGGGCAGTAGCCGGGGCCACTGGGATCGGGGCTGCGGAGCCTGATGGGACCGCCGCCCCAATATATCGCCGAAGCAAGAGGTAAGCACATGGCCAAAGTCATCGGAATCGACCTGGGCACCACGAATAGCTGTGTCGCCATCATGGACGGCTCCCAAGCGCGAGTGATCGAGAATGCCGAAGGGGCGCGCACGACGCCCTCCATCGTCGGCTTTACCGAGAGCGAGCGCCTGGTCGGTCAGCCGGCCAAGCGCCAGGCCGTGACCAACCCCACGAACACCGTGTTCGCCGTCAAGCGCCTGATCGGCCGCCGTGTGGGCGATGCCGAGGTCGAGAAGGACAAGAAACTCGTCCCCTACAACATCGTCGATGGCGGCAACGGCGACGCCTGGGTCGAGGTGCGCGGCGAGAAATACAGCCCCGCCCAGATCTCGGCCTTCATCCTCAACAAGATGAAGGAAACCGCCGAAGCCTATCTGGGCGAAAAGGTCAGCCAGGCGGTCATCACCGTGCCGGCCTATTTCAACGACGCCCAGCGTCAGGCGACGAAGGACGCGGGCAAGATCGCCGGACTCGAGGTTCTGCGCATCATCAACGAACCCACCGCCGCGGCGCTGGCCTACGGGCTCGACAAGAAGGAAACCAAGACCATCGCCGTCTATGACCTTGGTGGTGGGACCTTCGACATCACCATCCTGGAAATCGACGACGGCCTTTTCGAGGTGAAATCGACCAACGGGGACACGTTCCTTGGCGGTGAAGACTTTGACATGCGGATCGTCAACTACCTGGCCGACGAGTTCAAGAAAGAACACGGGGTTGACCTGTCGCTCGACAAGATGGCGCTGCAGCGTCTGAAGGAAGCCGCGGAGAAGGCCAAGATCGAACTCTCCTCGGCCCAGCAGACCGAAATCAACCAGCCCTTCATTTCGATGGACAAGCAGACCGGGCAGCCGCTGCACATGGTGATGAAGCTGACCCGCGCCAAGCTCGAAAGCCTGGTCGATGACCTGATCAAGCGCTCGATCAAGCCCTGCCAGCAGGCGCTGAAGGATGCGGGCCTTTCGAAAAGCGACATCGACGAGGTCGTGCTGGTCGGCGGCATGACGCGGATGCCCAAGGTCTTCGAGGAAGTGACCAAGTTCTTCGGCAAGGAGCCGCACAAGGGTGTCAACCCGGATGAAGTTGTGGCGATGGGCGCTGCGATCCAGGCCGGCGTGCTGCAGGGCGACGTGAAGGACGTGGTGCTGCTCGATGTCACGCCCCTGAGCCTCGGCATCGAGACGCTGGGTGGTGTCTTCACCCGCCTGATCGACCGCAACACCACGATCCCGACCAAGAAGTCCCAGGTGTTCTCGACCGCCGAGGACAACCAGAACGCGGTGACCATCCGCGTCTTCCAGGGCGAGCGCGAAATGGCCGCGGACAACAAACTGCTGGGCCAGTTCAACCTCGAAGGGATCCCGCCCGCGCCGCGCGGCATGCCGCAGATCGAGGTCACCTTCGACATCGACGCCAACGGCATCGTCTCGGTTTCGGCCAAGGACAAGGCGACCGGCAAGGAACAGCGGATCACCATCCAGGCATCGGGCGGTCTGACCGATGACGAGATCGAAAAGATGGTCAAGGACGCCGAGGCAAACGCCGAGGCCGACAAGAAGCGCCGCGATCTTGTCGAGGCGCGGAACCAGGCCGAAAGCCTGATCCATTCGACCGAGAAATCCTTGGCCGAATACCGCGACAAGGTGGACCCGACCACCGCCGAGGCGATTGAACTGGCCATTGGCGCGCTCAGGGAAACGCTCGAGGGCGAGGATGCCGAGAAGATCAAGGCCGGTATCAACAACGTTCGCGATGCATCGATGAAGCTGGGCGAAGCGATCTACAAGGCCCAGGCCGAGGCGGCCGAATCTGCCGAAGCCGGCGACGAGAGCGAGCCGCGCCCGGTCGATGACGATGTCGTCGACGCCGAGTTCGAAGACCTCGACAACAACGAAAAGCGCGGCTGACGCGCCAGATACACGAGGGCCCCGGCCGGTAATGCCGGTCCGGGGCCTTCGGTTTCAACAAGAGGTCCGGAATGGCAAAGCGCGATTTCTACGAAGTGCTGGGCGTCGAGCGCAGCGCATCGGCCGAAGAGATCAAGAAAGCCTATCGCCGCAAGGCCAAGGAACTTCACCCCGACCGCAATGCCGATGATCCGGGCGCCGAGGCGGCCTTCAAGGAGGTCAACGAGGCCTACGAGGCATTGAAGGACGCCGACAAGAAGGCGGCCTACGACCGTTTCGGCCATGCTGCCTTCGAAGGGGGCATGGGCGGCGGTCCACGCGGACCGCGTGGCGGCATGCACCCCGGCGCCGATTTCTCCTCGGCCTTCTCCGATGTGTTCGAGGACCTTTTCGGCGACTTCATGGGTGGCGGACGCGGCGGCGGGGCCCGCCAACGCGCCAGCCGCGGCTCCGACCTGCGCTACAACCTGCGCGTCACGCTTGAAGAAGCCTATTCGGGCGTTCAGAAGTCCATCCGCGTGCCCTCGCTTGCCGGTTGCGACGAATGCAACGGCACCGGCGCCGAGGGCGGCGCCGAACCCGTCAGCTGCCCCACCTGCGGCGGCATGGGCAAGGTCCGCGCGCAGCAAGGTTTCTTCACCATCGAACGCACTTGCCCGACCTGCGGCGGGCTCGGCCAGATCGTCAAGAACCCCTGCAAATCCTGCCGTGGCGCTGGTCGGGTCGAGAAGGAACGCACACTCAGCGTGAACATCCCCGCCGGTGTCGAAACCGGGACCCGCATCCGCCTGTCGGGCGAGGGCGAGGCGGGGCTGCGCGGCGGTCCGCCCGGTGACCTCTACATCTTCATCGAGGTGCGTGAGCACGCGCTTTTCCAGCGTGACGGGCAGGACCTGCATTGCCGGGTGCCCATCAGCTTCGCAGCCGCCGCCCTGGGCGGCGAGGTCGAAGTGCCCACAATCGATGGCGGTCGCTCGCGCGTGAAGGTGCCGGCAGGCAGCCAGACCGGCAAGCAGATGCGCCTGCGCGGCAAGGGAATGCCGGCATTGCGCGGCGGCGGACAGGGGGACATGCGTCTGGAGCTGGTGGTGGAAACCCCGGTGAACCTGACCGCGAAGCAAAAGGAACTGCTGCGCGAATTCGAATCGCTCTCGGAGAACAACAACCCCGAGGGGTCGAGCTTCTTTTCCAAGGTGAAAAGCTTCTGGGACGGCATGACCGGCTGATCTTGCCTGCCCCCGGATTCCCCGGCTCGGCGTTGCAAGACAGTTCGTTAACTTTTTGTTGACGCACCTGCCGCAGGCTCCGCCCATGGCGCGCGCCCCCTCGATGACCGAGCCCCCCTTGCCCCTTTTCGTGCCCGCGGCGGCCGGCGAGGATGAGGCCGCACCCGCGCCCTTGGTGGAGGGCGGCAGGCTGCCCTCCTACATCCGCGATCATCGCAAACGGCTGCGGGAGCGGTTCCTGCAGGGCGGGGCGCAGGCGATGCCGGATTATGAATTGCTGGAGTTGCTTCTGTTCCGGGCGATTCCCCGACAGGACGTCAAACCGCTGGCGCGGCAGTTGCTGGAGGTGTTCGGCGATCTGGCCGCGGTCGTCTCGGCCCCGGTGGCGCGGCTTCGGCAGGTGTCCGGCGTGGGCGAGGCGGTGGTGATGGAGCTGAAGCTGGCCGAAGCGATGGCGCTGCGGCTGGCGCGGGCGAAGGTGCTGAACAGGCGGGTCATCTCCAGTTGGGACGCGCTGCTGGATTACTGTCACACCGCGATGGCGCATCGCGAGACCGAGCATTTCCGGGTGCTGTTCCTGGACCGGAAGAACTGCCTGATCGCCGACGAGGAACAGGGGCGCGGGACGGTGGATCATGTTCCGGTCTACCCGCGCGAGGTATTGCGACGGGCGCTGGAGTTGAACGCCTCGGCGCTCATCCTGGTGCACAACCATCCCTCGGGCGATCCCAGCCCCAGCCAGGCCGACATCGCCATGACCGAGAAGATCCGGCTGGCGGCCGAGGCGCTCTCGATCACGCTGCACGATCACCTGATCATCGGCAAGGAACGCGAGGCAAGCTTTCGTACACTGGGGCTGATCTGAGCAACGAATCACCGCTCAATTGCGCTGGCAGGACCGTGGTCCAAGCTTGGGGCGATATTATACTTGACAAACCAATGCCAGACTCCTATAACTAAACCATAGAGTTAGGAGCCTGTCATGTCCGTTCTTTCCGCCAAGTACATGCACGACGAAGCCGCCGCCTTTGCGCACGTCGAGGCGATGCTCTGGCCGGATGGCCCGGTCTGCCCCTTCTGTGGTGTTGTCGGCCGCGCGTATGAACTCAAAGGCGTCCGCTCCAAACCCAGCAAGAAGAACCCGGAAGGCGTCGAGCGCCACGGCCTCAAGAAGTGCAAGGACTGCGGCAAGCAGTTCACCGTCCGCAAGGGCACGATTTTTGAGGACAGCCACATTGCGCTCCATCTGTGGCTCCAGGCGATCCACCTGATGACTTCCAGCAAGAAAGGCATCAGCAGCAACCAACTGCACCGCGTTCTCGGCATCACGCTCAAGAGTGCTTGGTTCATGTCTCACCGCATCCGTGAGGCGATGCGCACGGATCAAACCGGCCTGATGGGCGGCAACGGCGGCATCGTGGAGGCCGACGAGACGTTCATCGGCAAAGACCCGAAGATGATGCGCTACTACCCGGAAGGCAAGAAGATCGGCATCCGCCAGAAGATGAAGATCCTTGCGCTAGTGGATCGCGACACCGGCAAGGTCCGCAGCCAAGTCATCGACCACCTGTCACGCCGCGACATCGAACCGATCATCAAGAAGAACGTCGCGCGCGAAGCGCGCATGTCCACGGACGAAGCGAGCTACTACCGCCAGCTTGGCAAGCACTTCGCCGAGCATATGAGCGTCAACCACCAGGCCGGCGAGTACGGCCGGGGTGAAGCCCACACGAACACGCTGGAAGGCTACTTCAGCATCTTCAAGCGCGGCATGAAGGGAATCTATCAGCACTGCGCCAAGAAGCACCTACACCGCTACGCTGCCGAGTTCGAGTTTCGCTACAACAATCGTATCGGCAACGGATGCGACGACGCAGCGCGCGCTCGCATCCTCATTCAAGGCATTTCGGGCAAGCGCCTCACCTACCGGGGGGCTTACGCAACCTAGGGCGCCGCGCAGCTCAAGCAGAGATCGCAGCAAGAAGCTTGCAAGGCAAATTGCACGCCGAAAGCGCGGAATCGTGACCAAAGCAAGAATCTCCTTGCATAGATTCCAGATCTGTGATCTTGTGGATGGAACGAGGAAAGGCCACACGATTATGTGCGGCCCCCTCTGGGGTAGGGTTGCAGCCCAAAACCCCATCAACATGTGTGAGGTCATCATGCCGGAGTATGTCGATTCCGTCAAGCGGATAAGTTCGTTCTTCAAGGATCAGGGCAAGAGTGCACAAGGCAAATGGGCGGATGCCTTTGCCGCATATGCTGAGTCGCTTGATCGCGTCAGCGACGAACTGGTCCGACTTTACGGCCTGACTGCTGCGCTCCCCCCTGACCTCGGCAATATCTACGATCTCCCGGCCGAACTGGTTGAAGAACTTTCCATCGGAAAGGGCGATGCGCTTGAGGATCAGCTTGTCACCGTCATCAACGCCTATGGCGGTGAAGCGTCGTTAGATCAGATCTTGGTCGGCCTGTACCGAAAGTTCAAGATCGTCCAGAAACGGCGGTTCATTCAGAACAAACTCTATCGGATGCCGATGGTATGGTCTGTGGAAGGCAAGAAGGGCCTCTACACCACAACAGAGCCTGGCCATCCGGCACCAGATGATGACATGAGCGATTTGCTCGGTGGCGACCCAACCACAGAGGAGGACGACTCGGAAATACC
>CAZKSE010000053.1:0-19892 GCA_964555305.1 uncultured Rhodobacter sp. | reverse complement strand
GCGACGAAAACGGGCAGCTTGACGTGGAACTTGACCTCGCACATCTCGAACGGGGTCGAGTGCCAGTGGCGCATGAGGTAGCGGATCAGCCCTTCGTCATTGGAGACGTGTCTGGTGCCGGCGCCGTAGCTGACGCGGGCGGCCTGCACGATGGCGGCGTCGTCGCCCATGTAGTCGATGACGCGCACCAGCCCGTGGTCGAGCACCGGATGCGCGACGTAGAGATGTTTCTCCATCCCCTCGGAGACGGCGCGGAGCGTGGGGCGGGGGGCGGCCCGCTGGGCGTCGATTTCTTGCTGTTGCTCGGGCGTCAGCGGCATGGGCAAACCTTCGGTTGCAGGTCGGAATTGGGGCGCTATCTTGGGATGCAAAGCAAGGGAGACGCAAGATGCGATATCTGCACACGATGGTGCGCGTGAAGGACCTGGAGAAGTCGATGGATTTCTACCGGCTGCTGGGGCTGGAGGAGACGCGGCGCTACGAGAACGAGAAGGGCCGCTTCACGCTGGTCTTCATGGCGCCGCCGGGCCAGCCGGAATGCCCGGTGGAGCTGACGTATAACTGGGACGGGGACGAGGGGCTGCCCTCGGACAGCCGGCATTTCGGGCATCTGGCCTACGAGGTGGAGGATATCTACGCCAAGTGCCAGGAGCTGATGGAGGCGGGCGTGACGATCAACCGGCCGCCGCGCGACGGGCGGATGGCCTTCGTGCGCAGCCCCGACAACATCTCGGTCGAGCTGTTGCAGAAGGGCGAGGCGAAGGCGCCGGCAGAGCCCTGGGCGTCGATGGAAAGCACCGGCCACTGGTAAGCCGGCCCCCGGGTCCGCAGGCCCGCCGGAAAGTGGGACCGGGCGCGCAGTCAGCCGGCCGGGTGGGCGGGAAAGCCGATCCGGTCGAGCGCGGCAAGGGCGCGGTCGGCATCGGTGCCGGTGACGGTGACGCGGCGGGCCGCCATGTCGAAGCGCGCGGACGCGCCAAGCGCGGTCAGCGCAGCCTCGATGCTGGCGCGGCAGTGGCCGCAGCTCATGTCGGGGACGGAAAGGGTGAGGGGCTGGGTCATGGCGGGCTCCGGTCTCTTGCGGGTCGCAGATGCGCCCGGCGCGGGCTGGTGTCAACGCCGCGCGCGGCCGCGGATTGCGCCGGGGGTGGAAAGCCGCTAAGGCCCGCGCGAAACGCAGGAGGCCCGCGATGATCCCTTCAAGCTTTGCCGACAGGGCGACCGTCGCCCGCCTGACCGCCCGGATGCTGCTGGACATCGAGGCGGTGCATTTCAACGCCGAGGAGCCGTTCACCTTTGCCTCGGGGCTGCGGGCGCCGACCTATATCGACTGCCGAAAGCTGATCAGCTTTCCACGCATCCGCTCGGCGCTGATGGATTTCCTGACCTGCCGGGTGATGGAGGACGCGGGGCTGGAGGCCTTCGACAATGTGGCCGGCGGCGAGACCGCGGGCATCCCCTTTGCCGCGTTGGTGGCCGAGCGAATGGCGCTGCCGATGTCCTATGTGCGCAAAAAGCCCAAGGGCTACGGGCGCAATGCGCGGATCGAGGGCGCGATGGCCGAGGGGCAGCGTGTGCTGCTGGTCGAGGATCTGACCACCGACGGCGGCTCGAAGCTGAGCTTCGTCGAGGCGATCCGCGAGACCGGCGCAAGCTGCGCGCATACGGCGGTGATCTTTTATTACGGCATCTTCCCCGAAACCGAGCCGCGGCTGGCCGAGCATGGGGTGAAGCTGCACTATCTCTGCACCTGGTGGGACGTGCTGGCCGAGGCGCGGCGCGAAAGCGCCTTCGCGCCGGCGACGCTGGACGCGGTGGAGGCGTTTTTGCGGGCGCCGCGGGATTGGGCGAAATAGTATCCAATATGGAAACAGTGTGTTTCCATATGAGTTGACTGACTTCAACACCATGGCCTAACCCCAGATCGGCAAACCACATCTTGCGCAAGCATGGGTTGTCCACGGCTTATCCACAGACTTACCCAGATTGCATGACAGGGGCGGATTTGGCATATCCTGAGTCGCCCCGGCTGCCCGATCCGGCCGGCCCGGGCAACGCCCGCAATGGGGGCGACAGGCGCCGCGCGAGACCGGCGCAAGGGGAGGCAGGCGACATGAACGAGATTGCGACGCTGCGCAACGCGGCACCCGGCGATACACCACCCGGCACCCATCCCGAGGCCCTGCCCCACAACATCGAGGCCGAGCAGCAGCTGCTGGGCGCGGTGCTGACCAACAACGATGTCTATGACCGCATCTCGTCGCTGATCCGGGCCGAGCATTTCTTTGAGCCCGTGCACCAGCGGATCTTCGAAATCGCGGCGGCGCGGATCCAGAAGAACGCGCTCGCCTCGCCGGTGACGCTGAAGGCGTTCATGGAGGATGATCCCGGCCTGAAGGAGCTGGGCGGGCCGGGCTATCTGATCCGCTTGGCGGGCGCCGGGATCTCGGCCTATGTGGCGCGCGACTATGCGCAGATGATCTACGATCTGGCGGTCCGGCGCGACCTGATCCGCCTGGGTCAGGACATTTCGGCCCGCGCGGCCAAGGTCGAGGTCGACAGCGAGCCGCGCGAGCAGATCGTCGAGGCCGAGCAGCGGCTTTACAAGCTGGCCGAACAGGGCGTGGCCGAGCGCGGCTTCCAGTCGTTCCTGAAGGCGGTGACCGATGCGGTCAACATGGCCAATGCCGCCTATCAGCGCGAGGGGCAGCTTTCCGGCATCTCGACCGGGCTGATCGATCTGGACAAGAAGCTGGGCGGGCTGCACCCGTCCGACCTGATCATCCTGGCCGGTCGTCCGTCGATGGGGAAGACCTCGCTCGCGACCAATGTCGCCTTCAACGTCGCCAAGGCCTATCGGCGCGGACAGAAGCACGATGGAACCGAAGGCGCGGTCGAAGGCGGCGTGGTCGGTTTCTTCAGCCTGGAGATGTCGGCCGAGCAGCTGGCCGCGCGGATCCTGTCGGAAGCCTCGGAAGTGCCCAGCGAACAGATCCGCCGCGGCGACATGACCGAGGGGGAGTTTCGCCGCTTCGTCGAGGCCGCCAAGGCGCTGGAAGCCTGCCCGCTCTATATCGACGACACGCCGGCACTGCCCATCGCCCAGGTCGCGGCGCGGGCGCGGCGGCTGAAGCGGACGCATGGGCTGGACGTGCTGATGGTCGACTATCTCCAGCTCTTGCGCGGCAGCTCGAAAGAGAACCGCGTGCAGGAGGTGAGCGAGATCACCCAGGGCCTGAAAGCCATCGCCAAGGAGCTGAACATCCCGGTGATCGCGCTGTCGCAGCTGTCACGTCAGGTGGAATCGCGCGACGACAAGCGCCCGCAGCTCTCGGATCTGCGCGAATCGGGCTCGATCGAGCAGGATGCCGACGTGGTGATGTTCGTCTTCCGCGAAGAATACTACCGGGAGCGCGAAAAGCCCGGCGATCACGATCTGGACGGCATGGCGAAGTGGCAGGAGATCATGGAAAAGGTCCATGGCAAGGCCGAGGTGATCATCGGCAAGCAGCGCCACGGCCCGATCGGCACCGTCGAATTGAGTTTCGAGGGCCGCTTCACCCGCTTTGGAAACCTCGTCCAGCCCTGGCAACAGGGGTCGGGCGAAGGATTCTGAGCGTGCGCGGGGGGCTCGGGGACCGCAAGGTCCTGCCGTGTCCCCCGCGCCCGTCAGTTCCCCCCTTGCCGGCTGCCGACGCCCCCTTTAGCAATGGGCCGATGCACAGGCACCCTGCTCCGATGATCCGCCCCGCCCTGGCCGCGCTGGCGCTTTCGCTGGCAGCAGGCGGGGCTGCCGCGCATCCGCATGAGTTTGTCGAGGCGCGGCTGACATTGCGGTTCGACGAGGCCGGCGCGCTGGAGCGGATCGGCGTCGAATGGCGCTACGATGCCTTCACCTCGATGCTGATCCTCGCGGATCTGGGGATGAACCCGGCCGCCGAGGCGCTGACGCCCGAGGAAGAGGCGCAGCTTTCCGGTTTCGATACCAACTGGGATCCGGGCTACAACGGCGACCTCTGGCCCTATGTCGGCGAGGAGGCATTGCCGGTCGGCCCGCCCGAGGATGCGACCGCCCGGCTGGAAGAGGGGCAGATCGTCTCGCAGCACTGGCGGGCGGTGGAGACGCCGGCGAACCCCGCGGATGGGGCGGTGATCGTGCAGGTCTATGACCCCGAATTCTACGTCGCCTACACGATCAGCCATGAAAGCCGGATCGAGGGGCGCGCGGATTGCCGCCTTCGCATCTTCGCCCCCGACCTGGCCGCGGCCGAAGAGCAGCTTCAGGCCGCACTGGACGAGCTGATGGCCGGCGGCGTGGCCGATCTGGAAACGAATTTCCCCGCCGTCGGACGCGACTTTGCCGAGGAAGTGCGCCTGGATTGTGTGTCGCCCCCGGATTGAGCCCGGTCCGCTTGCACGCCTGCCCGCGCCGTGGCACCTGATCGACGAAAGAAGGGGATGACGATGCGCCAGCCGATCCGACTGTCCGAGTACACGCCGCCCAGCCATCTGATCGACCGGGTCGATCTGACCTTTCGGCTGGACCCGCGCCGCACCCGCGTGACCGCGAAGATCCGCTTCCGCCCCAATCCCGCGCGCCCGGGCGCTGACCTGCGGCTCGATGGCGAGGGCCTGAAGCTGATCTCGGCCACGATCGACGGCGCGCCGGTGACGTCCGTGCCGGATTCGACCGGACTGACCCTGCCGGCAAGCGATCTGCCCGACCGCCCCTTCGACTGGCAGTCCGAGGTCGAGATCGACCCGCAGGCCAACACCGCGCTCGAAGGGCTCTATATCTCGAAGGGGATGTACTGCACCCAGTGCGAGGCCGAGGGGTTCCGGCGTATCACCTTCTACCCGGACCGGCCCGACGTGATGGCCCCCTTCCGCGTGCGCATCGAAGCCGACTTGCCGGTCCTGCTGTCGAACGGCAACCCGACCGGCCACGGCGCGGGCTGGGCCGAATGGGACGACCCGCACCCCAAGCCTGCCTATCTGTTCGCGCTGGTTGCGGGCGAGCTGGTCGCCACCCGCGACCGTTTCACCACGCGCTCCGGCCGCGCGGTCGAGCTGGCGATCTGGGTGCGCCCGGGCGACGAGGGCAAGACGGCCTACGCGATGGATGCGCTGAAACGGTCGATGGCCTGGGACGAACGGGTTTATGGGCGCGAATACGACCTGGACATTTTCAACATCGTCGCCGTCGATGACTTCAACATGGGCGCCATGGAGAACAAGGGGTTGAACATTTTCAACTCCCGCTACGTTCTGGCTTCGCCCGAGATCGCCACGGACGAGGACTATGCCTCGATCGAGCGGATCATCGCGCATGAGTATTTCCACAACTGGACCGGCAATCGCATCACCTGCCGCGACTGGTTCCAGCTGAGCCTGAAAGAGGGGCTGACGGTCTACCGCGACCAGCAGTTCATGGCCGATGCCCGCGGCGCCGCCACCCAGCGCATCGGCGAGGCGCTGACGCTGCGCTCGCGCCAGTTCCGCGAGGACGGGGGGCCCCTCGCCCATCCGGTGCGCCCGTCGGAATATGTCGAGATCAACAACTTCTACACGGCGACCGTCTACGAAAAAGGCGCCGAGGTCATTCGCATGCTGGCAACACTTGTCGGCGAGGAAGGCTACGCCCGGGCGCTCGATCTCTATTTCGACCGCCACGACGGTCAGGCCTGCACGATCGAGGATTGGCTGGCGGTCTTCGAAGAGGCCACGGGCCGCGACCTGCGCCAGTTCAAGCTCTGGTACGAGCAGGCCGGCACCCCCCGCGTGCGCGTGTCCGAGTACTGGGAGGCCGGTCGCTTCCGGCTGACGCTGCGCCAGACCCTGCCGCCGACCCCTGGCCAGCCGGAAAAGCGCCCGATGGCGATCCCGGTAGCCCTGGGCCTGATCGGCGCCAACGGACAGGAAGTCGCCCCGACCGAGGTGGTGGAGCTGAACGAGGCGGAGGTCACGCTGACTTTCGATGGTCTGGGCGCGCGCCCGGTCCCCTCGCTGCTGCGCGGCTTCTCGGCCCCGGTGGTGCTGGAGCATGAACCCGAACCCGGCGCGCTCGCGCATCTTCTGGCCCACGACACCGACCCCTTCGCCCGGTGGGAGGCCGGCCGGCGGCTGGCGCTGCAGGCCGCGTCAGATATGATCTTGAAGGGCACGCCGGCCGATCCGGCCTGGCTGAACGCGCTGGCGCCGATCGTGCGCGACGACGGGCTGGATCCGGCCTTCCGCGCCCTGATGCTGCGCCTGCCCGATGACGAGACGCTGGCCGCGCATCTGGCCGACCGCGGCGCCACGCCCGACCCCGACGCGATCCACGCCGCGCGCAAGGCAATGCGCCGGGGCGTTGCGGCCCGCTTCGCCGCCGACCTTCGGGCGCTCGTCACGGCGCTTGCCCCGGTCGTTCCCTACAGCCCCGATGCAGCCTCGGCCGGGCGGCGGGCCCTCAGGATGACGGCGCTGGGGCTGGTGTCGCAAACCGATCAGGGCAATCTGGCCGATCAGGTCTTCAAGCGTGCCGACAACATGACCGAGCAGTTGGGCGCGCTGGCCTGCCTGATCGATGCCGGTCGGGGCGATACGGCGCTTGCCGCCTTCCACGACCGCTGGCAGTCGGAACGGCTGGTGATCGACAAATGGTTCGCGCTGCAGACCAGCCACGCCCGGCCGGACTGCGCGGTGACCACCGCCGAAGCGTTGACCCGGCACGCCGATTTCGACTGGACCAATCCCAACCGCTTCCGCGCCCTCTTCGGCGGCCTTGCGGGCAATCACGCGGGCTTTCACCAATCGACGGGCGCCGGCTACGACCTACTGGCCGATTGGCTGATCCGCCTTGATGCCCGCAACCCGCAGTTCGCTGCGCGCATGTCCACGGCGTTCGAAACCTGGCGGCGCTACGATGCCGACCGCCAGGCCAGGGCGCGTGCTGCGCTGGTGCGGATTGGTGGCCATGCGCAACTCAGCCGCGACATGGGCGAGATGGTGGAGCGGATGCTGGAGTGACCCCGCAGGCGGCCCGGTGGCGCTACGCGGCGTCAGGCTGGGGGGCGTGCAAATTTGCACGCTTCCTCAAGACGCTGTAAAGGCGTGATAAATCTTCGCCGTTAACCGCAATGAAACTTTTCCGAACGGCCCTTTCCGGGGCCTTCGGTCAGCGCAGCGGGAGCGACAGGCCCAGGGCGACCGTATTCATGCCCGGGTTCCGATCGTAGAGATTGGCATTCGAGCGGTGGCTGATCGACAAGGTCAGTGCCCCGCCACCGTTCAGCGCCAGACCCAGGTCGATCCCGCTGCGGAAGCTGATCGGGCCGCCGAGGTCACGCCCGTCTCCGCTGCGGTAGAGACCCGGCAGGAACGAGGCGCGCACGAAAGCGCCTGTCGCCGCACCCCGCCAGGTATAGGCAAGACCGACCCCGGCCCATCCTTCGCCCCGGCTGGACCAGGACACCCCATAGACTGGCTGGAACGCCCAGACGGCCGGCTGACCGACATAGCGCAGATAGGCTTCGGTCGATCCGCCGCTATTGCGGCCGATCTGAACCTCGGTGCGAATGCCCTCGGCGGTGGCGGCAAACGGACACAGCGCCAGCGCCAATGCGCCGACGAGACGAGCGATGGGTTTCATGACTGACCTCAAGATATTGTGTTCCCAGCATCTATCGCGCGGCCGGGTATCGCCGTCAAGCGCGCTCACCGTCAGCGGAATGCCCATCCTGTCTACCGCAGGTCACGCCCGCACGGCGCATCCCTGACCCGTCAAAGCGGCAGCCAGGCTCACAGCCCCAGTTTCTGCGCGACCAAGGCGTTGACTGCCGCGGGGTTGGCCTTCCCGCCTGTGGCCTTCATCACCTGCCCGACGAACCAGCCGGCAAGCTTCGGATTGACCTTGGCCTTTTCGACCTGGGCGGGGTTGGCGGCGATGATCTCGTCGACCGCGACCTCGATGGCGCCGGTGTCGGTGACCTGCTTCATGCCGCGGGCCTCGACGATCTCGGCGGGGTCACCGCCTTCGGTCCAGAGGATCTCGAACAGGTCCTTGGCGATCTTACCCGAGATGTCGCCCTTGGCGATCAGGTCCAGCACCCCCCCCAGCTGCAAAGCCGAGACGGGGCTGTCGCCGATCGTCAGGCCCTGCTTGTTCAACCGGCCGAAGAGTTCGTTGATGACCCAGTTCGCGGCCTGCTTGCCGTCCCGCCCCTGCGCGACATCCTCGAAGAAGCGCGCGTGCTCCAGCTCGGCCGTCAGGACGCTGGCGTCATAATCCGTCAGCCCGTAATCGGCCATGAAGCGAGCCTTCTTGGCGTCCGGCAACTCCGGCATCGACGCGGCGATCCCATCGACCCAGTCCTGTTCGATCTCCAGGGGCAGCAGATCCGGGCAGGGGAAATAGCGGTAGTCATGCGCCTCTTCCTTCGAGCGCATCGAGCGCGTCTCGCCACGGTCGGGATCGTAGAGGCGCGTCTCCTGATCGACCTTGCCGCCATCTTCCAGAATGGCGATCTGCCGCCGGGCCTCGTGTTCGATCGCCTGTTGGATAAAACGCATGGAGTTCATGTTCTTGATCTCGCAGCGCGTGCCGAGATGGCTGAAATCCTGCGTTTCCTGATACTTCTCATAGGCGCCCGGCCGGCAGACCGAGACGTTGACATCGGCACGCAGGTTGCCGTTCTGCATGTTCCCGTCGCAGGTGCCGAGGTAGCGCAGGATCTGGCGCAGCTTGGCGACATAGGCCGCCGCTTCCTCGGGGCCGCGGATATCGGGGCGGCTGACGATCTCCATGAGCGCCACGCCGGTGCGGTTAAGGTCCACGAAGCTCATGTTCGGGTCCATGTCGTGGATCGACTTGCCGGCGTCCTGTTCCACATGAATGCGTTCGATCCGCACGCGACGGGCAACGCCGGGTCCCATTTCCACCAGAACCTCGCCCTCGCCCACCAGCGGGTGGTAGAGTTGGCTGATCTGATAGCCCTGCGGCAGGTCGGGATAGAAATAATTCTTCCGGTCGAAGGCCGAGCGCAGGTTGATCCGAGCCTTCAGGCCCAGCCCGGTCCGCACCGCCTGTTCGATGCAGAACTCATTGACCACCGGCATCATCCCCGGCATCGCCGCATCGACGAAGCTGACATTCGAATTGGGTTCGGCGCCGAACTCGGTCGAGGCGCCGGAAAAGAGCTTCGCCCTTGACGCCACCTGGGCGTGGATCTCCATCCCGATGACGAGTTCCCAGTCACCGGTGGCACCGGCGATGACCTTGGGCTTCGGGGCCTCGAAACTGAGATCGAGCATGGGCAGGGCTCCTTTTCTTGCTGGCTGCTTCTACGGCGCGCCGGGTGTCATGTGAAGCGGGTTTCGGCGGCTTTCCGCCCGGCGCGTGCGATGCTGCGGCGCGGCATCTTGCCCTGTGCGCGGCGCAGGCGCAATGAGGTCGGCGATGTAACCATCCCGGAATCACCCATGCGCCGTCTCCTGATCCTTGCCGCCGCCAGCCTTGCCCTTGCCGCCTGCCAGCCCGTAGTGCAGGCCGATGCCCCCAACGTCGTGGCCCGCTGGGACCACCGCGCGGAATCCGAGGCCTGGAACGCGGCGATGATGCAGGCCCTGCAGACCGAGGCCCGCGCGCTGATCGAGGTGCAGCCTGCCGATGCCGAGGAATTCTGCCCCGGCTTCAGCGAAGCCGATGCGGAAGCGCGCGCCGCCTTCTGGGTCGCCTTCTTCTCGGGGTTGGCGCGGTTCGAATCCGGTTGGCGCCCCGAGGCGGCCGGCGCCGGTGGCCGCTACCAGGGGCTTCTGCAAATCTCGCCTGCGACGGCGCGCCACCACGGCTGCGACATGGCTGAACCGGGCGGGCTTTACAACGGCGTGAACAATCTCACCTGCGCCACCCGCATCGCCGCCCCGGCCGTGGCGCGCGCCGGCGTGATCGCCACCGGGGCGCGCGGCGTGGCACAGGACTGGCCGCCCCTTAGAAATGCCGCCAAGCGCGCCGAGATCGCGGCCTTCACCCGCGCCCTGCCGGTCTGCCAGGGGTGAGCTGGGCTGCGCTGGCCCCGGCGCTTGCATCCGCGGCCGAGTTGGCGCAATAGACGGCAACCCGGGCCAAAGGCGAAAGCACGATGTACGAATACAAGGTCATCCCCGCCCCCGCGCGCGCCGAGAAGGTGCGCGGGCTCAAGACGACCGCCGAGAGGTTTGCGCATGTGCTGACTTTGGCGATCAATGCCGAAGCAGACGAGGGGTGGGAGTTCGTGCGAACCGAGACCCTGCCCTGCGAGGAGCGCAAGGGACTGATGGGTGGCACGCGCCGATCGACCGAGACGGTGATGATTTTTCGTCGTCCGCTGGACCTTGACGAGGACGCGCCCGCCACTCTGGCCCAGGGCGAGACCGTCGGCGACCGGCGTGAGCCGCTTTTCCGCCCCGACGCGCTGTCGCGGGCCAGCGCCGCCCGCCGCGCCGAGCCACGCCTGCGTGCCCAGGACGGCGAGCGCTGATCCACGCCTGACCGGGCGAAGGGCGGGCGCTGCCGCACCCGCCGTCGTCCTGCCCCGCGCCCGGCCTATATCCGGCCGAAGATGCGCGACATGAGCACCCCCCTGCTGCCCCCCGATTTCGCCGCCTGGTTCGCCCGCCGCGGCTGGGCCCCGCATCCGCATCAGCTCGCGCTTCTGCAGGCCACGGGCGATCGGCTGCTGATCGCGCCGACAGGGGGTGGGAAGACGCTGGCGGGGTTTCTGCCCTCGCTCGTGGCGCTGAGGGATGGGGCGCCGGGGTTGCACACCCTCTATGTCTCGCCCCTGAAGGCGCTGGCTGCGGATATCCGGCGCAACCTGGCGACGCCGGTGGCCGAGTTGAACCTGCCGATACGGATCGAGGACCGCACCGGCGACACGGCCAGCGCCCGCAAGGCCCGCCAGCGGATCGATCCCCCACAGATCCTGCTGACCACGCCCGAATCGCTGGCGCTGATGCTGAGCTATCCCGAGGCGCCGGCGATCTTTGCCACGCTGCGCCGCATCGTCATCGACGAGATCCACGCCCTGGCCGAGTCGAAACGCGGGGACCAGCTGATGCTGGCGCTGGCGCGGCTGCGCGCGCTGGCCCCCGACATGACGGTGACCGGGCTTTCCGCCACGGTCGAGGACCCCGAGGCGCTTGCGCGCTTCATGGGAGCCGCCGGCACCCCCGTCCCGGTGCTTCTGGCGGATCCCGGCCCGGACCCCGACATCGCCATGTTGCCGACCCGCATCCCCCCGCCCTGGGCCGGGGCGGGCGGGCGATATGCCGTCCGCGACGTGCTCGACGCGATCCGGGGCGCGACCACCACGCTGATCTTCATCAACACCCGCGCACAGGCCGAACTCTTCTTCCAGGCGCTCTGGGCAGAGAATGACGAGAACCTGCCCATCGGGCTGCACCATGGATCACTCTCCCGCGAGGCGCGCGCGCGGGTCGAGGCGGCGATGGCCGCGGGCGAGCTGCGCGCGGTGGTGGCGACCGGCAGCCTTGATCTGGGCATCGACTGGGGCGCGGTCGACCTGGTGATCCAGGTGGGGGCCCCGAAGAACGTCAAGCGCCTGGTGCAGCGGATCGGGCGCGCCAACCACCGCTACAACGCCCCCTCGCGCGCCCGTATCGTGCCGGCGAACCGCTTCGAGGTGATCGAATGCGCCGCGGCGCTCCAGGCGGTGGCCGAACGCGACCTGGATGGCGAGCCGCGTCGCGATGCCCCACTCGACGTGCTCTGCCAGCATATCCTGCTTCTGGCCTGCGCCGCGCCGTTCGAGGCCGACACGCTTTTCGCCGAGGTTCGTCAAGCCGGCCCCTATGCCCGCCTGAGCCGTGCCGATTTCGACGCCTGCCTCGATTTTTGCGCGACCGGGGGCTACGCGCTGCGTGCCTACGACCGCTGGCAACAACTGGTCGCGCGCGAAGGGCGCTGGCAGCTGCGCGACCCTCGTCGCGCGCGCGATCTGCGCATGAACGTCGGCACAATCGTCGAACCCGCACTGTTGAAGGTCCGCGCCCAGACGCGCCACCTGGGCGAGGTCGAGGAGGCCTTCGTCACCCAGCTGGCCCCGGGCGATACGTTCCTCATCGGCGGGCAGACGGTCCGCTATGACCGGCTGCGCGAAACCATCGTGCAGGTTACCCCGCAGCCAGCGCGCGAGCCGAAGATCGCGGTCTTCTCAGGGCTGAAGATGGCGATGAGCACGCAGTTGGCCGCCCGCGTGCAGGCGATCCTGGCCGATCCGGGGCGCTGGACCGTCCTGCCCGCCCACAGCCGCGACTGGCTGGCGCAGCAGGCGCGGATCTCGGCCCTGCCCCGTGCGGGCGAGATCCTGGCCGAGACGTTCTGGCGGGCCGGGCGGGCGCATCTGGCGCTTTACGGCTTTGCCGGTCGCAATGCGCTCCAGACGCTGGGACTGCTCGTGACCCGCCGGATGGAGGCGGCGGGCGCCGGCCCGCTGGGCTTCGTCGCCACCGACTACGCGCTCCTGGTCTGGTCTGTTGAGGAGGTCGAGGACCCGGCGGCCCTGCTGGAGCCCGAGGGTTTGCGCGATGGGCTCGAGGACTGGCTGGCCGGCAACGCGGTGATGAAACGCACCTTCCGCGCGGTCGCCGTGGTCGCCGGGCTTCTGCGCCCCAACCTGCCGGGGGCGCGCAAATCCGGCAAACAGGCGACATTCTCATCGGACATCATCTACGACACGTTGCGCCGGTTCGACCCCGACCACCTGCTTCTGCGCGTCACCCGCGCCGAGGCCGCGCGCGGGCTCGGCGATTTCGGCCGGATCGAGGCGATGCTGGCCGCGGCGACGCGCATCCGCCACGTCCGCGCCCCGCATGTCACCCCCCTCGCCGCGCCGCTGCTGCTGGAGGCCGGGCGCGTCCCGGTCGCGGGCGCCGGGCAGGAACGGCTGATGGCCGAGGAAGCCGCGCGCCTTCTGGCCGAGGCGGGCCTGGCATCCCCACCCTGACGGCCGGGGGCAAGGTGACGGGCGTGCTCCCGCCGCTCGTCAGGCTGCACCTGCGGTGCAACCTTCCTCACGTTGGGCCGGGCGCCGCGCGCTGTGCGCGCGGCGCAGAGTCCCCCCGCGAGCCGGCGCTCGGACCGTCAGGGATGCTCGAGCGTCGGCGCCACAGGATTATCAGGATCCGGCTTGAGGCTTGACAGAGCCGGCCGGAATACCACCCATAGGGTATGCCGTTTGGCATCACACAATAAAATGAGGGACACCATGTTACGCGCACTCTCCCGCCCGGCTGTGGTGATGATGGATCGCTACCTGCCCGATCCGTTCATCTTCGTGCTGATCCTGACCATCATTGCCGCCGCCGCCGCCATGCTGTTCGAAGGTGCGGGCCCGATGGCGGTTGTCCAGATGTGGGGCGATGGGTTCTGGGGCCTGCTGACCTTCTCGATGCAGATGCTGCTCATTCTGGTCACCGGCTTCATCCTTGCCTCGTCGCCGCCGGTGAAGAAGTTCCTGGCGTATCTTGCGAGCCTGGCGCAATCGCCCGGCTCGGCGATCATCATGGTGACGCTGGTCTCGCTGGTGGCATCCTGGATCAACTGGGGTTTCGGACTGGTCGTTGGCGCTCTCTTCGCCAAGGAACTGGCGCGGCTGGTGCGCGTCGACTACCGGCTGCTGATCGCCGCCGCCTATTCGGGCTTTGTCATCTGGCATGGCGGGCTGGCCGGATCGATCCCGCTGACCATCGCCACGCCCGGACATTTCACCGAAGGACAGATCGGCGTCATCGGCACCGGGCAGACGATCTTTGCCGGGTTCAACCTGACCATCGTGGCGATCCTCTTTGTGGTGATCCCGCTGGTCAACTGGCTGATGATCCCGCGCGCCGAGGAAAGCATCTATGTCACGCGCGAACAACTGGGCGAGGATCTGCCGGACAGTTTCGTCCCGTCGCGCCCCGCCGAGCATCTGGAAAACAGCCGCATCCTGATGTGGCTCATTGGCATCCCCGGGCTGATCTTCCTGGTGCATTACTTCTTCATCCGGGGCGCCGGGCTGAACCTGAACGTCGTGAACTTCCTGTTCCTGATGCTGGGGATCGTGTTGCACGGCACCGCGCGCCACCTGCTGAACGCGCTGCAGGAGGGGATCAAGGGCGGCGCCGGGATCGTCATCCAGTTCCCGTTCTACGCCGGCATCATGGCGATCATGACGCAGTCGGGGCTGGCGCAGAGCATGTCGGAATGGTTCGTCTCGATCTCGACGGCGACCACCCTGCCCTTCTGGACCTTCATCAGTGCCGGGATCGTGAACCTGTTCGTGCCATCGGGCGGCGGGCAGTGGGCGGTCCAGGCGCCGGTGATGCTGCCAGCGGCCGAAGCCCTCGGCGCCGATGTGGCGCGCGTGGCGATGGCGGTGGCCTGGGGAGATGCCTGGACGAACCTGCTGCAACCCTTCTGGGCCTTGCCGATGCTGGGAATCGCCGGGTTAAAAGCCAAGGACATCATGGGCTTTTGCCTGATCCACCTGTTCATTACCGGCGCGATCGTGAGCGTCCTGCTGGTCGTCCTCTGACCTGAGGGCCCGACAGCCAGCAAGCGCCCCGTCACCCCCCGGTGGCGGGGCGCCTTGATTTTGCGATGTGCAGGCCGTTTTCCGCGCGGATGGGCACGATGCGACCCGTCAGGCGCCTGCAGGCCTGCGGCAGGGTCTTGAGGGTGCGCACCAATACGGTATTGACGCGCCATGCAACACCACGCCTTCCGCTTCCACGGTGCCGACCTGATCGCGCGATCCGACGGCGCGCTTTACTGGCCCGCCCGCGCGGCGCTGATCGTTGCCGACCTGCATCTGGGCAAGGCCGACCGGATGGCGCGGCGCGGCGGCGCGCTGCTGCCGCCCTATGCCGAGGCCGAGACGCTGGACCGCCTCACCGCGTCCCTGGCTGCGACCGATGCGCGGCAGGTGATCGTGCTGGGGGACGCCTTCGACGACGCCGAGGCCGCCGCGCGCCTGCCCGCGGCGCATCGCCAGCGGCTGGGTGATCTGGCCCGCGGGCGCGACTGGCTGTGGATCACCGGGAACCACGATGCGGGCGCCGACTGGTCCGCCGCCGGCCTGCCGGGCGAGGGGCGGGACGAGCTTGAGCTGCAGGGGATCTGCTTGCGCCACATTGCCTCGCGCGGGCCCGATATTTCCGGGCATTATCACCCGGCGGTGCGCTTCATGGGGTCGCGGCGGCCGGCCTTCCTGATCGGGCGGGAGCACCTGATCCTGCCCGCTTTCGGGCGCTATACGGGCGGTCTCGACGCGACCGATCCGGCGCTGGAGGGGTTGGCCGCGCCGGGACTTGCCGTTCTCACCGGGCCGCGCGCCCTGGCGCTGCCCTGGCCGCTGGACGCACCCGCGCGCGCGCAGACCTGACCCCCACCGCCCCCGGTGACGCCCCCCCGCGGCCGGGGTTTTCCCGCGTTCAGCTTCCTCCTATCCTGCCGCGCGATCGACCGCGACCGAAAGGGACCCGATACATGCGCATCCTCGTCTTCAATGCCGGTAGCTCCAGCCTGAAGTTCGGCGTCTTCGATGTCGGCGCCGGGGCGTCCCGGGGGGCTGTGCAGGTCTTCAAGGGGGCATTCGAACGGTTCCGCCGCGGCGGCTGCATCTTCCGCTTCTGCACCGAGACCCGCGACGAGAGCGGCGAGGCCCCGCATCCCGACCTTGCCGCCGCCATTGCCGCCGTCCCCGGCACGCTTGCCGACTGGGGGGTCGAGGGGATCGCCGCCATCGGTCACCGGATCGCCCATGGCGGCCCCGATTTCGCTGGGCCGACCCGGCTTGACGCCGACAGCCTGCCCCGGATCGAGGCGCTGACACCGCTCGCGCCGCTGCACAACCCCGCCAATCTCGAGGCCGTGCGCGTGGCGATCGCCACCTGGCCGGATCTGCCGCAGGTCGGTGTCTTCGACACCTCGTGGCACCTGACCAATCCGGCGCGCGCCACCACCTACGCCGTTCCGGAAGCCTGGCGGCAGGCGGGGCTGCGACGCTTCGGCTTTCACGGCACCTCGCATAAATACGTCGCCGAGCGCGCCGCGCGCGAACTCAAACGCAGGGTCACCGACCTGCGGCTGATCTCGGTCCATCTGGGCAATGGTGCAAGCGTCTGTGCCGTCAACCTGGGCCGCAGCATGGACAGCTCGATGGGCCTGACGCCGCTCGAAGGGCTGGTCATGGGCACGCGCTCGGGCGACGTGGACCCCGGCGCCTTCGGCTTTCTCTCGCGCCAACTGGGCCTCGGGATCGCGGAGATCGAGGCCGCGCTCTATAACGACAGCGGCTTGAAAGGGCTGACCGGATCCTCGGACATGCGCGATGTGGAGGATCGCGCCGCCGGGGGCGATACCGCCGCGCAGCTCGCGATCAACCTTTATGCCTACCGGGTGCGCAAGTATATCGGCGCCTATGCCGCAGCGATGGGCGGGGTCGATGGGGTCGTCTTCACCGGCGGGATCGGCGAAAACTCGGCCTCGATGCGCCGGCGGATCTGCGACGGGCTGGAGTTCATGGGCCTGCGACTGGACCATGACCGCAACATGGCGCTGGACCTGTCGGACCATGCCGCGCCGCAGATCCAGGCCTACGGCTCACGCGTCGCGGTGATCGTCACCGAAACCGCCGAACAGTTGCAGATCGCCCATGAGGTCGCCGCCCATCTGGCCCGTCCCGCCCCGGAGCGCCGCCCGATACCGGTCGCCATCTCGGGCCGGCATGTGCACCTCTCGGCCGAGGCAGTCGAAGCACTTTTCGGCAAGGGCTACACGCTCACCCCCGGCAAACCCTTGCGCCAGCCCGGCAACTGGGCCGCCGAGGAGCGCGTGACGCTCGAAGGGCCGAAGGGGCGTCTGGAACGGGTGGCTATCCTGGGCCCCCTGCGCAAGCAGACGCAGATCGAGGTGTCGCGCACCGACAGTTTCGCGCTGGGGATCGACGCCCCCGTGCGCGATTCGGGCCAGTTGGAAGGCACGCCGACGGTGCGCATCGTCGGCCCGGCCGGGTACCTGGACACCGACGGGCTGATCGTCGCCGCGCGGCACATCCACACCAACCCAACCGATGCCGCGGCAATGGGCCTGAGCGACGGGCAATATGTCGATGTCACGCTGGGCGACGGGCCGCGCGCGCTGACCTTCACCCGCACACTGATCCGCATCCAGCCCGATGCCTTCACCGAGATGCATATCGATACCGACGAGGCGAATGCCGCGGGCCTTGGCGCCGGGGCCGAGGGCGACCTGGCGCCCACCCGCGCCACGGTCTCCGACGAGCACTGACGCCGGCCGGCTTGCAAAGGGCCGGGTTTCTGGCTAGGGCCAGACCCGCGCAAGCGGGAGTGGGCGAATGGACGACATTTCGGAACTCAGGGCGAAGTATCTGGCCGAGGTGAGCGCGGCCGGCGACCCCGACACGCTGGAATCCGTGCGCCTCGCGGCCCTGGGCAAGAAGGGCGAGATCGCGCTGAAGCTGCGCGAACTGGGCCGCATGGACGCCGAGGAGCGCAAGACCGCCGGCCCCGCGCTCAACCGCCTCAAGGACGAGATCGACGCCGCGCTGCGCGCGCGCAAGGTCGCGCTGGAAGATGCCGCGCTCGATGAGCGGCTGAAAGGCGAATGGCTGGACGTGACGCTGCCGCCCCGGCCGCGTCCGCAAGGCACCGTCCATCCCGTCAGCCAGGTGATGGAGGAATGCGCCGCGATCTTCGCCGACATGGGGTTCGCCGTGGCCGAGGGGCCGCAGGTCGAAACCGACTGGTACAATTTCGACGCCCTCAACATTGCCCCTGAACACCCCGCCCGGCAGGAACACGACACCTTCTTCATGCATCGCGCCCCGGGCGACGAGCGGCCGCCGCATGTCTTGCGCACGCATACCTCGCCGGTGCAGATCCGGGCGATGCAGGACCAGGGCGCGCCGATCCGGGTGATCGCGCCGGGGCGGGTCTACCGGATGGACATGGACCAGACCCACACGCCGATGTTCCATCAGATCGAAGGGCTCGCGATCGACCGCGACATCACCATGGCGAACCTGAAATGGTGCCTCGAGGAGTTCTTCTCGGCCTATTTCGGTACGACGGTGAAGACCCGCTTCCGCGCCTCGCATTTCCCGTTCACCGAACCCTCGGCCGAGGTGGACATCCAGTGCAGCTGGAAGGACGGCCAGCTGCGCGTGGGCGAGGGCGACGGTTGGCTGGAGGTGCTGGGCTCGGGCATGGTGCATCCGCATGTGCTGCGCTCGGGCGGGATCGACCCGGACCAGTGGCAGGGCTTTGCCTTCGGCATGGGGATCGACCGGATGGCGATGCTGAAATACGGCATCCCCGACCTCCGCGCCTTCTTCGAGAGCGACCTGCGCTGGCTCAGGCACTACGGGTTCTCGGCGCTGGACATGCCGAGCCTGCACGCGGGCTGAGCGGTCACCTGCACGGGGGCGCACAAATTGTGCGCCTTGGCAAGTGATTGATATAGTGTGATGAATCGAAGCCGTTGACCACAACGAAACGTTTGCGGCAGAGTCGCCAGCGAAAGTTTCATTGCGGTTAACGCGCGCTCTTTTTGACATGATTTCAAAGGCTTGCCGAGGCGTGCAAATTTGCACGCCGCGCGGGTCAGAGGCCCAGCTCCTCCAGCGTCCGGGCGAGCAGCGCCAGGCAGGTCTCGTCCGAAAACCGGTGGTCGGCGCCCTTGACCAGGGTCAGGCGCAGATCGGGGCTGTCGGCATGCTCCAGCAGCCGCAGCGCGACCGAAACCGGCACATCGCTATCGGCCGTCCCCTGCAACAGGCGCACTGGAAAGGGCAGTGACAGCGGATCGCGCAGCACCAGATGGTCGCGCCCGTCCTCGATCAGGCGGCGGGTGATGATGTAGGGCTCGTCCGAATAGTCCGAGGGCAGAGCAAGCTGGCCGGTCTGCATGAGTTCGGCGCGCTGCGCCTCGGTGAACTCGGACCACATGCCGTCCTCGGTGAAATCCGGCGCGGCGGCGATACCGACCAGACCCGCCACCCGGTCCGGCAGGGCCAACGCGACCCGCATCGCGATCCAGCCGCCCATCGAGGAGCCGACCAGAAGCTGCGGCCCCTCGGTCAGCGCGTCGATCGCGGCGATCGCATCCTCGGCCCAGTCGCCGATCGCCCCCTCCAGGAAATCGCCCGAGCTGACGCCATGCCCGGAATAATCGAAACGCAGGAACGCCCGCCCCCGCGCCCGTGCCCAATCTTCCAGAAACTGCGCCTTGGTTCCGGTCATGTCCGACCGGAAGCCACCCAGAAAGACGACCCCCGGCTCGGCGCCCTCGGTCCGCTGGTAGGCAATGCGCCGGCCTTGCGGCGTCAGAAGAAACTGCGGTTCGCTCACGTCTTCTCTCCGGTCTCATCCAATCCCCAGGCCACCCAGGACCCGGCCAGTGCCATAGCAGCGAAGATCAGAAGCGTCACCCCGGGACCGGCCAGCGCCGCCAGCGCACCGAAAATCCCCGCCCCCATCAGCACGACACCGATCAGCGTATTCGACAGGGCGGTGTAATCCGCGCGCTTGTCGGCGGGCGCCATGTCGACCAGATGCGTCTTGCGGCCGACGCGCACGCCTTGATGCGCCACCATCAGCGCAAAGAGCGCGACCGGCAGCGCCCATTCCATCCCCAGAGCGCCAAGCACCACCGCCAGCCCCATCCCCACGGCGCCGGAAATGCCGGTGAAGACCAGCACCAGCCGCGACGACCGATCCGAGAGCCGCCCCCAGACATAGCCCGACAGAAGCGCCGCCAACGCCGAGGCCAGCAGCATCGCGCCCAGACTGTCCAAAGCCTCTTCCGTCGCGCCCGAGGCGAGAAGAACCAGATAGGGCGGCGCCAG
>CAZKSE010000052.1:0-19895 GCA_964555305.1 uncultured Rhodobacter sp. | reverse complement strand
TCCAAACCCCACCGAGACGAACATGGAAGAAGGTCTGGCTGTCTACCGGGCTGGCGGCCACGACGGGGTGGTGGCCTTCGGTGGGGGTTCGGCGCTGGATCTGGCCAAGATGATCGCCTTGATGATCGATCAGCCGCTACCGGTCTGGGACCTGGAGGATGTCGGAGACTGGTGGACGCGCGCGAATGCCGATGCCATCGCCCCCATCGTCGCGGTGCCCACGACCGCCGGCACCGGCTCCGAGGTGGGCCGTGCGGGGGTGCTGACCAACTCGGCGACCCACACGAAGAAGATAATCTTCCACCCGAAGCTGATGCCGGCGATTACCATCTGCGATCCCGAGCTGACCGTCGGCATGCCGAAGGCGATCACCGCGGGCACCGGGATGGATGCGCTCGCCCATTGCCTGGAGGCCTATTGCACCACCTACTACCATCCGATGAGCGAAGGCATCGCACTGGAAGGGATGCGGCTGGTCATGGAGAATCTGCTGCGCGCTTATCACCAGCCAGACGATCTGGTGGCCCGATCCCACATGATGAGTGCCGCTGCGATGGGGGCGGTCGGATTCCAGAAGGGATTGGGCGGGATCCATGCGCTGAGCCATCCGATCGGCGCGGTGTTCAATACCCACCACGGCACGACGAATGCAGTCGTCATGCCCTGGGTGTTGGATTTCAATCGCGAGGTTATCGAAGAAAAGATCGACAGGATGGCCGCCTATCTGGGTATTTCGGGTGGGTTTGACGGGTTCCGCGCCCGTATCATGGAAATGCGCAGCGAATTGGGCATTCCCACCGATCTGACAGCCCTGGGCGTTGACAAGGGTCGGCTTGATGATCTGGTGCAGATGGCGCTTCAAGACCCGACCGCCGGGGCCAATCCGCGCAAGATGACGCCCGAAAACACTCGCTCCTTGCTGGAGGCTTGCTTCGGCTGATGGGCAGCGCCGTGCCCATCACTCCTCACAAGTGTCATTCGGGGATGTCGCGGCGCAAAGGCCATCTTGGGGCCTGTCGTCCCTGAACGGGGCTTGCGCCGACCCGGGGGGGCGATATAACCCGCCTCGATTTCCGCGCCGCCATCCGGCGGCGCGCCTATATGCACGGGGTCCGCGATGCCGAAAAGAACCGATATCAGATCCATCATGATCATCGGGGCTGGGCCCATCGTCATCGGCCAGGCCTGTGAATTCGATTATTCCGGTGCTCAAGCCTGCAAGGCCCTGCGCGAGGAAGGCTACCGCGTCATCCTGGTCAATTCGAACCCGGCGACGATCATGACCGATCCCGGCCTGGCCGACGCAACCTATATCGAGCCGATCACGCCCGAGGTTGTCGCCAAGATCATCGAGGCCGAGCGGCCTGATGCGCTGCTGCCGACGATGGGGGGGCAGACGGGCCTCAATACCGCACTGTCGCTGGCCGATATGGGGGTGCTGGAGAAGTTTGGCGTCGAGCTCATCGGTGCGAACCGCCAGTCCATCGAGATGGCTGAGGACCGCAAGCTTTTCCGCGAGGCGATGGACCGGATCGGCCTCGAGAACCCGCGCGCCACCATCATTGCGGCCCCCAAACGCGCGGACGGCCGCTTCGACATCGCCGCTGGAGTGGCCGAGGCGATGAAAGCGCTCGAAGAAGTCGGCCTGCCGGCGATCATCCGCCCCGCCTACACACTGGGTGGCACCGGCGGCGGCGTGGCCTACAACCGCGACGATTACGAGGAGATCTGCCGCTCCGGCCTTGATGCCTCGCCCGCGGGCCAGATCCTGATCGACGAATCCCTTCTGGGCTGGAAGGAGTTCGAAATGGAGGTGGTGCGTGACCGGGCGGACAACGCGATCATCGTCTGCGCCATCGAGAACGTCGATCCGATGGGCGTGCACACGGGCGACTCGATCACCGTCGCGCCGGCCCTGACGCTTACCGACAAGGAATACCAGATCATGCGCAACGGCTCGATCGCCGTTCTGCGCGAGATCGGGGTCGAAACCGGCGGTTCAAACGTGCAATGGGCGGTGGACCCGGCCACCGGCCGCATGGTCGTGATCGAGATGAATCCGCGCGTCAGCCGTTCCTCGGCACTGGCCTCGAAGGCCACAGGATTTCCCATCGCGAAGATCGCGGCGAAGCTGGCCGTCGGCTACACGCTGGACGAGTTGGACAACGACATCACCAAGGTCACGCCCGCGTCCTTCGAACCCTCCATCGACTATGTCGTGACCAAGATCCCGCGCTTCGCCTTCGAGAAGTTCCCAGGCGCCAAGGCCGAACTGACCACCGCCATGAAATCCGTGGGCGAGGCGATGGCGATTGGCCGCACCTTCCACGAGTCCGTCCAGAAGGCGCTTGCGTCGATGGAAACGGGGCTGACCGGCTTCGACGAGATCGCCATTCCCGGCGCACCGGACAAGGCGGCGGTCATCAAGGCAATCAGTGTCCAAACTTCGGACCGCCTGCGGCTGGTCGCACAGGCCATGCGGGAGGGGTTGACGGATGACGAGATCCAGCATGCCACGGCCTTCGACCCCTGGTTCCTGGCGCGCATCCGCGAAATCGTCGAGACCGAGGGCGCCATCCGTAAGAGCGGCCTGCCGGTCACGGCAGAGGGGATACGCGCGCTCAAGATGATGGGCTTCACCGATGCGCGGCTGGCCCACCTGACTGGTCAGGAAGAAACCGCGGTGCGCCAGGCGCGTCGCAAATTGGATGTGACCGCCGTTTTCAAGCGCATCGACACCTGCGCCGCCGAGTTCGAAGCGCAGACCCCCTACATGTATTCGACCTACGAGGCCCCCGCGATGGGAGGCGTCGAATGCGAGGCGCGCCCATCGGACCGCAAGAAGGTGGTCATCCTGGGGGGCGGCCCCAACCGGATCGGGCAGGGGATCGAGTTTGACTATTGCTGCTGCCATGCCTGCTTCGCGCTGACCGACGCGGGCTTCGAGACGATCATGGTCAACTGCAACCCCGAGACGGTTTCAACCGATTACGACACGTCGGACCGCCTCTATTTCGAGCCGTTGACCATGGAGCATGTGCTGGAGATCCTGCGCGTCGAGCAGGAGAACGGGACGCTTCACGGCGTTATCGTGCAGTTCGGCGGCCAGACACCGCTGAAACTGGCAAACGACCTGGAGGCCGAGGGGATCCCCATCCTGGGAACTTCGCCCGACGCCATCGACCTTGCCGAGGATCGCGAGCGGTTCCAGCGGCTGCTGAACGAGCTGGGGCTGAAACAGCCGGTGAACGGCATCGCCTACTCCGAAGAGCAGGCGATGGAGATTGCGCAGACCGTGGGTTTTCCGCTGGTCATCCGCCCATCCTACGTGCTCGGTGGTCGCGCGATGGAAATCGTGCGCGACCGCGACCATCTGCAGCGCTACATCAACACCGCGGTCAACGTCTCGGGCAAGAACCCGGTGCTGCTGGACAGCTACCTGTCTGGCGCCATCGAGGTGGATGTCGATGCGCTATCGGACGGTCAGCGGGTCCATGTGGCCGGTATCATGGAGCACATCGAGGAAGCGGGCGTTCATTCAGGCGACAGCGCCTGTTGCCTGCCGCCGCATTCACTGACCGACGAGACGGTCGCCGAGCTGAAGCGCCAGACAGAGCTTCTGGCGCGCGGGCTGAATGTCGTCGGGCTGATGAACGTTCAGTTCGCGATCAAGGACGGCGACATCTATGTGCTGGAGGTCAATCCCCGCGCGTCACGCACCGTGCCGTTCGTGGCCAAGGCAACCGACAGCGCCATCGCGTCGATTGCGGCGCGGCTGATGGCAGGCGAGTCGCTGGACGCCTTTCCGCTGCGCGATCCCTATCCCGCGGGTGTCGGCCCCGACACCGACCTGCCGCTCGCCGATCCGCTGACTTTGGCCGATCCGATCACGCCTTGGTATTCGGTGAAGGAGGCCGTGCTGCCCTTCGCACGCTTCCCGGGCGTCGATACGCTTCTCGGACCCGAGATGCGCTCGACAGGCGAGGTGATGGGATGGGATAGGACCTTCGCGCTGGCCTTTCTCAAGGCGCAAATGGGTGCCGGCACCATCCTGCCCGAGGCGGGGCGTGTTTTCATCTCCATCCGCGATGCCGACAAGACCGAACCGATGGCACAAGCCGCGCGAGAACTGGCCGGGATGGGGTTCGAACTGGTTGCCACTTCGGGCACGGCCAAATGGCTGGGCGGGCAGGGGATCGACGCGGTGTCGGTCAACAAGGTCTACGAGGGTCGGCCGAATATCGTCGATCGGCTGAAAAATGGCGACATCGCCCTTGTCTTCAACACGACCGAGGGCGCGCAGGCCATCGCCGACAGCCGAGAGATCCGCACCAACGCGCTCATGGACAAGATCCCGTATTTTACCACCGCCGCCGGTGCGATTGCTGCCGTTGCCGCTATGCAGGCGCGCAAGGAAGGGATCGGAGTGCGTACGCTCCAAGGATGATAGTTGGGTCGGGGGCGGCGTGGCGGAACGGACCACCGTGGTCCGTCCTCCATCAGTCGCCGGCGGGGCGGAAGGCCGCCTTGCCGCGTCGGGCGACGCGCCAGAGGGTTGCATCCTCGGACCGGGCGGCGGGATAGCCGGCACGGGAAAATGCGGCATCGGCTTCCGCACTGGCGGCGGTGAGGATCCCGGGGACGTCCAGATGCGCGATACTGCGGTTTTGCATCAGCACCTGCCCGTTCACCATGACAGTGTCGACATCGGCTGCGCTGGCGAAATGGGTGAGGCGGTTGAGCGGCATCACGGGGGGCCAGAGATGCGCCTTGCGGCTGTCGACCAGCACGATATCCGCTCGTTTCCCTACCTCCAGAGATCCTAACTCGTCATTCAGGCCCAGGGCGCGCGCGGCGTCGATGGTGGCCATTTCCAGCACCTTGCCCTCGGGCAGGACCGCGGGCTCGCGGAAGTGACGCCGGTGATAGTGCATGCACTGCGCCATGTGACGAAACATGTCGAACCCGCGATCCGGGGCCCCAGCGTCGGAACCGAGGCAGACGGTCACGCCAGCCTCGATCAGTTCGGGCACCGGGCAGCGGCCCAGGATCGACATGATTGCCGATGGGTTGTGGACGATCGCCGCGCCGGTTTCCTTGAGTGCGCGAAAATCGTCTTCGGTAAGATCGACACTGTGTGAGAGCGCAGCCCAAGGGCCCAGCAGGCCCAGTTCCCGCGCCACGGCGATGGATCCAGCGCGGTGCCCGTCCTGGGTGAAGATCACCTGCTTGTGGTCACGGAGTTGGGCCATCGCCGCGGCCATCGCGCGGATCGCTGATCCCAGGGCAGGGTCGGCCAGGTGCGCCGCGGTGTAGACCGGCAAGATCAGCGCGACGCCGGTCCGCCGATCCAGCACATCGTTCCAACGGTCGATCAGTTCGGCCGACACCGCCATCTGCGTGTCGAAATCCAGTGCGACGTCCTGCCAGTCGCCATCAGCGGACAGGCGCGCAAAGGCTTTGGGAAAAGGCACGCGACCCGGCCCTACCGCCATGATCGTGCGTAATCCGGATTCCACTGTCGCCCGGCAATGAGCGTCTCCGGCAGCCGTGTCATCGGTTCGCATCACATCCGCGCCCCCACCCAGGAGTGAGACTGCGGTGGTCACGCCTGCCTGAAGGCGTTCCAGCTGCGCAAGCCGGGCTTCGGCATACCAGAAATCGGGCGTCGAATGGCGGGCGTAGATTGCCTCGCAGATATCGAACCAGACGTCGCCATCACCTTCTCCCGCGGCGCGGATCAAACCGTGCCCGGCGTGAGAATGGGCGTCGATCAGGCCGGGGATCGCCAGCATCCCGTGCCCGTCGATCCGCTGTCGACCTTGCGGTGCGTTGCCCGACCCGAGCGCGACGATGCGCGCGCCGTCGATCGCGATCCAGCCGTCGGCCAACACCCGGCGGTCGGGATCGACGGTCACCACCGTCGCGCCTGCAATCACGATATCATGCGTCACAGCAGGATCTCCTTCAGATCGCCTGAGAGCGAGGCATCTTCGGCCAGGTCGAGCTCGGCCTCGATATGGCGCAGGTGGTGATCCATCGCGGCCTGGGCCGCGGCGCAGTCGCCGCGTGCAATGCTGTCGACGATCTGCGCATGTTCGTCGGGGCCGCAATCAACATGCGTGCGCGGCTGGTACATCGCCGTGATCAGCGAGGTGCGAGAGATGAGATCACGCAGCACATCGGTCAGATAGGGTGAACCGGCAAGTTCCGCGACCAGCAGGTGAAACCCGCCTGAAAGCCGGATAACCCCGCTGCGGTCGGCGCGCGCGCGCGCCGCGCATTCCTCGGCGACATGCGCGCGCAGCCGGTCCACCATCGTCGGCTCTGGCGCCGCGCATAGACGCCGCAGCAGCGCCGCCTCGATGGCGCGGCGGGCAAAGAAGACGTCGCGCGCTTCCTCGATTCCCGGTTCGGCGACGAAGGCGCCGCGATTGGGCACCAGCGTCACCAGCCCGTCGCGTTCCAGCGCCGAGAGCGCCTGGCGGACGCGCGCGCGGCTGACATCGAAGATCTCGGCGAGCTGCTCTTCCTTCAGGCGGGTTCCGGGGCGCAGCTTGCGCTCGGCGATCGAGGTCCAGATTCGGTTGTAGATCACCATGTGCGGTGCCTCTCCGGGGATGGGGTCTTCGCTCATTGCTCCTCCGGTCGCCATTCGCAGTCAGAATTGCTTGCGAAAACAGCAATGTCAACAAAGTTGAAAAACCTGCCAACAAAATTGTAGACAAAAATGACGACATGTGCCAGCCTTTTCTTGCCGACGTCTTGCCGCCGCGTCCGGCAAACGCACACGAACCCAACAGGAGACCCCCGTGAAAAGGCATCTGGTTCTTACCGCCGCCGTCGGGCTCAGCCTCGGGCTGAATGCCGCCAGCGCCGAGTCACTGCGCTATGCCACCGCGCGCGACATCTACGGCTTCGATCCCCATTCGGTGACCGACAGTTTCACAAACATTTTTGTCCACCACGTCTATGAGCCGCTGGTGCGCTACACCGCCGAGCTGGAGATCGAACCAGCGCTTGCCACGCATTGGGAGATCATCGAACCCACGCGCATCCGCTACCATCTGCGCGAGGGCGTGACGTTTCACCAAGGCCAGGAGCTGGACGCCGAAGATGTTGCGATGTCGTTGATGCGCGCGGTGCATCCGAACTCGCCGCTGCGGGGCAACCTGCCCGGTCTCGTCGACGTCGAGATCATTGATGATCTGACGGTCGAGCTGATCATGTCGGGGCCGACGCCGCTGCTGAACAACTATCTGACCAATATCTTCATCCTCGATGCCGACTGGCTGCGCGAGCATAATTCTGTCGATCCGATCGATGCCAGCCGCGGCGAGGAGGGGCATACGACGAGCCATGCCAATGGCACTGGCCCCTTCGTCGTCGAAAGCCGCCGGCCCGACGCAATGACCGTTTTGGCCGCCAATCCCGATTGGTGGGACGAGCCGCAGCACAACCTGAGCCGCATCGTGCACACCCCCATCGCCTCGGCCGCAACGCGGGTGTCGGCGCTTCTGTCAGGTGAGATCGACCTGATCGAACCGGCGCCGCTGCAAGACGCGCAGCGGATCGACTCGTCGCCGGGCGTGCGGATGCTCGAGGCGCCCGGACTGCGCTCGATCATGATGGGCTACAACTTGAGCGACACGCTGGTCGACGGCAATGTCGAGGGCAATCCGTTGCAGGATGTCCGCGTGCGTCAGGCCTTCGAGCACGCCATCGACATGGATCTGATCCGTGACCGGATCATGCGCGGCAAGTCCCGTGTCTCGGGTGCGCTGATCGCGCCCGAAGTGCCCGGCTGGACTGAGCAGATGGATCAGCGCCTGCCCTACGATCCCGACCGCGCACGCGAGCTGTTGGCGGAAGCGGGCTACGCCGATGGGTTCGCGTTCAACCTGAACTGCCCGAACGACCGCTATGTCAACGACGAGGGGATCTGCCAGGCGATGGCGTCGATGCTGGCCCGGGTCGGCCTGGAGCCGCGGCTGGTCACCGAACCGCGCCAGCTACATTTCCAGCGTGTCGATGATCGGCAGGTGGATATGTACATGCTGGGCTGGGCGACGCTGCCGATGCTCGACGGCTTCTCGGTCCTGTCGGCGATGCTGCACTCGACCGAGGGCGCGTTCGGCACCTTCACGCCGCCGGGCTATTCCAACCCGCGCGTCGACGAACTGACCCGCGCCATCGAGGTCGAGCTGGACGAGGAGAAGCGGCGTAGCATGCTGGTCGAGGCGCTGATGCTGGCCAAGGAAGACCACGCTTGGCTGCCGCTGCATCAGCAGCCGCTGTCCTGGGCTGCGCGTGACGAGGTCGAGGTGACCCAGTCCGCCGACGACCTGGTGCGCCTGTGGTATGCGCGGATCAATCGCTAAACCTTTGCCGGCCGCGCCATCCTGCGCGGTCGGTTCACTTTAGGGAGGAGTGGCCATGCTCGGCTTTCTGATCCGCCGGATCGTCCAGTCGATCTTCGTGATGCTCGCCGTTGCGCTGATTGCTTTCCTGATGTTCCGTTTCATGGGCGACCCGGTCAATTCGATGGTCCCGGAACACGCCAGCGCCGCCGAACGCGCGGAGGTGCGGGAACGCCTCGGGCTGGATCAGCCGCTGTTCGTACAATACGGGCGATTCATCGCGCGCGCCGCGACCGGCGACTTCGGGTTGTCCTGGCGGAATGCGCGGCCGGTCAGCACGCTTCTGGCCGAACGCTTCCCGGCAACGGCCGAACTGGTGCTGGTGGCGGCGTTCCTGTCGCTGGCGGTGGGCGTGCCATTGGGCATCTATACCGCGCTCAGGCCGCACGCGATCGGGGCCCAATCATTGCAACTGCTGTCCCTCATCGGGATATCGTTGCCGACCTTCGTGACCGGCATTCTTTTGATCCTGGTCTTTTCCGTCTGGTTGGGCTGGCTGCCGTCGTTCGGCCGGGGGCAGGTGGTCGATATCGGTTGGTGGACCACGGGCTTTCTGACCGGCAGCGGGCTGAAGGCTTTGATCCTGCCGTCGATCATGCTGTGCCTCTTTCAGTTGACGCTTATCATGCGGCTGGTGCGCGCCGAGATGATGGAAGTGCTGCGCACCGACTACATCAAGTTTGCCCGCGCTCGCGGCTTGCGCGACCGGTCCATCCACTTCCGCCACGCGCTGAAGAACACGCTCATTCCGGTCATCACCATCTTTGGCCTGCAACTGGGCGGGCTGATCGCATTCGCCATCATCACCGAGACGGTCTTTCAGTGGCCGGGGATGGGCGCGCTCTTCATCCAGGCGGTGAATTTCGGCGACGTGCCGGTGATGGCCGCCTATCTGGTGCTGGTCAGTTTCATCTTCGTGGTGATCAACACCACCGTCGACCTGCTCTATGCGACGATCGACCCGCGCCTGCGCGTCGATGCCGCCCCCGGTCACTGAGGGAGGAGACATCATGACCGCCGTATTCGCCCGCGCCTGGGACAGCGACCTCGCCTACAGCTTTCGCCGCTCGAAAACCGCGCTGATCGCCAGCCTGATCCTGGTTGTGCTTTTCGCCGCTGCGATCTTTGCGCCGCAACTGGCCACGCAAAACCCCTTCGACATCGCGCAACTGGAGCTCTGGAACAGCGAATTGCCGCCCTTCTGGGTCGAAGGGGGCAGCACCGAGTACCTGCTCGGCACCGACACCCAGGCACGCGATGTCTATTCGACGATCCTTTACGGGTTGCGCATCTCGCTTATCGTGGGATTTGCGAGCGTGGCCCTGGCCGGGGTCATCGGCATCAGCCTGGGACTGATCGGCGGCTTTGTCGGCGGCACGGTCGATGCTGCGATCATGCGCTTTGCCGATGTTCTGCTCAGCTTTCCGGCGATCCTGGTGGCGCTTCTGGTCAACGGGATCGCTCGGGGCATCCTGCCGCCCAGTCAGCATCAGGACGCAGCCATCTACGTCCTGATCCTGGCGATCGGGCTGACCAACTGGGTGCAGTACGCCCGCACCGTGCGTGGCTCGACCATGGTGGAGCGGCAGAAGGAATATGTGCAGGCAGCCCGGATCAACGGCGTCTCGCGCTTGGGGATCATGATCAGTCATATCCTGCCCAATGTGCTGGGGCCGGTACTGGTGATCGCCACGATCAGCCTGGGCATGGCAGTCCTGACCGAGGCAACACTATCGTTTCTGGGTGTCGGGATGCCCGCGACGCAACCCAGCCTCGGCACGCTGATCCGTATCGGTAACGAATACCTGTTCTCGGGCATCTGGTGGGTGGTGATCTTTCCGTCCGTCATCCTGGTGCTTCTGGTCCTCGCAGTGAACCTGCTCGGGGACTGGTTGCGCGACGCCCTGAACCCGAAGTTGAGGTAAGCGCGATGACACTTCTGTCCGTCGAAAACCTGACCGTCGAATTTCCGACCCGCAATGGCGTGCTGACCGCAATTGAGGATGTGACGCTGACCGTAGAGCCGGGCGAGATCCTGGGAATGGTGGGCGAATCTGGGGCCGGCAAGTCGATGACCGGCGCCGCCATCATAGGTCTGATCGAACCGCCGGGACGAATTGCCCGCGGTGAGATTCGGCTGGAGGGCGAGCGCATCGACAACCTGCCGCGTGAAGCCATGCGCCGGGTGCGCGGGCGCCGGATCGGGGCGATCTTTCAGGATCCGTTGACCAGCCTCAATCCGGTGCTGACGGTGGGCGAGCAACTGATAGAGACGATCCATACGCACCTGAAGCTTCCAAGGGCCGAGGCCCGGGAAAGTGCCATCGACTGGCTGCGCCGCGTCGGCATCCCGGCGCCGGAAAAGCGGATAGATACCTACCCGCACCAGTATTCCGGTGGCATGCGTCAGCGGGTGGTCATCGCGCTTGCGCTCTGCGCCGAGCCGCGGCTGATCATTGCCGACGAGCCGACGACGGCGCTGGACGTGAGCGTGCAGGCGCAGATCATCGCGTTGCTGCGCAAGCTCTGCAAGGAAACCGGCGCGTCGGTGATCCTGGTTACGCATGACATGGGGGTGATCGCCGAAACCGCTGACCGCGTCGCCGTGATGTACGCGGGCCGCATCGTCGAGATCGGTCCCGTGGCCGAGGTGATCCGTAACCCGCAGCACCCCTATACTGCGGGCTTGATGGCCTCGATACCCCGCATCGGCCCGCGCCCCGAGGTTCTTCCGCAGATCGAGGGCGCGATGCCGCGCTTGAATGCCCGGCCACAAGGCTGTGCGTTCAACCCGCGCTGCCCGAAGCGCATCGAACTTTGCGTCCGCGTGCGGCCGGACCTGATAGCGGCAGGGCAGGGTGCTGCCGCCTGCCATCTGATCAACGAGAAGGAGGCCGTCGCATGACCGCCGACACCCCGCTACTGGAAGTGAGGGGCCTGAAGAAGGTGTTCGACCTGTCGCGCCCGTTCATCAACCGGCTGATCGAACGGGCCGGGCGGCAATATGTCCACGCCGTCGACGGTGTCGATTTCAGCATTCCCCGGGGCCAGACTCTCTCACTGGTCGGCGAATCCGGCTGCGGCAAGTCGACGGTCGCTAAACTACTGATGGGCCTGCAGGGGCCAAGCGCCGGCTCGATCCGGTTCGACGGGGTTGAACTGGCGGGTCAACCGGCGGGGCACCCCGCCGCCACGCGGCGGCGGATGCAGATGATCTTTCAGGATCCCTACGCGAGCCTCAACCCACGCTGGCGCGTCGCGCGGGTCATCGGCGAGCCGATGAAGTCCTTTGCCACCCATCCCGATCCGACTGAACGCCGCCGCGAGGTCGACCGACTGCTGGAGTTCGTGGGGCTGTCGGCTGCCGATGGCGACAAGTTCCCGCACGAATTTTCGGGCGGTCAGCGGCAACGTATCTCGATCGCGCGCGCTATTTCGACAAAGCCAGAATTCTTGGTTTGCGACGAGCCGACTTCGGCGCTGGACGTGTCGGTTCAGGCGCAGATCCTCAACCTGATGCGGGAACTGCAACGCGAACTTGGGCTGACCTATCTCTTCATCAGTCATGACCTGGCGGTGGTGAACTACATCTCCGACTGGATCGGGGTCATGTATCTGGGTCGACTGGTGGAACTTGCGCCCGCAGCCGAGATTTTCGCCCGGCCGCAACATCCCTACACCAAGTTGCTGCTCGAAACGGTGCCCGACATCTCCATGGCGCATCGCGATATGGAGCGGCCGGCAGGCGAGGTTCCAAATCCGATCACGCCCCCCCCTGGCTGTCACTTCAATCCACGCTGTCCCCTGGCAAATGATCGCTGTCGGACCGAGCCGCCGGCGTTCGACTGGTCGGGACCCGCGCGCGTTCGCTGCCACTTGGTCCACGAGGGGCGCGACGGTGCGCGGCCGGCGCTGGCAGGGGTGGCGTGATGCAGTTCGATTTCACCCAACTACCACCGACCGACCGATACCGGCTGCTCACCAATTTCATCGGGCCGCGTCCGATCGCGCTGGTCGGCACGCGCTCGCCTGGCGGGCACAACAATGCCGCACCGATGAGCTTCTTCAACGTCTTCTCGCAGGATCCGCCAATCGTGATCCTGGGGATCCAGACGCGGCCGAACGGGTCCGAAAAGGACACGCTGGGCAACATCCGCCGAACGGGCGAGTTTGTCGTGAACATGGTCGACATGGCTCTGACCGAGGCGATGATACTCTGCGGCGTGAACTTTGCCTCGGAAGTGGACGAGTTGGACTTCGCGGGTCTCACCGCCGCATCCTGCCGTCAGATCGACGCCGCCCGCGTGGCCGAGAGTCCCTGCGCGATGGAATGCCGGGTCGAGCGGATCATCGACTATCCGCGCCGCGCAATTATTCTGGGCGAGGTCGTCGAGATGCATGTGCGTGACGACTGCCTGGACGTGCAGGGCCGCTATGTGAACCCCGACGTCTACCAACCCATCGCGCGCCTGCACGCCGATAACTACATCACCTCGGACCGTCAGTTCGAGCTCAAGAAACCCGCCGAAATGTCGCCATTCGAGGCCACGCAACTGGCGGTCGAACCCGGGGAGCCCTGTTGATGCGCCTGCATGTGATCAATCCCAATGCCTCGGTCGCGATGACCGATCAGATCCGCCGATCCGCCGAGCGCGCGGCTGCGGCCGGAACCGAGATCGTGATGACCGGCGGTGAGGCTGCCCCGGTGTCCATCGAGGGCTATGCCGACGAGGCGCTGGCCGTCCCGCCGATGCTGCACGCGATCCGCGCAGCCGAGGCGGAGGGCGCACAGGCGCATGTCCTTGCCTGTTTCGACGACCCTGGGCTTCAGGCGGCGCGCGAAGTGGCCGCGGGCCCGGTCTTCGGCATCTGTCAATCAGCCCTGCAGGTCGCGTCCGTGCTGGCGGCGCGCTTTTCAGTTGTAACCACGTTGCCGCGCTCGGTGCCGATCATCGAGGATCTCGTCTTGCATTACGGCGCCGGGCATCGTTGCCGGCGGGTGCGGTCGATCGACTTGCCGGTCCTGGCCCTCGACGCAGAGCCGGTCCTCGCCCGGGCGCGGCTTGTCCAGGCCATTCGCCGCGCGCAGAAGGAGGACGCAGCGGAAGCGGTGGTGCTGGGTTGCGCTGGCATGTCCGAACTCTGCGATGCACTGGCGACAGAGACCGGCATTCCGGTGATTGACGGCGTGACCGCTGCGGTGAAGCTGGCCGAGGCTTATGTCGGCGTGGGCTACCGGACGTCCAAGACCGGCGCTTACGCCTATCCCAATCCCAAGAGCGGCGGAATGGAGCGCGTCGCATGACCCAAGATCTGCTGCTGAAGAACGTCCGTCCAAGGGGCGGTGACGCTGCCGACATCCTGATCCGCGCCGGCCGCATCGAGCAGATCGCACCGGGGATAGACGCGCCGGACCTGCCGGTCGAGGATGGCGCCGGCGCCATTGCCATCCCTGGCCTGGTCGAAGCGCATACCCATCTGGACAAGACCGTGATGGGAATGGGTTGGTATCGAAACGCCGTGGGCACCGATCTGCGCGCGATGATCGACAACGAGCGCGCCGAGCGCACCCGATTGAGCCTTGACCCGCACCGTCAGTCGATGCGCCATGCACTGGCTCTTGTAGGCGCGGGCTGCACGCATATGCGCAGCCATGTCGATATCGATACGGACCACGGTCTGACCATCCTCGAAGGCGTGCTCTCCACGCGCGAGAAGCTCGCGGGCCAGGTCGAGATCGAGATCGTGGCCTTCCCACAGTCTGGGTTGCTCTGCCGCCCCGGCACGCTGGACCTGCTCGATGCCGCGCTTGATTCCGGGGCGGATCTGGTCGGCGGGCTCGACCCTGCGGGAATTGACCGGGACCCCAAGGGTCATATCGATGCGATTTTCGAACTGGCTGAGAAAAAGGGCAGGGGGATCGATATCCACCTTCACGAACCGGGAGAATTGGGCGCGTTTTCGCTGGAAATGATCATTGAACGCACCGCCGCCCTCGGGTTGCAGGGCAAGGTCGCGGTCAGTCACGCCTTCTGTCTGGGCATGAACGACTGGCACCGGACCGAGGCGCTGATTGCCCGTCTGGCGGATTTGGATATCGCTATCCTGACCACTGGTGCGCCCTCGCGTGAGGTGCCGCAGGTCACGCGGTTGCAGGATGCGGGCGTGCGGATGGGGGCCGGATGCGACGGCGTGCGGGATACCTGGAGCCCACTCAACCGCCCCGACATGCTCGACCGCGCGCGGATCATCGCGATGCGCAACAACCTGCGCAGCGATGCGGATCTCGCGCGCGTCATGGATCTGGTGACTGTAGGAGGAGCGGCGGTGATCGGCTTGCCCGGTCACGGCCTCGCCCCCGGCAGTAGCGCCGACATCGCCCTTGTGGCGGGCGAGACGCTGGCTGAAGCGGTGGTCAGTGACGCCCCGCGTCCGCTGGTCATCAAGGCGGGTCGCATCACCGCGCGTGCCGGACATTCGCTGACGGAGGCACCATGAGCCTCCAGCCCCTGCTCCTTGGCACCCGGCCGCAGGGCCGCACCGCCCTTCGCGCGCGTTGGATCGTTGCCCATTCTGACGGTGGGCACCGGCTCTTGGAAAATGGCGAAGTGGTACTCGGTGGCGACCGCGTGCTCTACGTCGGTCCCGGGTTCGACGGTGAGGTCGCGCGCCGCATCGACCTGGGCGATTCCCTCGTCTCGCCCGGCTTCATCGATCTGGACGCGCTGTCAGACCTCGACACCACCCTACTGGGTGTCGATAACCAGCCGGCCTGGGCCAAGGGGCGGGTCTGGCCGCAATCCTATGTCGCACGCGGCCCCTACGAGATGTACACGCTCAAGGAATTGGCATTCCAGAAGCGTTACGCCTTCGCGCAGCTGCTGATGAACGGGATCACGACGGCCCTGCCCATCGCCTCGCTTTTCTATCGCGAATGGGGCGAGACCGCCGCGGAGTTCGACGCCGCCGCCGAGGCTGCGATCGAGCTGGGCCTGCGTGTCTACCTCGGCCCTGGCTATCGCTCGGGCGGCATGGTCTGTACGGCCCCCGGCGTTCTGGAGCCCCGGTTCGACGAAATGCGGGGCCTTTCCGGGCTGGCCTGCGCCGAAGACTATATCCGTCGCTGGGCGGGCGCGGGCGAAGGCCTCGTTCAGGGCCTTTTGGCACCCGACCGGGTCGAAACCTGTACCGAGACCCTGCTCACCCGCACGATGGCCGCGGCCGAAGTGCTGGCGGTCCCCGTGCGGCTGCACATGGCGCAGGGTCAGATGGAACGCGAGACTGTTCAACGCCTGCACGGCACCACGGCGCCTCAATGGCTCGCACGCATCGGCGCGCTGTCGAACCGGCTGATTGCCCCGCACGCAACCTGGGCAACCGATGAGGACCTCGCACTTTACCGCGATCATGGCGTGACCATCGCGCATTGCCCGCTGGTCTTTGCCCGATCTGGCGCTGCGCTGCACAGCTTCGGGCGTTGCCGCGCGATGGGCATCCGTATCGGCATGGGCACCGACACAGCGCCGCCCGACATGGTGCTGAACATGGCGGTCGGGGTAATGGCCGCACGCATGGCGGGCGATGACCCGGCCACCGTCGGCGCGGCACAGATGTACGACGCCGCCACTCTGGGCGGAGCCGAGGCCCTCGGACGCTCCGACCTGGGTCGCCTGGCACCCGGTGCCAAAGCCGATATCGCGGTTTTCGACCTGGCAGATCCGATGATCGCACCTACCATCGACCCGATCCAGTCGCTCGTTCTGGGTGCGACCGGCCGAATCACCCGCGCAGTTTTCGTCGACGGACGGCTGTCGATGCGGGACGGGCAGGTTGCCCGGATCGACATGGTTGAGGCGCGCGATCAGGCGCAGAGGCAGTTTGACGGCCTGGTGGCCAAGTATCCCGAGCGTACCTGGGCGCACCCCCGGGTGGACGAGATCTTTCCGCCGAGCTTTCCGCGTTTCGTCACCGGGGACGCGCGTTGACTACTTGTCAGCCTGCGCGGACTCAGCCCAGCCCGTCGCGCAGTGCACTCGCGATCCTCGCCATCTCTTCGGTCGGAAGCTGCGGCGGGACGGAATAGCCCTCGGGACCGTCCGCGAGATAGGCCTTGGATGAGACATCATGGACGTGATGCATCGGCACGATATGCGCGTGGGCGTGCGGCACATGGATGCCGGTGTAGAACATCGCCACCCGTTCGACCCGGTAGAGCCGTTTCATCGTCCGCGCCAGCCGCTGCGCGCACGAGGTGATGCGAGTCGCAAGATGCTCTGGCAGGTCCTCGAACCAGACGTGATGCTCCTTGGGGATCACCAGTGCGTGGCCCGGACGGATCGGATGGAGGTCCAGAAAGGCGAGGATATGGTCATCCTCGTATACCTTGTGGGCGGGCAGTTCACCGCGAGCGATGCGGCAGAACAGGCAACCAGCGCTCATGAGCCCGACCTCTCGGTTTCGATGCTCTCGAGCCAGTCCGATACGGCCGGGCCCAACGCTTCGACAATCGCCTGAACGCCGATGGCGCTGGGATGGATACGGTCGTCCTGCATCATCTCGGAATAGGTCAGGCCCAGCTCGTGCTTCTCCGCCATGGGTTGCAGCAGGTTCGGATAGAGCGCGATCTCGAACTCCGCCGCCAGTTCCACATACATCGCCTCGAACGCGTCACGGAACTCGGGCCCGTAATTACCCGGCGCGGGCAAGCCGACCAGCATCGCCGGGATCCCCTCCGCCTGCAGCCGTTCCAGGATCGCGCGCAGGTTGGCGCGACTCGCCGAGGGATCGATCCCTCGCAGGAGATCGTTGCCCCCCAACGCGATCATCATCGCATCGGGGTCGTCAGCCAGCGTCCAGTCCAGTCGCGAGACACCGCCGGCGGTCGTGTCGCCGCTGACGCCGGCATTGATCACGATGACGTCATGGCCGGCTGTGTGAAGCCAGGTTTCCAGTTGCGGCACCAGCCCTTCACCTTGCTCCAAGCCGTAACCTTGGGTCAGCGAATCGCCCAGAGCGACCAAACGCAGCGCGCCCGTCTCTTCGGCCGCGGCGGGCGAAATGGCCAAGGTCGCGATGCAGAACAGCGCCACGATGCTGCGGCGCAGCTTGTCTGCCAGCCCGAAAAGCCCATATGCCGGGGAACGCTTTGGTACGAGGTAATCTTGCATGACCGATCCCGTGTTGTCGCTGAAGGAGGCGGCGTTGACCTTGCAGGGCAATGCCGGCCCGGTGGAGATACTGCGTGGCATCACGCTCGATGTCCACCGCGGCGAGACCCTGGGTCTGGTTGGTCCGTCGGGCTCGGGCAAGTCGTCGCTCCTGATGCTGATGGGCGGTCTGGAACGCGCGACCGGCGGGCATGTGCAGGCACTCGGCCATGACCTGACCGCGCTTGACGAGGATGCGCTGGCGCGCTTTCGCCGTGGGAACATGGGGGTGGTGTTTCAATCCTTCCACCTGATCCCCACGATGACGGCGCTGGAAAACGTCGCCACGCCGCTGGAGCTTGCCGGGCGCGCCGATGCCTTTGACCGGGCAGAGGACGAACTGCGCGCCGTTGGCCTGAACTCGCGGATGCACCACTACCCGGCACAGCTTTCCGGTGGCGAGCAGCAGCGCGTGGCCCTCGCCCGTGCCGCCGCCCCTCGCCCGGCCATCCTTTTGGCGGACGAGCCTACCGGCAACCTCGACGGCACCAATGGCGAAGCGATCATGCAACTTCTCTTCGGCCTGCGCGACAGGCATGGGGCGACGCTGGTGCTGGTCACTCACGCGCCGGAACTGGCCGCGCGCTGTGACCGCGTGATCCGTCTTCGGGACGGGCGGATCGAGGGCGAGGATCGGCACCTGGAGGCCGCGCAATGAGGCTGCCTGTGGCGCTGCGCATCGCGCGGCGCGAGTTGCGCGGCGGGCTGCGTGGCTTCTGGATCTTTCTTCTGTGCCTCACGCTCGGTGTGGGGGCCATCGCCGCCGTCGGCTCGGTCCGCGCGGCGATCGAGGACGGGATGCAGCGCGAAGGCGCGGTCCTGTTGGGCGGCGATGCCGAGTTGCGCTTCACCTTCCGCTTCGCGCGCGACGACGAACGCGCCTGGATGGAAAGCGAGGCCGCTCGGGTTTCGGAGATCGTCGATTTCCGCTCGATGGCCGTCACGGGGCAGGGGGACACCGCCGAACGTGCGCTCACGCAAGTGAAGGGGATCGACCGCAACTGGCCGCTGATCGGCGAGGTGGTCTTCGACCCGCCGCTATCGGTCGCCGAGGTTCTGGCCGAAAGGGACGGATTGCCCGGCGCGGCGATGGACGGTCTGCTCGCCGAACGCCTGGGCCTTTCGCGCGGCGAGACGTTTCGCCTTGGCGTACGGGATTTCGTGCTGACCGCCTACCTTGTGCGCGAACCCGATGCGATCACCACGACCTTCGCAGCCGGCCCCCGCACGCTGGTTGCGACCGAAGCCCTGGCCAATTCCGAGCTTCTGGGTCCCGGTACGCTCTATGAGACCAACTATCGCCTGATGCTGGCCGAGGGCGACACGCTCGACCGCCTGCGCCATGCCGCCTCCGCCCGGTTCGAGGGCGAGGGGGTGCGTTGGCGCGATGCCCGTCGCGGCGCCCCGCAAGTGGCCTTTTTCGTGGATCGAACAGCCTCGTTTCTGGTCCTGGTCGGTTTGGCGGGGCTGGCGGTGGGCGGTGTGGGCGTTTCGGCCGCCGTGCGCGCCTATCTCGAAGGCAAGACCCCGGTTATCGCCACGCTCAAGACCCTCGGCGCCGAGGGGCGGACGATCTTTGCCATCTATTTTGCTCAGATCGGTGTACTGACCGCGCTGGGAGTGGCGGCCGGGTTGGTCCTGGGGGCGGCAGTGCCGATCCTGCTGGCGCCGGTCCTGCAGGCGCAACTGCCGGTCCCCGCGGTCTTCACTCTGCACCCGCTGCCATTGATCGAGGCCGCGCTTTACGGCGCGTTGACAGCGCTTGTATTCACTCTCTGGCCCTTGGCGCGGGTCGAGCAGGTGCGCGCGGCAGCGCTTTTCCGCGGTCTTGGCGCCGAATCGCGGCGCTGGCCCCGGCGGCGCTACTTGCTGGCACTGGTCTTGGCGCTGGCGGCACTAGTCGGGACCGCCGCGGCGCTGGCCGCCGTGCCGCGCCTCGCGCTCGCCGCGGCGGTGGGGATCGTCGGCGCGCTCGCGGTGCTTCTTACGGCCGCGGTGCTGTTAAGGCAAGTTGCGCGACGGCTGGCGACGATGCGCTGGCTGCGCGGTCGCCCGGCCCTGCGCCTGGCCCTGGGGGCCATCGGCAGTCCGCGCGAAGGGGTGACCGCGGTCGTCCTGTCGCTGGGCCTGGGGCTGCCTATTGGCATCTATGCCGCCGTCAACCGCGGGCACTGGAGCGCAGATGCGATCCTTGCGCTCAGCGTCGTCGGCGTCTCGATCCCGACCTTCGTGATCGCCATACTTCTGATCTTCCTCTTTTCGGTCACGT
>CAZKSE010000051.1:0-20023 GCA_964555305.1 uncultured Rhodobacter sp. | reverse complement strand
TGACGATCTCGGTCCGCCGCTCGGGTCCACCCATCGACCCGAAGCTCAAGCTCGCGGGGAATCTGACATCATGAAAGGTCATGCGTTCACCCGTTTCGCTGGCCCTGAGCCAGCAAGCGGCTCATCTGCGCGGCAATCTGGCTCTGGCTGCGTTGAAAGCCTGCGACGTCAGGGGTCGAAATGTTGAAGACAATGCTGACCGCGCGGCCCGTTCCGCCATCGGCGCGAACACCGAGTTGGCCGTCGGGGCCGCGCGCCAGAGGCATTATCGCCTCAGGCCCGGCCTCCCCCATGAGCCCGGCACCGCCACGCATCGGAAATGTGACGGGGGCGGATACGATCCCACCGTTTGCAAAAGGCATGACGCGTCCCTGGCTGAAGGCGCCACCCTGCGCGAAAGGGATCGCGTTCGTCATCATGCCGGCCAACCCCGCCGACATTGCACCGCCAAGCGCATTCTGCACCGGGCGCATGGCGGCGTTGTACAATGTGTTGCTGATCGACTGGCCAAGCTGCCGCATGGCATCCGACAGACGAGCGCCATCGAAGACGATCCCGTCAAATGCCCTACGCAATCCTGACCCGAACGAGCGCGACATTCCTTCGACCTCGCGACCTGTCACGCTGAGCGTGCGGCCCATCTGCGCAAGTTCGGAATCGAACGAGGCTATCATTCCGGTAGCCGGACCAAGGCGCGCTTCGAGCTGGGAAATCTGCGCGCTGAGTTCATCAAGATCGGTCATTCAACCCCCCGTTTTTCGATTGCGACATCACATCGGGGAAGCGTGTCATCAGCGCCTCTAAAGACGTGCGCGAAAATCCAGGATCTGCCCCTTCGCGCCCCAACATCACCATCAGCTCAAGCGGCGTCAGCGCCCAGAAATCTCTAGGATGTAGCCGCAAACCGTTCAGTCCTGCGCGCATCAGCGCTGGCCAGTCGATCCGTCGAGTTGTTGACGCCATCAATCCGCTCCGGGCATTGCAAAGGCACGGACCAGCAATTGTGCGGCCACACGCGCCGCCTCTACCGGGCCACCCACGATCTCGGCCGATGCGAGCATGTCCGCGTTGCCCCGCCATCCTGCGCCGCGAAGGCCGGCCAGAATGAGCGCAAGGACATCGCGTACCGAATATTGCCCCCCCTCGAACCGCTCGACCAGTTCCACCAGGCTTCCGGCGCCGAGGGCGTCTTCCAGTTCGACAAGCGCACCAAGTGTCAGCTTGAGCAGGTACCGGTCTCCATCGATGACCAGGGCCACCTCACCCGAGTAGGGATTGACCATCGACATCTCCTCAGATCGCAGCAAAGTTCAGCGCACCGGCAGATGCCAGCGATAGCTCAAAGGTTGCCTCGCCATTGTGTGTGCCGGCGTATTCGATGGCGGTGATCTGGAATGGCCCCGTAATTGCCCCGAAATCGGGAATGATCACCTGCATTCGCGGGATCTCGCCAGTAAAGAAGGCCGTTCGCGCGCGTTCGTCCGTCGCCGCATCGCGGAAGACACCGGAGCCCGAGACTGCGGCCGATTTTACGCCCGCTCCACTAAGCAGCTCGCGCCAGCCCCCCTCACTGTCGAGGTGCGTGGTGTCAACGGTCTCGGCGTTGAAGCTGATGCGTGTTGCGCGAAGACCCGCGATGGTTTCGAAATCGCCTTGGCTGCTCATCTCCATCTTAATCAGCAGGTCCTTGCCCTTTTGCACGGCCATTTACCGCCTCCTTTTTCAAGTTCGTTAACTTTTCAGCCTTCAATCCGCGCCCGAAAGCGTAATTCGATCCGTCGTCCTTTACCGCCTTCGATCCGACGCGCCTGAGCTTGCTGGAACCAGAGGCCCACCAACCTCCCCTCGGTCAGACTCAGGCCGCCATCGTCCAGCACAGCGCTGACCTGTGCCGCAACGCGCTTTCCGGTCACGAAGCCAGAGGCGTCGCTCACAACACTGACAGAAAAACGGTGTTCTGCTCCGGGTCCGCTGGCATCTGACCGATCGATCACATCCTCTGGGCCGAGCACGACATATGTGCCGCGTGGCGTCCCGGGCGGCGGCGCATCGTAGATTGACACCCCAAGGGAACATAGTTGTGCATCGTTCTGAAGACGATGAAAAACCGCCTCCTGCAACGCGGCCCCGGCCAGATAACTCATGCCGGTACCTCTTCGCGTGCGTGGCAGACCAGGAAAGCACCCAAAGGATCGGCTTCGCTGACAGCAAGGATCTGGAATATTCGCGTGCCTTCGCGAAATCGTTGGTCTGGTCGCGGGCGCTGAGGGGAACCCTGCGGTGCGGCGCGAAGATAAACTCGGAACAGCATTTGGCCTAGGGGGGCGATTTCGCTGCGCGTCTCGCGTGCCCCACCGGCTCGGAGTTCTGTCCAGAGCGTCCCTAGCGCAACCCACTGGAGGCTGTGACCGCCCGCCCCGTCTGGCGCCTGCTGCGCCTCTTCCAATGCCATGGGGCGGTTGAGCGAATAGCGGCTCATCCTCGGTGCCCTCCTGCAGTGAGTCGCATTGGAACCCAACGCGCAATCAACGCCTCGACCAGCGGCGGAAGCCGCGCCTCTGCCCCGGCGCGCCCTTCATAGAGAGCTGCGGAAAATAGAAAGACGGCCTGAGCCAAATCGTCTGGGACCGAATCCCAGCTGCCTCCAAAACCTGCGGTAAAATCGACCTCGACCTGTCCGCCCGACGGGATCGTGGGTAACGTCGTCCCCATGGCGATTACTTGCGGACGGTGTCGATCACAGATCAGCCGATAGAGTTCGGGTGCGATGAGCCTCGTAGTGCCACTACGGTTTTTCGTCGTGATCGCCTGGATCGTGCTCACCGGTGCGACAGGAAGGGGCTGCGCATCGGGCATTTTCCAGTCCTGAAGAACCAGTCGGTAGCCGCGCTGAAAAAGTGCCTTGCCCGTCCGCGCCTCGATCCGAGCGATTGCTGCCGCGATATAGTGCGCCAACTCGGCGTCGAATGCAGTCTCGTTCGCGAATCCGGTGCCCAGGCGCAGATGCGCCCGAAACGCAGCGACGGGTAGATCGGTTGCCGCCAAGCCTGAGGTTTCGATTAGATCCATGACTGCCTCTTGAAGACTTGGGAAAAGGTGGCGCAGACACGCGCCCGCACCGCTCGGACGGAGGGGAGCAGCTGGACGATGCGAGGTGACTTTCCTACCGGAAACGCCCCGCGCGCCTGCGCCATTATCAGGCCGTACCGGCTCGCCAACCGGCTCGGCCCGATTTTCAGTTCTCGATGAACTTCAAGATCTTGATTGCCCGGAAGTCAGTTACATCACCACCGACGCGTTTGGTTGCATAGAACAGCACATGCGGCTTGGCGCTGAAAGGATCACGCAGGACCCGCAAATCCGGGCGCTCGGCAATTGTATAGCCTGCATGAAAATCGCCGAATGCGATGGCGTGGGCGCCATTGGCGATATCGGGCATGTCCTCGGCTATCAGGACCGGATAGCCCATCAAGCGCGCTGGTTCGGCGGCCGCGAGCCCGTCCGACCAAAGAAACCGACCGTCTGCATCCTTCATCTTGCGCACGGCGCCAGCAGTCTTCGAATTCATCACGAATACTGCGTTCGCTCGGTACCCGGCCTCAAGCGCATACACCAGATCGACGATGGCATCGGCTGAATTCGCTGCCGAAAAGTCGCCCGCCACTCCGGTCGCGATGTATCCTAGTTCGCCCCATTGTGCCATTCCGTCGGCCATGATTGCGTGATCGAGGAAGCCGCGCGGTTTATCCACGCCGTCTCCATGGATAAAAGCCGCAGCTTCGGCCCGCGCGAACTTCTGCGCGATGCGCTCCGCCAGCCAACCCTCGACATCGAAGGCGCTGTCTTCCAGCAGGCGTTGACTGGCTTTCGGCATCGCCGAGAGCTCATGCAGGCGGATCGAGATACGGTCCAGGACAGGGCTCGATGTGTCGGCCACCGGATCCGACTCGCTCGCCCAACCCGAGCCGACCTCGCTATGATCCACCAGTACATCGAAGCTCGAGGCCTCCACTTGCACCACATTGGCAATCGAGCGCAGCGAAGAAGACGCATATAGAACACCGCGGATCCGATCGCTCGTTTGCGGATCGACAAGGTAACCGCCCTCGGAATTCACTGAAGTATTCAAGCCTTTGCCTTCAAGGACCAGGCCACGCAGTGCGTCGTCATCACCAGAGCGGAGATAGGCATCGAACGCCTTCAGATGCAGATGTTCGCCACCATTGCCGGTCGAAAGCGCCGGGCGATGGGTCTTGATCGAAAGTTTGCGGTCCAGCATGGTGAGACGCTCGTCATGTTGTTGCAGATTGCTTTTGATCTCGGCACGGAACGATCGGATCTCATTGACGAAACCTTCCATCGCCGATTTGAGTTGACGTGCCTCGCGGCCGGGTTCGTGTGCCTCCGCGATATCTTGGCCGTAGCCGGGGACCTGTGAAGTCATGGCCGCCATCCTTGTTTGATTCCGCCAATCAATATTATGCCGAGTGCAGTCGGCCACCGCTCAGGGCATTGCCCTGCTCGCCAATCACTCCGCCAACGCCTTGCGGGCTGCCTGCAACCCATCGGCCAAAACCGTTATCACGCTCGCCTCCTCGTCTTCGAACGAGTTGTCTTTGGCGCTGACGCGCGCGATTGGCAGCATGGGAAATGTCACCAGCGACACTTCCCAGAGCTCCATTTCCAAAAGCTTGCGCCCGCCCCCCGCCAACTTCTCCGCCCTGACCGTCCGATAACCGATCGAAAGTCCGTCAACTGCGCCCGCGGCCATCAGCGCCGCCGCTTCTCGCGCACGCGCAACCTCGGTCAGGAGACGGCCGTTGACCCAAAGGCCGCGCGCGTCTTCACGCACCTCATCCCAAACCCCGATGGGCTGGCCGGCATCATGCTGCCAAAGCATCCGCACCCGCCCGCCGCCGGCAGACAGCCGCTGAAGCGAGGCCGAATAGGCGCCTGGAAGAACGATATCGCCCCCCTGGTCGCGTACCCCGAAGATCGAGGCGTAGCCGGCAATCACCGACCCATCGCGCAACTCGATCGCTTCGCCGGGCGAATGGAACTTCGTTTCCCACATCGTCGTCGCCTCGCTCACAACTTTGTCGCCAGAAGCGCCAATGCGCCGTGCATGAGTACACCGGCGGCAATCCCATAAACGGCCAACCAGAGACGCTTTTCCACTCGCTCCAGTGCCGATTCGATCTTGTTTAGGCGGTATTCCAGGCCCGCCCGGCGTTCTTCTTCGATCCGCTCCTGAGCGTCGATACGGGCCTGTGCCAGATCGAAACTGTCATAAAGAAACCGGGACCCTCCCACCGTTCGACGTGCGACGCTCATGTGTCCTCCGCCAGTCGCGGCAAGCCCAGCAATACGCGCTTCTCGGCATCGCTCAGAAAGCTCGCTTCGCTCACCCGCCGCCATTGCTGGTCACGCTCGCCCGCAAGCGCCGGCACCTGGTCCAGGTCGGGTTTCAACTCAACGCCCGCCGCTGCATGACCGGAAAGCCAATGCCCGATTGCCGCGGTTACCTTGGTCGCCAGCGGAAGAACGGTCAGGCGGTAGAAAGCCCGGTGGGCCTCCTGGTAGTTCGCGTAGGTGGCGTCGCCCGGAATACCCATCAGCATCGGCGGCACGCCAAAGGCGATGGCGATCTCGCGCGCGGCCGCCTCTTTGGTCTTGTGAAACTCCATGTCCGACGGGCTGAAGCCCATCGGCTTCCAGTCCAGACCGCCCTCCAGCAACATCGGTCGCCCGGCGTTGCGCGCCCCCATATGGTGCATCTCCATCTCGGATTGCAGGCGTTCGAACTGCTCGTTCGTCATCGTCCCCTGACCCTCAGCGCCCTTATAAATGATCGCCCCAGAGGGTCTCGCGGCATTGTCCAGAAGCGCTTTAGACCAACGTGAGGCTGCGTTGTGGACATCTATCGCCGTTGCGGCGGCTTCCAGCGGGGACAGGCCGTAATGGTCGTCGCTGGGGTGATAGGCGCGGATATGGCAGATCGGCATTTCCGCCGTGTCGTTGGCCACCGCAAATCTGTGCTTGCGCCCGCCAACGGAGTAATCATAGGCCTGCGGCCAGCCGTCCGGCCCCGGCACCACACTCATTCTATCGGCACGAAGCACATGCAACTCGGCCGGCAGTCCGCCCGTCGGCGAAACGGCCTCGACATAGGCGTTGCCCGAGAGCAGCAGTTGCGCGAAGACCGCCTCCAGGAACTCGGCCTTGCCTTGGACGGGGTTCGGCCTGCGCATCAGCGACAGGATCGGATGCTGTTCATAGCGCCGCTCGGCATCCTGCAGAATCAGCGGCAGCGCCGCGGCGGCTTCCGAGATCAGGCGGACCACGCGAAAGCCCATCGGGTTGCCCTGAAAACCCACCCTTGCCAACGTCGCGGTATCGCGTGCGGTCCATGTTACCCGCGCCGCGGCCTGGATCGCGGCCTGCTTGCCGACCGGACCCGCCGTCAGCGGACCGACAGCGGATGCCTTGGCTTCAGGCACTGTGGCGGTCGATCTGCGAAGGAAATCGAACATGCAAGCCTACTCCGTCTGCCGTGTTCCACCGCCGCTTCTTTGCGGGGCCGCCTTGGCTACGTCTGAGTTCTGACCGAGTTTCCTGAAGATGATCGAACGCGAGCGTACGCTGCCCACGCAACGGCTTTGCATTCAGTCGCTTCCGCCCGGGTACAAAACTCACTGACGCGAAATGAAAAAACGGCCGGCTTGCGCCGACCGTCCCCGTGCGTTCGTATCGCTTCGGCCTTTCACAAGGGTCGGATGCGCGGGTCCCTCCAGCGAGAGGCCGGCTCAATCAGCAATTCGTGCAGCGCCCAGACCAACGCATCGACCCGGTCAGGGCTGCCGTTCCCATGAAATCCCTGCCCGGTAAGCAGCGCCATCTGTTCTTCAAGCGCCGTCAGTCCCGGCATATGCTTCACCCGCCCCTGTTCATAGAGCGCCGCGACCGGCTCGGCCCGAACCGTCTTGCCACGCGTGGCTCGCACCGCACGATAGGGCACCATCGGGTCGATCTGACGCAATACGTTCGCGATCAGCTCGCCGCCCTGGTTGACCTCGGCGACGACGCGGTCGGCGTGGTGGCGGGCTCTCGCCGCGAGCGCCGCCTCCGCCCATTCGGAGGGTGACGCCCCCGCCACGCTCGCATCCTCGATTACATAGGCCCGCCAATCCTTCGGCGGTCCCTCGGTAAAGGCGCCAACCACGACGATCCCGCACAGGTCGGATTTGGAATGCGCCGTCACCGCCGGGTCGATTGCGACCACGACGCGCGTGAGCGCCGGCAACTCCTCGACCCTCGCAGCTTCGATCAGCTTGGAGGGAAAGAGCGTGCCCTCCGCATCCTCCATCAGAACGCCCTCCAGTTCCTGCCGACCCAGTCGGGTCGAACCGTAGCGGGACTGCATCTCTTCCAGAAATGACGCGGCGAGCCAGGCCTTGTTGGCGCTGGTCGGCGCATGGGTGGTCACCGTGCTAGGCATCCCCAGGATCCGTTTGAGCGTCGGCTGCGCCCGGGGCGTCGTCGTGACGATCTGTTGCGGATGCTCGCCCAGCCGCAATGCGAACTGCAGCATGTCCCAGGCCTCCTCGGCCTTCTTCCATTTTGCCAGTTCGTCGGCCCAAGCCGCGTCAAACTGCGGGCCGCGCAGCGCCTCGGGTTCACTGGCAGAGAAGGCCTGCGCGATCGCCCCGTTCGGCCAGACCAGCCGGCGCTTCGTCGCCTCCCATTCCGGCCGGCGATCGGGGGGCGAGCAGGCCATGATCCCGCTGTCGCCGAAGATCATCACATCGCGCACCTGGTCATAGGTCTCACCCAGAAGGGCCACGCGCTTGGCGCGCCCGGGATCCCCCGGACGCGCCCCCTCGACCTGGCTCCGCACCCATTCGGAACCGGCGCGGGTTTTCCCCGCGCCGCGCCCGCCGATGCAGACCCAGGTCCGCCATGGCTTGCCCTCGGCCGTGGCGTCGGGCGGAAGCTGGTGCGGCAACGCCCAGAACTCGAAGAGCCAGGGCAGCGCCGCCAGTGCATTGTCGCTCAGGTCATTCAGAAACGCCTCCTGCACCGAGGCTGGCGCGCAGGCGATCCATTCGGCGTCGGATCTCGGCACGGGCGTCATTGAGGTCAAGTTCTGCCCCGTCTTCGGCGATGACGAGCTTGCCGAGAAGTCTGTCGAGTTTTCTGCGTTCATCGAGACATGCTTCTCCTGCCTTGCGGAAATCGGCACTGGCCTTGGGAACCGCTTTCACGGCTTCCATATTCCCTTGTTTTGCTTCGTAGGTGAGGTCTTTGAATTCGACCGCGACCTCTGTCAGGCCGTCGATCACGAATTGCAGCAGTCCCAGTTGAGTTGCCTGTTCGGGGGTCAGATCGTTATTGGTTATCGTTGTCGTTTCTTTTTTCATTGTTTTTGCCCGTTTCTCATGCTGCTCCGCACGAGCGAAAAGAAAAAGCGGCCCGGGGGAATGCCCCCGTGCCGCTTTCGCAATTCTTCCAGCTTGCCTGAACTTCTACATCAGAGCGTGCGCAGAGTCAATTTGCTCCCGCTCTGATTGCGCCACGAAAAAGCCTAAAATCCGCCACAATTCGGCAGGGACGCCTCGTAACCCATTGACTTCACGGCCGCGCTTCGATCTCGCGCCATCTCGCCACGTTGCGGTTGTGATCCGCGAGCGTTGTCGCAAAGGCATGTCCGCCGGTCCCGTCGGCCACGAAGAACAGATAGGGCGTGTCCTCGGGGTTGAGCACCGCCTCGATCGCGGCGCGGCCGGGATTGGCGATGGGCGTAGGCGGCAGCCCGTCGATCACATAGGTATTGAACTGCACCGAGCCGTGTTGCTGCCGCTCGGTCACGCCATCGATGTCCGAGCGCCGGATCGGCCGGTCCAGTAGCCCCTCGCCCCGCGTGATGCCGTAAATGATCGTGGCATCCATCTGGAAACGCATGTTGTTGGCCATGCGATTGTAGAAGACACTCGCCACCTGCGCCAGTTCGCGCGGCCCGCCGGCTTCCTTCTCGACGATGGAGGCCAGGATCAGTGCGTCCTCGGGGCTGGAGACCGGCACGTCTTCGGCCCTGTTTTCCCATGCCGCATCCAGGATCGCCTGCTGCCGCGCCTCGATTTCGGCGACCAGCGCGCTACGTTCCTGGCCGCGCCGGACCTCGTAGCTGCCGGGCGCCAGCCGACCCTCTACCGGGACCTCTGCCAGGTCGCCCGCCAGGAACGGCGCGGCATTCAGCGCCGACCACACCTGCCAGGAGGTCACCCCTTCGACCACCGTCACGCGGAACCGCGTGTCGGCCTGCGCCAGCAGCGTTTCCAACTCCTCCGGCCGTTCTTCGGCATCGGCGGCGATGCGAACCACCTCCTCGAACCGGGCGGTCACGGGGTCCAGATCGCGCGCCAGCAGTTCGGAGCGCGTAACGCCCACCCGCAGCACCACCTCCGTCCCGCAGGTCGAGGCGCCGCCCCGCGTTACCACATCCAGGATCTGGTCCATCGAGGCGCGGGGTTCGATCAGATACGAGCCGAAGCGCAGCTGATTGTCACGCTCGGTATATTGCGCGCCGATGCGGAACAGCGTCGCGCTGGTGATCGCGTCCTGCTCATCAAGCTGCCGCGCCACCACGCGCAGGTTCGCCCCCGGCTCCACCCGCAGGCAGATCGCCTGATCCAGCGGTCCCTCGGCGTAGAACAGGCGCTGGCCCATTGCCAGCACCCCGCCGAGCACGACGAAACCCACGATCAGCAGGGTCAACGCATTGGCTGCGATGTGCTTCCACATCAGTCGCGGACCCGCCCCATGATCAGGCTGGCATTGGTGCCCCCAAAGCCAAAGGAATTGGACAGCACCACGTTGATCTCGCGTTCGCGGGTCTTGTGCGGGGCCAGGTCGATCGGGGTGTCGATGGCCGGGTTGTCCAGATTGATCGTCGGCGGCGCCTTCTGGTCCCGGATCGCCAGGATGCAGAAGATCGCCTCCACCGCGCCGGCGGCGCCCAGCAGATGCCCGATCGAGGATTTGGTCGAGCTCATCGTGGCCTTGCCCGCCGAATTGCCCAGAAGCCGCTGCACCGCGCCCAGCTCGATCGTGTCGGCCATGGTCGAGGTGCCGTGGGCATTGATGTAGTCCAGCGCCGAAGCCTCAAGCCCGGCATTCTTCAGCGCCGCCGACATCGAGCGGAAGCCGCCATCGCCATCCTCGCTGGGCGCCGTGATGTGATAGGCATCACCCGAGAGGCCGTAGCCCAGCACTTCGGCATAGATTTTCGCGCCGCGGGCCTTGGCGTGCTCGTATTCCTCCAGCACCACGATCCCCGCCCCCTCGCCCATGACAAAGCCGTCGCGGTCGGCGTCATAGGGGCGGCTGGCGGCCTTCGGATCGTCGGCACGCTTCGTGGACAGCGCCTTGCAGGCATTGAACCCGGCAATGCCGATCTCGCTGATCGGGCTCTCGGCGCCGCCGGCGATCATGACATCCGCATCGCCCCAGGCGATCAGCCGCGCGGCATCGCCGATGGCATGAGCGCCGGTCGAGCAGGCGGTGACGACCGCGTGGTTCGGACCCTTGAACCCGTAGCGGATGCTCACCTGCCCCGAGATCAGGTTGATCAGCGCCCCGGGGATGAAAAAGGGCGACACCCGCTTCGGACCGCGCTCCTTGATCAGGATCGCGGTCTCGGCAATCGTGCTCAACCCCCCGATGCCCGAGCCGATCATCACGCCGGTGCGCAGCCGGCTTTCCTCGTCCTCGGGCTGCCAGCCGGCATCCTCTACCGCCTGTTGCGCCGCGGTCATGCCATAGAGGATGAATTCGTCGACCTTGCGGCGTTCCTTCGGCTCCATCCAGTCGTCGGGATTGAAGGTGCCGTCGCTACCGTCGCCGCGCGGGATCTCGCAGGCATAGGTCGTGGCCAGATGGCTCGCATCGAACCGGGTGATCGGACCCGCGCCCGATTCGCCGGCCAGAAGGCGCGACCACGTCGCCTCAACCCCACAACCCAAAGGTGTGACCATTCCCAGACCGGTGACGACAACTCGGCGCATTCTGACCTCCGATCGCATTGTTTCTCGCCTGATACACACACTTTTCCCGCGCGAAAAGCCCGCGCTCGCGCCAGCGGCGCGCGCCCGCCCGTCATCCCAGCATCACGATCTGGACATCGGCGACATTCGTGCCGGTGCCGCCGGTCATCAGCAGGTCACCGGCAAGCCCCAGCGCGCGGTAGCTGTCGTTGTCCTCCAGAAGCGCCCGCCAATCGCCGCCCGCGGCCTCGATCCGGGCGAGGGTGCCGCCATCGACCACCCCCCCGGCCGCGTCCGTGGGCCCGTCGCGCCCGTCGGTTCCGCCGGACAGGAACACCCAGGGTCGCCCGACGCCTGCCATACCGATCGCCACCCGCAGCGCCAGTTCCTGGTTGCGCCCGCCCCTTCCCTGTCCGCGCAGCGTTACCGTCGTCTCCCCCCCGCAGAAGGCCAGAACCCGCCCCGCCGGCGCGGTGCGCATCCGGGCAACCAGCCAGTCTGCGGCCTGCGCCACATCGCCCACCAGCGCCTCGGACCAGATTTGTCCTCCCGTCCCCTCGGCCATTGCCAGAAGCGACCTGCGGTTCGATCCGATCAGCCGGTTCTCGGCCTCAAGCGGTACCTGCGCTTCCTCCGGTCGGTTCAGCGCCATGCGCACGGCCTCGGGCATTCGTGCCCACAGCCCGCGCGCTTCCAGAAGCGCCCGCGCCTCCGCCCGGGTCGAGATCGGCGCCACGGTCGGCCCCGAGGCGATGACCCGCAGATCATCGCCGATCACATCCGACAGGATCAACGCCACCACCCGCGCCGGCGCCGCCGCGCGCGCCAGCCCCCCGCCCTTCAGCCGCGACAGGTGCTGGCGGATACTGTTCATCTCGGTGATGTCGAGTCCCGCGCCCAGCATCAGGCGGCTGGCCTCGGCCTTGTCCGTCAGCGTCACGCCCGCCACCGGCGCCGGCAAAAGCGCCGACCCCCCGCCCGAGATCAGCGCCAGCACCAGATCGTCCGCTTGCGCCTGCGCCAGCATCGCCTCGACCGCCTGGGCGGCGTGCAGACCGCCCTCGTCGGGCACCGGATGGCCGGCGACGTGCACCTCGGCCCCGTCCAATGGCGCGGCGTTCTCGGCATTGGTGACGACGATAGTCCCGGATACACGCCGCGATGCGACCAACTCGGCCCGCGCCGCCGCGGCCATCGCCCGCGCGGCCTTGCCCACGGCCACGACCCACACCCGCGCCGCCTCCACCGGCATCTCCGCCAGCGCGTCGCGGACCGCCGCACCCGGCTCCGCCGCTACCACCGCCCTGTCGAAGAGCGCGCGCGCCTCGTCTCGCATCCTGTCGATCATGGCCGCCTCCCTGTCCCACATGACTGGCACAAACGCCGCGCCGCTGCTAGAAGCGCCGCAGATGACATACGGGGGAACCATGTTCGATCTGACCGGAAAATGCGCGCTGGTGACCGGCGCATCGGGCGGCATCGGCGCTGCGATCGCGCGCGCGCTGCATGGCGCGGGGGCGACGGTGGGCCTGTCGGGCACGCGCGAGGCGCCGCTGCGCGATCTGGCCGCGGAACTGGGCGCGCGCGCGCATGTGCTGCCCTGCGATCTCTCCGATGCGCAGGCGGTCGAGGCGCTGCCCAAGGCCGCGGCCGAGGCGATGGGCGCGCTGGACATCCTGATCAACAACGCCGGCATCACCCGCGACCAGATCTTCATGCGCATGTCGGATGCCGACTGGCAGGCGGTCCTCGACGTCAACCTGACGGCCACGATGCGGCTCTGCCGTGGCGTCATGCGCCCGATGATGAAGGCGCGCTGGGGCCGGATCGTCAACATTTCGTCCATCGTCGGTGCCACGGGGAATGCGGGCCAAGCCAATTACGCCGCTGCCAAGGCCGGGCTCATCGGCCTGACCAAGTCCATCGCCGCCGAGGTGGCCAGCCGCGGAATCACCGCCAATGCCGTGGCCCCGGGCTTCATCGCCACACCGATGACCGACAAGCTGACCGACGATCAGAAGGCCAGGATCGACGCGCAGATTCCCGCCGGTCGCATGGGCACACCCGAGGAAATCGCCGCCGCCGTGCTCTACCTTGCCAGCAACGAGGCCGGCTATGTCACTGGCGCCACACTGCATGTGAACGGCGGCATGGCCATGATCTGACGTCACTGGCAGGCTCTTGCCAAAGCGTTTGCCAAGCCGCATGAGTGTGCTATAGGCGGCGCTGATCGGGCCGGGCCTGCCCGCACTGGTCCGGGTTCGCAACGGTTGACGTTCGCTTTACGGAGCCTGTACGGGCAGCAGACAATGACGGCGGGTTCCGCCTAAACAGACGAGGACAAGACATGAGCGACATCGCAGAACGCGTGAAGAAGATTGTGGTCGAGCATCTCGGCGTCGACGAGGAGAAGATCACCGACAACGCGTCGTTCATCGATGACCTGGGCGCAGACAGCCTGGATACCGTCGAACTGGTCATGGCGTTCGAGGAAGAGTTCGGCATCGAGATCCCCGATGACGCCGCCGAGAACATCCAGACCTTCGGTGATGCGGTGAAGTTCATCTCCGAAGCCACCTGACGCTTCGGAGCGGTTCACGCCACAGCCTACGGATCGACGCCCTTTCCCGCCGGAAAGGGCGTCTTTCTTTTTCGGGGGTCTGGACCTCGGACCCGGTCGCAGCCTGTGGCTTTCGCGCCCGCGCAGGCGGGTGCCCTGCCCCCTTGCGCTTGCCGTGACGGCGGGCTGCGGGATAGAAGCGGGCGGTTCCGCACGCCCCTGAAGGACCAAACGATGCCGCGCGAGCCCGATGCCCCATCCCCCGCCGAGGTCTCGGCGCGGCACCGGCTGCAGGACCGGGCCATCGGCGCCCTGCTGGCACTGCTTCTGCGCTTGCCCTATCGGCGGCGCGTGGCGCTGATGGGATGGCTCGTGGCGCGCGTGGTGGCCCCGGTGGTGGGCTGGCGGCGGCGCGTGCGCGACAACCTGCGCCACGTCTTCCCCGACATGCCCCGGGCCGAGGTCGAACGGCTGGCCCGCGCCGTGCCCGACAATTTCGGCCGCACCCTGATCGAGATCTTCTCGACCGACGAGTTGAAGGAACGCGCCCGCACCACCCCGATGGCAGGGCCCGGACTCGCCGCCTTGCAGGAAGCCCGCGCCAACGGCCGGCCGGTGGTGGTCGCCACCGCGCATCTGGGAAATTACGACGTCGCGCGCGCCGCGATGCTGGCGCACGGCTATCCGCTGGGCGCGCTCTACATGCCGATGTCGAACCCCGCCTTCAACCGACGCTATGTCACCGCGATGGAAGCGATAGGCACGCCGCTCTTCCCCCGCGGGCGCGAGGGGCTGGGCGGGATGCTGCGCCATCTGCGTAGCGGCGGGATGCTGGCGCTGGTGACCGATCACCACATGGATCATGGCGCGGCGCTGGATTTTCTGGGCAAGCCCGCGCTGACCGCCCTCTCGGCCGCCGAACTGGCGCTGAAGTTCGACGCCCTGCTGATCCCCGGCTACTGCATCCGCCAGCCCGACGGCGTCAGCTTCCGCATCGAGGTCGAAGCCCCGGTCCCGCATGGCGAGGCGCGGGCGATGACCCAGGCGCTCAACGACAGCGCCGCGGCGCAGGTGCGCGCGCATATGGACCAATGGCTGTGGATGCACCGCCGCTGGAAAGTCGCCTGACCGGCCGAAGCGCCCGCCCCCGGCACCGAACCGAGCCCCCGGCTCCGAACACAGCCCCGTATACGGCCCCGCATGACCGCGCGACCGGAACGCGTGATTTCAGAACGGGCGGGCGGTCAGCGCAACCGGGCGGCGGCGATGATCTCGCCCTGGCCGCGTTCCTGCACGACCACGACAAGGGGCTCGCGCCCTTCGACCTGAACCGACATTTCCAGCGGCGCGCGCATGTCCCAGGTGGCAAGCGTCTGCCAGCTGGTCACGATGTTGTGGTATTCGCCCCGCCGCCCGGCATTCTCGCCCGAGTCGATCTCGACCATGGCGGTTGGCGTGTAGCGGATGAGGTGCAGGGTCAGCCGGTCGCCGCCGCCGTTGCCGGCATGTGCGCGGGCTGAAAACGGCTCCTCCCCCTCGGCCTGTGCGGCGCGAGAGGCAAGCATGGGAAGATCGTCGGACCGATCGTTGCGCCGCGCGCGGATCTCCAGCGCGCCGCTGTCGGCGCGGGTCAGTTCCAGCACGATCGGCGCCTGCTGGTTGCGATGCGCCTCGATGGCGTTCATCACCTGCATGACGCGGAACCCCTCGATCACGTCGGCGCCGTTGACGATGACCTGCGGCGTGTAGATCGTGTGATGGCCGTTGCGCCGCGCATAGCGCTTCTGGCGCTCGGTATGTTCCGGCAGCGCGAAGGTGTCGGCCCAGCCGATGTAATCCCAGTAATCGACATGCAGCGACAGGGCGATCACGTCCTCGCGCATCGCCAGCTGCGCCATCATCGCATCGGCCGGCGGGCAGGCCGCGCAGCCCTGGGCGGTGAACAGCTCCAGCACCACCTGCCGCTCGTAGGCCGCGCCGGGCAGCGACACCTGCGCCGCCGCCGGCAGCGACAGCAGCGCCCCGGCAAGCCAGGCCAACACCCCCGTCCCGCGAATCGCACGGGGACGGCCGGAACGGATACGAGACGGTTCTGACGCGCCGGAAAACATCGAGCACTCCTTTGCCTTGCGCTCTTAATGCCAGCCATGAAAGCGCCGATGCAAGGCTGGGCAAGCATTCCGTCGCTGGCTACACCCGGTTGTGACAATCCACCCCGGCACGGTGAGCGCGTTCCGGCCCCCTCGACTTTCGGTGCACAATGGTATACTGAAGCCCCCAGACCCCTTGATCGGTCGGGTCCGAACAGGCTAATGAGCCGCAGCGAAACCCCTGTATTTCAGAAGGGAGCCACGAAAATGCCCATCATCGTCGGCAAGGACAGCGCCAAGGCGCGCAAGACCCTCAGCGCGGGCGGCCAGTCCATCGCCTATTACTCGATTCCCGCCGCCGAAGCCGCCGGGCTCGGCGATTTCAGCAAGCTGCCCGCAGCGCTGAAAGTCGTGCTGGAGAACATGCTGCGCTTCGAGGATGGCATGACGGTCAGCACCGACGACATCCGCGCCTTTGCCGAATGGGCCACGAAAGGCGGCCGCAACCCGCGCGAGATCGCCTACCGCCCGGCGCGCGTGCTGATGCAGGACTTCACCGGCGTGCCCGCCGTCGTTGACCTCGCCGCAATGCGCGACGGGATCAAGGCGCTCGGTGGCGACGCGCAGAAGATCAACCCGCTGAACCCCGTCGATCTGGTCATCGACCACTCGGTGATGATCGACGAGTTCGGCAACCCGCGCGCCTTCCAGATGAACGTGGACCGCGAATACGAGCGGAACATGGAGCGCTACACCTTCCTCAAATGGGGGCAGAAGGCGTTCGACAACTTCCGCGTCGTGCCGCCCGGCACCGGCATCTGCCACCAGGTGAACCTGGAATATCTGGCCCAGACTGTCTGGACCGATACCGACCAGAACGGCGAGACCGTCGCCTATCCGGATACGCTCGTCGGCACCGACAGCCACACCACCATGGTCAACGGCCTTGCCGTCCTCGGCTGGGGCGTCGGCGGGATCGAGGCCGAGGCCGCGATGCTGGGCCAGCCCATCTCGATGCTCATCCCCGAGGTGGTCGGCTTCAAGCTGACCGGCGCGATGATGGAAGGCACGACCGGCACAGACCTTGTCCTCAAGGTCGTCGAGATGCTGCGCAAGAAGGGCGTCGTCGGCAAGTTCGTCGAATTCTACGGCGAGGGGCTGGATCACCTGCCGCTGGCCGACCGCGCGACCATCGCCAACATGGCCCCCGAATACGGCGCGACCTGCGGCTTCTTCCCGATCGACGACGAGACGCTGCGCTACCTGCGCCAGACCGGCCGGGACGAGGCGCGCGTCGCCCTGGTCGAGGCCTATGCCAAGGAAAACGGCATGTGGCGCGGCGCGGACTACGCGCCCGTCTATACCGACACGCTGGAGCTGGACATGGGCACCATCGTGCCCGCCATCTCGGGCCCGAAGCGCCCGCAGGACTACATCGCGCTCGACAAGGCCGCGCGCGCCTTCACCGCCTATGTGAAGGGCCAGCGCGAAGGCAAGGACGCCACCCCGAAGGAGGAGGTGCGCTGGGAAGGCGAAGGCGGCGCGCCCGAACCGGCGGAGATCCCCGGCGAGGAAGGACATCACGCCCGCGGCTATGTGGCCACCGAGGACGGCCACTACCAGTTGCACGACGGCTCGATCGTCATCGCCTCGATCACGTCCTGCACCAACACCTCGAACCCCTATGTGATGATCGGCGCGGGGCTTCTGGCCCGCAAGGCGCGCGAGAAGGGGCTCAACCGCAAGCCCTGGGTCAAGACCTCGCTCGCGCCGGGCAGCCAGGTCGTCTCGGCCTATCTGGAAGCCGCGAACCTGCAGGAGGATCTGGACGCCATCGGCTTCAACCTCGTGGGCTACGGCTGCACCACCTGCATCGGCAACTCGGGCCCGCTGGCGCCCGAGATCTCGAAATGCATCAACGACTACGACCTGATCGCCACCTCGGTCCTGTCGGGCAACCGCAACTTCGAGGGGCGCATCTCACCGGACGTGCGCGCCAACTACCTCGCCTCGCCGCCGCTCGTGGTGGCCTATGCGCTGGTCGGCGACATGAACGTGGACATCACCACCGAGCCTCTGGGCACCGACCGGGACGGCAACCCCGTCTACCTGAAGGACATCTGGCCCAGCCAGAAGGAAATCGCCGAGCTGGTCGAGAAGACCGTCACGCGCGAGGCCTTCCAGACCAAGTATGCCGATGTCTTCAAGGGCGACGAGAAGTGGCAGGGCGTCCAGACCCCGGACACCGAGACCTACGACTGGCCGGCAAGTTCGACCTATATCCAGAACCCGCCCTATTTCCAGGGCATGTCGAAGGAGAAGGGTCATATCGAGCCGATCACCGGCGCCCGGATCCTGGCGCTGCTGGGCGACATGATCACCACCGACCACATCTCGCCCGCCGGCTCCTTCAAGCCGACGACGCCGGCCGGCCAGTACCTGACCGAACGGCAGGTGCAGCCGAAGGACTTCAACAGCTACGGCTCGCGCCGGGGCAACCATGAAGTCATGATGCGCGGCACCTTCGCCAACATCCGGATCCGCAACGAGATGCTGGAGGGCGTCGAGGGCGGCTACACCAAGGGGCCGGACGGCGCGCAGAGCTCGATCTACGATGCGGCGATGGCCTGGCAGGACAAGGGCGTGCCGCTCGTCGTCATCGGCGGGGTCGAATACGGCGCGGGCTCCAGCCGCGACTGGGCGGCGAAGGGCACGAACCTTCTGGGCGTGAAGGCCGTGATCGCCGAGAGCTTCGAGCGGATCCACCGCTCGAACCTGGTCGGCATGGGCGTGATCCCGTTCGAATTCACCGGCGGCGACAATCGCCGCTCGCTGAAACTGACCGGCGACGAGCAGATCGCGATCGAGGGACTGAGCGACGACATCAAGCCGCTGTCCGAGGTGCCCTGCACGATCACCTATGCCGACGGCACGACCCGGACGATCCAGCTGCGCTGCCGGATCGACACCGAGATCGAGGTCGATTACGTCAAGCACGGGGGCGTGCTGCACTACGTCCTGCGCAACCTCGCGCAATCGGCCTGACGGTCGCAAACGGGCCCGCGCGGGCCCGTTTCGCTTACTTTCCCGGGGCTCCCGGCCGCTGCGGCCCGGGGGCCCTTTTCCCAGATCCAGGGATCGCGCCTGCCGGGTCGGCCGGGTGGCGGAGGATGCGCACGGGCGGACGGGCGTGCTCCCGCCGCTCGTCAGGCTGTGCGTGCCGCACGAACCTTCCTCCCGTTGGGCCGGGCGCCGCGCCCGTTCCGGGCACGGCGCGGGGCCATGCCGCCACCGTCCGGGTCTATGGCGCGCGCGGTGTCAGAACCGCAAGTTGAAGTGCCGCGTCAGGCCGAGCCGGGCGGTCAGCTGATCGCGGCTGCCCTGCCGGACGATGGGCGATCCGGCGGCATCCCCGCGCAGGCGGTCATAGCGCAGCGACGCGGTGACGCCCCAATCCGCGCTCACCGGCTGGTAGGCGCCGATCTCGAACCCGACCGAATAGGCGCCGCGCCCGGGCCGGTATGCCGCGAGCCCCGAGGCCGAGGCTTCCCCCGGCGTCACGCCGAAATAGGTCCGCATGAAGCGCGCATCGCCAAACTCTGCCCGTGGGCCGGCGTGCAGCACCAGCCCGCCCGGATCGCGCCAGATCGCGTTGGCGCCGATCTCGCCGGTCCAGGCGCGGTGGCCGATCACCCCGTAGCGCAGCTGGCCGAAGACCTGCCAGTTTTCGGTCGTGTGATGCAGGCCCAGCCCCAACTCGAGCGCGGCCTTCACATCCTCCAGCCCCGCCAGTTCGTCGCGCCCCTCCCGCTTGCGGATGTAGCGAAACGAGCCACGCAGACCGCTGCCCGGGGCAAAGAGCCGCTCGCCCTGCGCATCGCCGAGCTGCAACGCGCCAAGGCTGAGGGCGGTGAAGTCGAACCGACCCGTCGGCCCCAGGCGGACGCTGTCCGCGCCGAAATACTCGGGCGTGACGGCAACGCCGCCGGTGACCGAAAAGGCAAAGACCCGCTCCTGGGCCAGCGCCGGTTGGGCCGACAGGGCCGCGACGGAAAGGAAAAGGGCGGCGAAGGGGCGTTTTGCGCGCATCTGGACGGCTCCGGTTCGGGCGATGGGCATCGACGGTGAGACCGACTGCATTAGGTAGTGCCGGCGCCGGGCATTCAAGCGCTTTCGGCAGCACCCTGAAGGCGGCCGCGCCGCCTGAAGCGGGCGGGCGGGGTTCGATGCCCCGCCCCCCCGGCCCCCGAGACCCCGTCTCCCCCCCTCCGCCCGACCCCGGGACCCCCTCCCCCCGGCCCCCACCCCCCCCCCCCCCCCCCCCCCGCCCG
>CAZKSE010000050.1:0-20094 GCA_964555305.1 uncultured Rhodobacter sp. | reverse complement strand
CATCACCAGCCCATCCGGGAGCACAAGGTAGGAATAGCTCTGCGCCATAGCCTCCCTGGGGTTGGCCGCTACCAGTCCATGTTCGTTTAGCGGTATCCAGCGTCCCTTGAGGCTCCCCGTTGGCGAATAGAAGCCGTAGAGCCCCCGCGGCCCGTGAACCTCGGGGCCGAAGGTGAAGTCATGGGTCGAGAAGAATAGATAGGCGCCATCCTCGCGGTAGATCACATGCGGTCGCTCAAGTTGCGACGTCACGCCCATCGAGATGATGATCGGGGGTTCAAGTTCCCATTCTCCGTTCTCGCCCTTTGTCAGCAACCCGACCGCACCATTGTAAGGCCCCGCAACGCCGGCGGCGTTGGCCGTGAACAGGACATGTTCTTGCCCGGTGTGGGGATCGACCATGTATTCTGGGTCGCGGAAGCCGTAGACCGCTTCCGAGGCAAGGTAGGTCCCGATTGTGTCGTAGAGCCGCCCGTCAGCCTCGCCGATAATCGTGTGTTCGCCGAAATCGCTGAAAGCGATGCCTTCGTCAGATGCCGAGACCGAGGCGGTCACCATTGCAAGGCGTTGCTCGGTCGAGGGGCGTCCGGCGGCCTCGTTGTGGATCGAAATTTCGCGGTCGGGCATGTCCTCGTCAACGCTCTCGGCATCGGGGCTCCCGGTCGCGGTGTAGTAGAATGTCACCTCTTGCGTATCGGGGTCGAAAAAGGTCGATCCCGCCCACTGCCGCGACCCCAGCGCTTCCTCGCGCTCGAAAATGATGCCGCCGGGGCGCCACTCGCCATCGCGTGTATACCAGTAGCGCCATGTCGAGAGGGTAAAGAATTCCCAACCCGTTTCTTCGACTTCTTCCCATTCGGAACTGAGGCCCACCTTGACGACCCAGCCGTCGATCTCCGCGACCGAGCCGTCGGGATTGCGGATCGGCCAGGCATCCCAGATATAAACGCCCTCCTCGAAGAACTCCTCGGGGTGGATCATCAAGGGCATTGTGACATGTGTGTCTTGGTGAAGGCTCTCGACGTCGTTCTTCGTCCAGACCGAGGCCATATGTCCGGGAAACCGGAACGCGCCGGGCGTTTCCATTCCGCTCTGATCGGCGTGCGCCAGCGCCCCGTCGCCGTTTTCACTTTGGGCCAGGGCCGGTGCAGCGAAGGTGGTGAACAGGCCTAAGAGAGAAACAGTGATTGAAACGACAGGAAGGGCGCAATGTTGGCGCGAAATTCGCGACGAGATCGGCTTCATTGGAGTTCCTCCTTGATGCATTGATGGATCAACGCGCCCTGACGCCACTCCCAGTATTCAAATTCTCAGAATCCCAACATCCATGACGCGAATCTAACGAATGGTTTAAACGCATTGGCGGTGAACAGGTTCCGAACGGGCAAAAGCGCAGCGCTGGAACCAGCGCTGGCACCATAGGTTCAAGGATCGGAACTCGGTCGAATCTTACTACCGGCGACGCGCTCGCCTTCGGTGTTTTTCCGCAACTATCTCAGGCACGAGAAAATGGCATTTCATCTGTCGGGCAGCATGGCCTCTGCTTCGATCTCGACCCGGTAGTTGCCGATCAATCCCGCGACCGCGACAAGCGTGTTAGTGGGCTTCACAGAAGCAAATACCCGGCCATGAGCATGAGAGACCGCCAACGCGTCTTCTGGATTGGTAAGATAGATCCGGGTGCGCACCACATCTTTCGCTCCCGCCCCCAGTGCCGCTAGTGCAGCGAGTATCTTGTCGAGGATGAACGTCGTTTGCGCGCCTGCGTCGTCGGGGGCGACAACGCGGTCCGCACCCGCTGTGGCGGTAGTGCCCGACACCAGGATGCGGTTGGCAACCCGATGCGCCCGACAATAGCCCGCAATAGTCTCCCATTCGGATCCGCTGCAGACGTTGCGCATGTCGGGTCGATGCATGGCGGGTTGTGCCGTAACGGCCAGCGGCATCGACTCGAGATGGTGGCTGAGATCGCCCGAGGCGGTAAGTAAGGGCGGCTTGCGGTACTCATCACCGCAATCACCCGGGATCGGAGCGGTCGCGGCGAAGGCGTCGGCGAGCCGCGCGTGATCCTCGTCGTCCAGACGGAAACCAAAGAGGCGGCGATTGTCCTGCGTATGCTCGCTTTCACCCAGGCGCGCCCCGATGATCACGCCCGCGACGGCAGGCTGGTCGAGCACCCAACGCGTGGCCACATTGGCAATCGAGACACCGTGCTTTCGGGCAATGCCATCGGCTGCGCGGAGAATGCCCTGATAGGCGTCCCATCCCCCGGCTACGTCGATGAAGCGCTTGTATTTCATCTTCGACCAATCGACGATATCCGCCGGTTCGGGCTTGCCGAGCCAACGTTCCGACAGAAAGCCGCCACAAAGCGTGCCGTAGCACAGAAGTCGGGCGCTGCTGCCACCGCAGAGCTGCGCCAGCGCCCCGGTCGCACGCCGGTCGATGAGCGAGCAGGACACCTGGTTGGTCAGAAGTGGCACGCCGTCGGCCAGCGCCAGGTGCAAATGGGCGGCATCGAAGTTTGTCACGCCCAGCTCGCCGATCAGCCCCTCCTCGCGCAGGCGGGCCAGTTCGTGCAGTGCATCCAGCCAGGCCGGGTGTTCGAACGCCCACCAGTGAAACTGCAAGAGGTCCACGCGCTCCACGCCCAGTCGGTCGAGCCGCTCGCGCACGCCTGCGCGAACCACAGCGGGCGTCATCGGACCGGGCGCGGGGCACCACTTGGTGAAAGCCACCGGACGCCGCCCGGCGCTGTGCCGGTTCAGAAGCCGCCCGGCGATGATCTCGGCGCTTCCATAGTGGTCGGCCATGTCGAAAGTATCGAACCCAGCTTCCGCATAGGCCGCAAGATGATCGGCGCCGATTTCGGGATCGATGCTCGCGCCGTCTTTCTCGATATCGGCGACCTGCCATAGACCGACGAGAGCGCGGGATATTTCCAACCCCGGGGCGAGGCTCAGACGTTCGACGGGCGGGACGGCAGCATGATCCATGGCGGTTCCTTCAGGCGGATGGGGGAGGATCGGGTGCGAGAACCCGGAAACTGCGCTCGATGTCCTTTGAGAGGGCGTCGCGCGCCCCGTCGCGGTCGCCGCGGCGCAGGGCGGCGATGATCTCATAGTGAAAGCGGTGATCGGCGATACGAGCGACCTGCGGATGCTTCATGATCAGGTTCAGGAGCGTGCCGTACTGCAACCACAATGCCTGAACCATCGGCAACAGCACCTTCGATCCGGCCCGGCGGTAGAGGGTGAAATGGAAGTCGTGGTTCTGGCGTAGGTCCGGGGCGGTGTTGCCAACGGCATCGGGCGCTTCCAGGGTGGCCTCGAGCGCGTCGAGCCAGTCAGCGCTGGACTGTGCCATCGCACGCTCCAGCACCAGCGCTTCCAATGCCAGGCGGGCGCTCTTTAAATCCTCCATTCGCTGGCGGTCGAATGTCGGCACGATCAGTGTGCGGCTGGGCGTGTCGATCAGCGCCCCTTCGGCCACCAGCCGCCTCACCGCCTCGCGCACCGGGGTCAGAGAGATACCCAGTTGATCGGCCAGCATCTGCAAGGTCAGCGTGTCGCCGGGTGCGAACTGGCCTGTGTTGAAGGCCGCGCAGAGACTGCGATATGCCGTCTCCCGCAGCGAAGTCGGCGCAACGGGTGTAAGGCGTGGGGCGTTGGCCTGGCCGGAAGCCTCAGTGGTGCGGTCCCAGCTCAAAGCCGCCCCTCCGCGACCGCGTGACATGCGACACTGCCACCGCCGGGCAGGGGCGTCGGTTCGGGACGTTCGCGCCTGCAGCGGGCCTCGGCATAAGGACAGCGGGGATGAAAGGCGCACCCCGTGGGCGGGTCGATCGGGCTTGGCACCTCACCCTCGAGCGGCGCCGAGGCCCTGCCAATCGTATCGAGGCTGGGCACGGTTTCGATCAGCAACCGAGTGTAGGGATGCCTGGGCGTCGTGAAAAGCGCGGCTTTTGACTGCAACTCGACGATCCGGCCCAAATACATCACGCCGACCTCGTCTGCCATGTGCTCAACCACGGTCAGGTTGTGACTGATGAACAGGTAGGTCAGCCCGTGTTCCTGCTGCAAACGGCGCATCAGGTTCAAGACGGCCGCCTGGACCGACACGTCCAGCGCCGAGGTCGGCTCGTCGCAGATCAGGAAGGCGGGACGACTGGCCAGGGCACGCGCGACCGCGATCCGCTGGCGTTGCCCGCCCGAGAACTGGTGGGGGTATTTGGCCCCGTCTGCCGGGTCGAGCCCAACGGCGACCAGTAACTCCTCCACGCGCGCGCGCATCTCGGCGCGGCTTCCGGCCAGTCCAAACGCCAGCAGCGGGTCGCCGACGCTTTGCGCCACGGACCAGCGGGGATTCAGGCTCGCGTAGGGGTCCTGGAATATCATCTGAATGGCGCGTCGGGCGCGGCTGTCGCGTCGACGCGCCAAATCGATGGGCCGGCCGCGATAGCGTATCACCCCGCCAGAGGGCGACATAAGGCCGGCCAGGCAGCGCGCAAGGGTCGACTTTCCACACCCTGATTCTCCCACCAACCCCAGGGTTCGCTGCGGCGCGATCGCGAAGCTGACACCGTCCAGCGCCCGCAGGATCCGCCGCGGGCTCCGGTGCAGCACGCGCATGGCCAGTGGCGGCGAAACGTCGAACCGCCGCGACAGGTCGGTGATTTCGACCAGCGGTTCGTTCATGCGCCTTCTTCCAGCCAGCAGGCAGCGAGCGTGCCGGCGCCACGCGGCATCGGATCGGGGCGCTCCCGCCGGCAGACCGGCATGACCCGCTCGCAACGTGGATGAAACGCGCAACCGTGTGGCAGCGCGTCCACCCTTGGCATGGTGCCGGGGATCTGCGGCAACATTTCCAGCCCGGCACCGATGCGCGGGATCGCGGCGATAAGCCCCTGTGCATAGGGGTGGCGCGGCCGGCGCAAGACCTCGGCCACCGACCCCAACTCCGCGAGCCGGCCGGCATAGAGCACAGCGACGCGATCGGCCGCCTCTGCGATGACGCCCATGTCGTGGGTGATCAGGATCACGCCCATGCCCCGTTTGCGGGTCAGCGCCACCAGCAAGGCGATGATCTGCGCCTGGATGGAAACATCGAGCGCCGTGGTCGGTTCATCGGCGACGATGAGCCGGGGCTCCCCCGCCAGGGCCAGCGCGATAACCACCCGTTGTCGCATACCCCCGGAAAATTCATGCGGATAGCTGCTCAGCCGCTCCTCGGCCGAGGGGATCCCGACCTCACGCAGAAGCTGCGCCGCGCGCTGGCGCGCCTCGGTGGCCGACAGGGGCAGGTGGTGGCGGATCGTCTGAACCAGTTGCTGGCCGATGGTGAATACCGGATTGAGCGCCGTCAAAGGATCCTGGAAAATCATCGCGATCGACCCGCCGCGAAGACGCTGCATCTGCGCCTCAGGAAGGGTGTCGATGCGGACGCCTTCGAACCGTATCTCGCCGGCTGTCTGGCGCAGCGGGTGGGTCATGACCCGCAGGATGGCCGCGCCGGTCACCGATTTTCCAGCGCCGGATTCCCCGACAATGCCTAGGATCTCACCCGGCGCCGCGTTGAACGACAGCTGGTCCAGTACCGCTGGTCCGCTCTCGCCGCCCAGACGCACCGTCAAATCCCGCAACTCGAGTAAAGGTGCCTGCATCACCGCTCCGCGCCGTTGCGGTTCCGCGCCAGGCGATGGGTCGAAGGGCGGCGGAAGGCGGGCGGCATCGTGCAGGGCATCCAATCCATGAATGGGTTTTATCATTGATCAAACAAAGACCCTGTGCAACAGTTCTTTGCGGCTCCGTCTGCCCCGCGCCTTGGGGAGCGATCCGCCAACCACAATTCTAAAGGGAGTGAAGGACGCATGATCGGACGCACGCTGATGAGGGCCACAACGGCGCTTGCACTCTCGCTAGGATCGGCCGGAGCGGAATCCCTGCGCTTCGCTGGCGCGACGCCGGCGCTGACGATGGACCCGCATGCCACCAATGACTTCACAACCACGGCGATTTTCCGGCAGGTTTACGACAGCCTGGTCGGGTTGGACTTGGAGATGGAGCTGGTCCCGGCATTGGCCGAGGAGTGGGAGTATATCGGTGATGCGACCTGGCGCTTTACCCTCCGCGACGGCGTTCTTTTTCACGACGGATCGGAACTCACCGCCGAGGATGTCGCGTTTTCGATCGAGCGCCAGAAGGACAGCCGTTTCTACCGCTCGCTCTTCGGTCGGATCATCGAGGCAAAGGTTGTGGACGATCGCACCGTCGAGGTGGTCTCCTCCGCACCCGACCCGATCCTGCCACGCAAGATGTCTCGGATGTTCATCATTTCGAAGTCTTGGGCCGAGACCCACAATGTCGTGGAAATTCCTGACCTGGGGGCCGAAGGGGCCGAGGCCCATTCGATCCGCAGCGCAATGGGAACTGGCCCCATGCAACTGGTCAGCCATGACCCGTCGGGTGAGACAAGGCTGACTGTCTTTGACGGCTATTGGGGCGAACGCCCGGGCAACGTGACCGAGGCCACCTACCTGACGATCGGCGCAGGGCCCACCCGGGTTGCGGCACTTCTTTCGGGCGAAGTCGATCTGGTCGTCGACACGCCGCTGCAGGATATCGAGCGCATCGAGACCGCGTCGGGCTACGGGATTTCCGAGATTGCGCAGCTCCTGTGGATGCAACTGGAACTCGACGGTACGCGGGATCAGGCGCTGGAAACATTCGACCGCAATGGCAATCCTCTGGACGAAAATCCCTTCCGCGACACCCGCGTGCGGCAGGCCATTGCCCATGCCGTCGATGCCACGGCGATCGTGGACCGTGTCATGCGTGGTCGCGCGCGCGTCGTTGGCATCGCCTCGATCCCCGGCTACGGCGGCTATCAGGAGGATATGGACAGCCGCTGGGACACCAACCTCGACCAAGCCCGCGAATTGCTGGCAGAGGCAGGTTATCCGGACGGTTTCGTGACAACGATGAACTGCCCACTGGAGCGTTACGTCAATACCGACGACATCTGCCGCGCCGCCGCCTCGATGCTGGCGCGCATCGGCATCGAAGTGCGCGTCAACGGGATGGTCTGGCCGGAATTCGCCCGGATGCTGGTCAACGGACCGGATTCCAGTTTCCACCTGATCGGCATGAGTCCCGACAGCCGCGACACGCAGGATGCCTTCACCGGCTACATCATGACCCGCAACCCGGATCAGAACGAAGGTTTCTTCAACTGGGCCTTGTTCAGCGATGACGAGATCGACGAAATGACGCGCGAGCTTACCGAAACATTCGAGGAAGACGAGCGCGAGGAACTCTACCGCGCGCTCATCGCGCGCGCAAAGGAGCAGGTGAACGCGGTCTATCTGCACCAGCCGATGATCGTCTGGGCGATGCGCGACGGTATCGACGCACCGATCCGCGCGGACGCAACGGTGACGCTGCAGAACGTGACCGTCCGGTAGACCTATGGCGGCGTTGATCGCGCAGAGACTTGTTCAGGCGCTTGTCGTTCTCTTCGTGGTCAGCGTCCTCGCCTTCCTGCTATCGATCCAGATCGGCGATCCCGTGGCAAGCATCCTCGGACTGCAGGCCACACCTGCCGACCGGCTGGAGCTGCGAGCGCGGCTGGGGCTCGACCAACCGTGGCCGGTTCAGTACGCAGCTTTTCTGGGCCGGGTGCTGAGCGGGAATTTCGGCGTCTCCTACATCACCCAGGTCCCCGTCGCGGAACTGATCGTCACGCGCTTGCCGGCGACGCTGGAACTGGCGGGTGTGGCACTGGTCCTGTCGCTCGGCCTGGGGCTGCCCATCGGCATCTATGCCGCCGTAAACCGCGGGCACTGGAGCGCGGATGCGATCCTGGCTCTTAGCGTCGTCGGCGTATCGATCCCGACCTTCGTGATCGCCATACTTCTGATCTTCCTCTTTTCGGTCACGTTGGGCTGGTTGCCCTCATTCGGACGCGGCGAGGTTGTGCAGTTGGGTTGGTGGTCTACCGGGCTTCTGACCGGCAGCGGATTGCGGGCGCTTCTGATGCCGGCGCTCGCGCTTGCGGTCAGCCAGGTGGCGCTGGTCGCGCGCCTCGTCAGGGCCGAGATGCTTCAGGTCCTGCGAACCGATTATGTCCGTTTCGCCCGTGCGCGTGGCATCCGGCCCCGGATCATCACGCTCTCGCTGGCGCTGCGCAATGCGCTCATTCCGGTCATCACCGTCAGCGGTATCCAGCTCGGCTTTCTCTTCGCCTTCGCGGTGGTGGCCGAGGCGGTGTTTCAGTGGCCGGGGATCGGGCTTTTGTTCCTGCAGGCACTCGGCTCGACCGACATGCCGGTGATCACGGCGATCCTTCTTCTGACGGCGGCGTTCTTCGTCCTCGTCAACCTGGTCGTGGATCTGCTTTATGCACTGGTCGATCCACGCCTGCGGGCGGGAATGCTTTCCGGACGGAGCGGTCATGGATGAAACTCCCCTCACCACGACCGCGCCGCAGAGGCGCTGGGCCTCGCATCCGCTGGTGCGCAATTTCCTGGACAGCGCGCAGGCCATGGCGGCCTTCATCGCCCTGACCGTGTTGGCCCTGGCGGCGATCCTGGCGCCAGTGATCGCGCTGACCAACCCCTATGACCTGGCGACGCTGGACCTGATGAACTCGCGCCTGCCGCCTGCCTGGCAGGACCAGGGAGAATGGCCTTACCTTCTGGGCACCGACAGCCAGGGTGGCGATCTTCTTTCGCTGATCCTTTACGGCATGCGTACATCGCTGATGGTGGGGGTGCTGGCGGTCGCCCTGTCGGTCACGTTGGGCACGGTGATGGGGCTGCTCGCAGGCTATCTCGGCGGTTGGACCAGCGCCATCATCATGCGGGCTGCCGATGTGCAGTTCACCTTCCCGGCGATCATCCTGGCGCTGCTGATCGGCGGGCTCGCCCGCGGCGTGCTGAGTCCGGCCGAACAGGCGCAGTTCGCCGTGCCGATGGTGGTGCTGGCGCTGGGAATCTCGCACTGGCCGCATTTCGCGCGGCTGGTGCGCGGCGCGGTGCTGGTCGAGCGGAACAAGGACTACGTCGCCGCTGCGCGCCTCGCCGGTCGTGGGCCGCTTTCGATCATGCTGCGACAACTCCTGCCCAACGTCGTCAATCCGATTGCAGTCCTGGCGACGCTCGACATAGCCTTTGCCGTCATGGGCGAAGCGACGCTGTCGTTTCTGGGCTTCGGCCTGCCGCCGACGGAACCCTCCCTCGGGACGCTGATCCGGTCGGGCTACAACTACCTTTTCAGCGGCGAATGGTGGCTGGTGATCTTTCCGTCGCTCGCCCTGATGATCCTTGTGGTATCGGTCAATGTCTTCGGCGACTGGTTGCGGGACGCTCTCAATCCGGAACTTCGCTGAAAAGTCGTCGGGGGCTCACACCAGTTCAATGCTTGCGCGCAACTTCGCCAGATCGGGGATTTCCATGTGTCGCCCGTCGAAACGCAGGTGCCCGTCATGGCGCATCGCGGCAAGATGACGATTCACCGCCTCGCGGCTCGCCCCCAACATCTGTGCCAGTTCGCCCTGTGAAAAGACCCGGTCGAAAACCGCACCCGGCGGACTCGGTCGCGCATGGAGCGCGGCAAGGTCGAGCAGCTTGCGGCACAACCGCGCTCGCAGCGGCAGGAAGGCGATGTCCATCAGCGCTTCATTACTGCCGCGAAGCCTTGCCGCCAGAAGCGCTACCATATGGCGCGCAATCAGCGGCTCGCGGTCCATCGCACGGGTGAAATCGCGCCCGTCAAGGAACAGGAAGCGGCTGTCCTCCAGCGTGGTGGCGTTGGCCGAACGCGGCGCGGCGTCGGCCAGGGCCATCTCGCCCAACGCCTCTCCGGGGCCGAGCAGGGCGAGGGTCATCTCGTTGCCCTCCGCATCGTTGAGCCAGACGCGGACCAACCCCTCGGTAACGATGTAGACCCCATCGGCCGCATCCCCATGGGAAAACAGCAACCGGCCGCCGGGAGCCTGAAGCGGCGTGCAGCTCTCGGCAAGCATCTTCAGCGGTTGCGTGGCAAGCTGTGCAAAGAGCGCACTTGCGCGCAGCGCCTGCACATGGCGATCCGACGTTTCGGACATGCGACTTTCCCCGGGGATCTACTGGTGGATTAACCCGCACGGGGCTTTCCCGGTCAACTGCTTTCAGAAGCCGGCCCCGCATTCCCGCAGTCGGGCTGCTGATGTCCACACCATAGGCTGCAGCTTCAGGTATGGGCGGCGCGTTGGTGCAAGACGTTGCCCAAGTCCGCGCTCTACGCAGGCCCCTCGCTACAGCTGCCGGGCGCAACGCCGGTCGCATCGTCGATTTGCGCCCGGTCGAACGCTTGCTCACCGCGCCCGTCCATCCCTATACCTTCGCCCTGATGAACGCGACCCCGGATCCCGACCCCACCGCCCGCCGCAACTGAGCCAGCGGTGTGCCGGTGCTCGAACCCGCCACCACCGGCGGCCAGGTCGCGCCCCACGACCCACTGACCCGGAAGGCTGCCCCGCATGAGCTACGGTATCTATATCGGACGCAACCACACCGCCGACGGCCACGCCTGGCTCGCAGGCTACGGTGACGAACCCTCCAGCCACTGGCTCGAACTCGTCCCGGGCCAGACCCACGCCCCCGGCGCGACCATCGCGGTCGGCGTCTCACCAAATTCCGACCTGCCGGGGATCCGCTCCACCATCCCGCAGGCTCCGGCAACCTTCCGCCACCTGCGCGTCAGCTACAGCCACTACCTGGGCGTGCCCGCCCCGATCACCAACGGCGGGCTCAACGAACACGGTGTCGCGGTGCGTGACATCTGGTCCCCCTCCCGCGCCGAACTGATCGCCATGACCCCGCCCGACCAGTCTGGCCCCAACTATTCCGATCTCGCCCGCATCGTGCTCGAACGCGCCCACACCGCGCGCGAGGGGGTAGAGATCATCGCCGCTCTGATCGCCGAGCACGGGTATTCCTGCTACGGCGGCAATTCCCACATCATCGCCGACCCGGACGAGGCCTGGGTGGTGATCGAGTTCGCGGGCGCTCAGAGGCTCTGGGTCGCCGAGCGCCTCGGACCCGACGCCATCCGTGCCTCGCGCCCCGGCTGGGTTGCCGAGCTCACCACCGCGCCGAACGACAGCTTCCGCTTTCCCGACCACTTCATCCGGTTCGCGCAAGAACAGGGCTGGCACGACCCCGCGCACCCCTTCGACGTCAACCAAGTCTACGGCGACGGCAAGGGCCGCTGGGAAGGCGTGAAATGGATCGAGGCCGAGATGCGCGCCCGCGCCGCCCGCCCCGAAAGGATCGGCTTTGCCGATGTCGTCTGGTCCATCGCCACCGAGACGCTCACCGGCGATACTGCCGGCTACGGCCAGATCGTGCCCCTGCTCCACCCGCGGCACGACGCCCTGCGCGTCATGTGGCACGCCCCCGTCGGCCCGGTCACCGCGCCGCTGGTGCCGGTCTTTATGGGCATGACCGATGTGCCGCCCGAATACGGCCCCCACCGGTACCTGACATCCGGCGAAAGCGCGCGCTTCCTCGACGACCGGCACGCGGAGCGCAACCCCGAGACGGTCAGCCACATCCCCCAAGGCGCCGAGGTCACGCGCTCTGCGTTTCAGGCGGGAAAGCGACTCATGCACCTTGCGTTCCAGTCTGGACCGCTCCTCGGGGAAATCTGGGATCACTGCCGAGCAACAGAAGCGCGGCTGGCCAAAGACCTGCCCGATCTGCTGCGCAGCGCCGAAATCCTGCTCGACTCGGGCGAGGCGCGGCTGGCTGCACGGCTTCTCACCGATCACGCCTCCACCCGGCTCCTGGCAGCACTAGCCGAAGCCGAAACGCTCGCCAACGCCGCCGAGGCGCGGATCCGGATGGCTCATGGGCTGAACCTTGGGCGGACCCCGCTCAGACCTCAGCAGCTTTGGTAGGCCTACCCTGAATCTGTTCTCGCCCGCCGGCTGTAAGCCAATCGAACCTCAGCGCCAGCAGCGACATGCTCTTGAAACCCGTGCGCTTTGGCTCTGAAGGGCGGCGGCCGGGTGCGATATCACGGCAGGACAGAAGAAAGTTGACGCCGGACGGCCTCGCAACCTATCCTGCGACAATTAGTCCTGTTGTGTTGTGTCACCAGTTCTCACGCCACCGGGAGGGGAATCACATGAAACAGAACGCGACCTCATGGATGCTTTGCGCAGCCATGGCATCGACTTCCGCCTATGGGCTGCTGGCCGGCGCGGCCAAGGCCGACGCGCCAACGCTCAGTTCCGAGACGGTTCTCTTCGATCTGGAGGAGCCGTGGGACATGGCTTTCCTGGACGACGGCACCATGTTCTTCACCGAAAAGTGCCGTGGCCTTTCTGTTCTCATGCCGGATGGCGACGTGAACAACCTTCTCGGGATGACCGGCACCGACGGTTACGCGTTGAGCAGCGACGATCTCTTTTGCGAGGGGCAGGCCGGGATGATGGGCATTGCCGTCGACCCTGACTTCGACGACAATCGTTATGTCTATGTCTACTCGACCTCCAGCATGACGGAGCCCGGCACGAACCGCCTGATGCGGTTCACGGTAAGCGACGACTTTTCCGAAATCGACGACCGCACCGATCTGATCGAGGACGTTCCCTACAAACCCGAGGCCACTGACCAGCCCTTCGGTGGCCCCGGTGCTCACAATGGCGGACGTGTCCGCTTCGGCCCGGATGGCTATCTCTATCTGACCACCGGCGACACCCACAATGCCGAGGTCCCGCAAAGCCCGACCCGTCTGGGGGGCAAGGTAATCCGTATCGACCGCGACGGAAATGCCGCCGAGGGCAACGACGCGCCCGAGGGTTTCGACCCGCGGATCTATTCCTACGGACACCGCAACGTGCAGGGTATTGCCTTCCACCCGGCCACCGGCCAGCCGATTGCGGCCGAACACGGCCCCTGGCATTCCGACGAGATCACGGCATTGGTGCCGGGCGGCAATGGCGGGTGGGACCCGCGACCGAACATGGCGGGACGGGGAGAGTGCCCCGACGGCTATTGCGGCTACGAGCCCATGCAGATGGAAGCGATGGACCCCGAAGAACGCGCGGCCTACATGCCGATGACCGACTTCGAAACCTATCCGGATGCCATGCCGCCGGCCTGGGAGAACAACGGCCTGTCGCAGGGAATGTCCTCAGTTGCGTTCCTGTCCGGCGAGCAATGGGGCGATTGGGAAGGCCGCATGGCCGTGGGTTTCATGGGGATTGGCTTCGGCGGAACCCCTGTCGGTCAACGGATCGATGTCATCGACATCGCAGAAGACGGGCTTTCGGTAAACGATGTGACCGAGATGGATCTGCCGATGGCGGCCGGCCGTTTCCGGTCGCTGGTCCTCGGACCCGATGGCAGTCTCTACACCGCCATTGACGAAGGCGAGATCCACAGGATCACGCCCGAATGAGAGTGCTCGGCCGCGCCTTTGATGGGGGTGCGGCCGGTCTGCACAGCGTATGACCCGTCGGCCTTGGAATCACATTGCGGCCCGAATGGCAGGGTCGGCTTAATGCAGTGAAGCGGGATTTCGGGTCTGATGTCTAAGCTACAATTCCGATGAAAGAGGAGAAGAAGATGTCCTGGAAGAAGCCCATTGCAAAGCTGATCGCCTGCGGCATGGAGATCAACATGTATGGTCCGGCCGAAGACGATCGCCATCAGGACGACCTGTTCTGAGCGCGCGCCCCGTCGCATAACCGTTCGGGCAGTGAGGGTTAGGGAGCAGGTGTGACCTGTTCGGGTGTCGGGTCGTTCGAGACATCGGCCGCCAGTGCTTTTGCGATGTGCTCGACACCACGATGAGCATTTCGCAGGCGTTCGAAACTCATCGACAGATGCGCCCGATGGATCAGCGCCGCGGTGCGTAAATCTGCCGTCTCCAATGCGCGGCCAACCGTCTCCAGCTCGCGGTCGAGCAGTTCGATTTCCTCGACGAGGTTCACTTGGCCAGCGAAAACCGCCTTCAGCCAGATCCGTGTGGTTCGAAAGTAGAGCTGTTCGTTGATGGCGCGCAAGGGCGCGTTCGCGGACAGCTGCATGCGTGCCAGAAAAAAATCCTTGTCGAGCTGCGCGAACTGGCGTGGGTCGGGTGACGCGCGCAAGGCCTTTGCGCGGCGCGACAGATCCGAGAGTTCGGCAATCAGCTTCGGTGAGGGCGTCACCGGGTCCAGCCTGCCGATCAACTCGGTCAGTTCCAGCCGCAGCCTGTAGGTTTGTGCAAGTTCGTCGAGTTCGGCGTCGGTGACGAACGTGCCAACGCCGTGTACCGACTTCAACAGCCCTTCGGTCTCCAACCGGGCCAGAACCCGGCGCAACGGGGTGCGGCTGATGCCGAACTCGGCCGCGAGTGTCTCTTCCGACAGGCGCGTGCCGGGCGCGTAGTCCAGCAGACAGATACGGCTGCGGATCTCATCATGGATCCTGTTGAAGCGATCCCGCCCCGTTTCCGTGGTCGGCCGGCTCTCGATGTTCATTCGGTCGCGCCTCCTCGACCGGAAATCGCCTGTACACAACGTCTCATCGATTTGCGTGTGCGCTCCGGTTTTGTCCAGCCGTCTCGCTTACCTCAACGGTCACGAACTTGACAGCCAGACCTGATCGGTGAAGATGTATACAACAATGAAGCGGCCCAACGCCGGGCCGTCCACTGCGAAACAGGAGGGAGACCGCGATGAAGAAGATCCTGACCAAGACCCTGGTGGCAAGCATTGCCTTGGGTGCCACGTCGGTCATGGCGATGGCGGGGCCGCTGATGGACCGGATCGAGGCGGGTCAGCCGATCCGCCTGGGCTTTGCCAACGAGATCCCCTTCGCTTTTCCGGGCGAGGATGGATCGCCGCAGGGATTCGTGAACGCTCACACGCTCGGCGTGCTCGAGAAGATGGGCCATACGAACATTGAGCCTGTGCAGACCGAATGGGGCGGGTTGATACCAGGCTTGCAGGCGGGGCGTTTCGACATCATCACCGGCGGCATGAACATCCTGTCCTCTCGCTGCGCCAATGTCGCCTTCTCGGAACCGATGGCGCGGATCGGTGATGCCTTTCTCGTAGAGGCGGGCAATCCGATGGAGATCGGCAACTACGAAGACGTCCGTGAAAGCGGCGCGGTCATGGTGACGGGGGCTGGGTATTCCAACATCGAGCAGGCGCGCGAAGCGGGCGTCGAAGATGCCAACATCATGCAGGTGCCCGGCCCGACCGAAATTCTGGCCGCGGTCCGCGCCGGTCGCGCCGATGCAGGGGCGGGGACCTATTTCACGATGCGCCAGCTTGCCGACAGCAGCGATGGCGCGCTCGACGTGACCGATCCGGGCGCGATGCCCGAAGAGCTGATCAACTGGGCCGGCATTGCTTTCCACCCGGACGACGAGGACTTTGTCGCGGCCTTCAACGAGGCGCAGGCGGAATACCTGGGCTCGGATGAGATGTTGGCAGTGGTTGCTGAGTACGGCTACGACGAAAACTCGCTGCCGGGCGACGTGACGACCGAGTGGGTCTGCGCCAACCGCTGACGTGTAGCGGGCGGCGGCGGCGAGCCGCCTCCCGCATCCTTCCGGCGACAGGGGTTGCAGATGTCGATCTGGGATTTCGTCGTGGCCTACGGACCACGCATTGCCGACGGCACGCTTGTCACGATTGCCCAATTCCTGCTCGCCACGCTTGTTGCCATTGCGGTGGCGCTTGTCATGGGGCTTGGCAAGCTGTCGGGCAACTGGCTGATCCGCACGCCGGCGGTTGTCTATATCGAGATCTTTCGCGGCACGTCGCTCCTAGTCCAGCTCTACTGGATCTTTTTCGTGCTGCCACTTTTCGGCATCACGCTGGACAAGTTCACCGCGGGTTTTCTGTCGGTCGGCCTCAATATCGGCGCCTACGGGGCAGAGTTGGTGCGCGGCGCCATCCAGTCGGTGCCAAAAGGGCAATGGGAGGCGGCCTACGCGCTCTCCATGTCGCCGGCGAAGCGTATGCGGCGGATTATCCTGCCGCAGGCGCTGGCGATCATGCTGCCGCCTTGGGGCAACCTGCTGATCGAGCTTCTCAAGGGCACCGCGCTCGTCTCACTGATCGCGGTCGCCGACCTGATGTTCCAGGCGCGGCAGATCAATGCCTCGACCTTCCTTTCGGCCCAGGCCTTTGGCATCGCGTTGCTCGTCTACTACGTCCTTGCCCGGTTCCTCGTGACACCTTTCATGCGCTGGCTTGAGCGCGTCGTGGCGCGGAGGTTGGGGCGCGCATGAGGTTCGACTGGAACTGGGCCTTCACCTTCGAGATCCTGCCGCGCTTGCTCGCGGCCACGCTGAACACGTTGGCAGCGGCGGGTATCGGCTATGTCATCGCCATCTTCCTGGGCCTTGCACTTGCATTGGCGCAGCGCACGCCGTGGGGGATGCTCACCTTCGTCGTGCGCGAATTCGTGGAGTTCATTCGCTCGACGCCACTGGTGCTCCAGATCTTCTTCGTCTTCTACGTCGGGCCGCAGTTCGGTATCCGACTGTCGCCCTGGACCGCTGGCATGATCGCCATCGGACTGCACTATTCGGCTTATCTTTCCGAAGTCTACCGCGCGGGGATCGATTCCGTGCCGAAAGGGCAGTGGGAGGCCTGCCGGGCGATCAACATGTCCACCCGCGACACCTATCTGCGCATCGTCATCCCGCAGGCGCTGCCACCCTCGATCGCGGGTCTGGGCAATTACCTGGTCGGCATCTTCAAGGACACGCCAATGCTCAGCGTCATTGGCGTGGCCGAGCTGATGCACACCGCCAACGCAATCGGTGCCGAGCATTACCGTTTCCTCGAACCCCTCACGATGGTCGGCGTGATCTTTCTCGCGATCTCGTTGCCGGCGGCCGGGTTGGTACGGCTCTTCGAGGGGTGGATGCGCCGCAAGATGGGAATGTGAACCATGGATCTTTCCGACTATCCGCTGGAGCTGCCCGAGGGCCAACGCCCCATGGTTCGGTTCATGAACGTCACCAAGCGCTATGGATCGCTGGTCGTTCTGGACAAGCTTGATCTCGACGTGGCCGAGGGCGAGATGGTGACGATCATCGGCCCTTCGGGATCGGGCAAGACGACCGTCCTGCGGATGCTGATGACGCTCGAGACGGTAAATGGGGGCGTCATCTACGTTGACGGCAAACCCCTCACGCATATGGAAAAACGCGGAAAACTGGTTCCTGCGGACGAGCGCTATCTGCGCAGGATGCGATCCTCGATCGGGATGTGTTTCCAGCATTTCAATCTCTTTCCGCACATGACCGCGCTGCAGAATTGCATGGAAGGCCCGGTGCAGGTCCTCGGCCTGTCGAAGGCCGAGGCGCGGGAGCGGTCCGAAGAATTGCTCGACATGGTCGGCATGATCGAGAAGAAGGACCAGCACCCGTCGCGCCTTTCGGGAGGCCAGCAACAGCGGGTGGCGATCGCCAGGGCGTTGGCGATGCGGCCGAAGGTGATGCTGTTCGACGAGGTGACCTCGGCGCTGGACCCCGAGGTGATCGGCGAGGTGACGAACGTCATCCGGCGGCTGGTGGCCGAACACAACCTTACCATGTTGATGGTGACGCATCAGATGGGGTTTGCGCGCGACATCTCGGACCGGGTCTGTTTCTTCTTTGGCGGCAGGATCGAGGAACAGGGGACACCGGACGAACTCTTTGGCAACCCCCAGCGGGAGCGCACGCAGCAGTTCCTCTCGGCGGTGAAGGAGGCGGGCTGACCGTCTGATCGCGCCGTTCAGGATGCGTATGGCAAGCGTATGGCAGGCGTATGGCAAGCGTATGGCAAGCGTATGGCAGTTGCGGGCGGAGCGTTTATTTGCTGTCAGCTTTTCGCGCCACCGCTGCGCGATCGCGCGGTGCTGCCGGGGCGGTCGGTCGTGAACCGCGGCGTGGGTTGGCGCGCCCCGTTGAGGCGTTCCCCGGCCGGGAAGGGGGGGTTGATCTGCCGGCGGGATATGACCACAGTGTCCGGGTGAGATCGAGCCGGGATATATCAATCAACATCGTGGTCCGTTTGGCCGGGTTTCGTGACCCGCCGGGTGCCACGCTCGGTCAGTACTGAGGACGGGTCATGACTGTTTTCGATCGCGCCGGATTCCATCACGACTACCTTCTGAAGGTTCGCCGCCATCTTCACGCCAATCCGGAACTGTCGCTGAAGGAGGTCAATACCGCCAACTTCATCGCGGCCGAACTGGAGGCGATGGGCGTGCCCTTTGTGCGGGTCGGCGCGCATGGCCTCGTGGCGACGGTGCGCGGGCAGAGTGACGACCGGATGGTGGCATTGCGGGCCGATATCGATGCGCTGCCGATCCAGGAGGAGAACGATGACCTGCCGTATGCATCCCGCGTTCCCGGGGTCATGCATGCCTGTGGGCATGATGGGCATACGGCGATGCTTCTGGGTGCGGCGAAGATCCTGCTCGAGCGGTCATCCGACCTGCAGGGCTCGGTGAAGCTGTGCTTTCAGCAGGCGGAGGAAGTCGGCAAGGGCACATCCGAGATCAAGGAAGAGCTTGCCAAGTATCCGGTGGAGTCGATTTTCGGCATTCACCTGTGGTCGGAGCTGGAGACCGGATTGATCTCGGTCGAGCCGGGGCCGCGGATGGCCGCGGTGAACAAGGTCGAGATCACGGTTCGGGGTGTCGGGGCGCATGGCGCCTATCCGAACCGAGGGGTCGATCCGATCATCGCCGCCGCCGCGATCGTGATGAATTGCGCCGCCATCGCCAGCCGCGAGATCGATCCGGCCGCCCCCGTCACATTGAGTTTCGGAACCATTTCAGGCGGAAGCAGCGCCAATGTCATCCCGGAAAAGGTGACCCTGTCCGGCACGTTGCGGACCACCTCGCCGCAGGTGCGGGCACAGATGATCGAGGCGATAGAGCGGGTCGCGCGCACGACGGCCGAGACCTACCGCGCAACCGCGGAGGTGGTGATCGGCACAGGCTTCGGGGCGGTGATCAACCATCCGCAGTGCAGCGACATCGCCCGAAAGGCGGCCGTCAACCTGGGTCTCGAGGGTTCGCTCGCGGCGTTTCCCACCCTGATGGCTTCGGAGAATTTTGCCGACTTTCTTGAGGATTACCCCGGTCTCTTTGCGTTTATCGGCGTTCGGAACGCGCGGATCGGCGCGGTCTATCCTCACCATAACCCGAAGTTCAGAATTGACGAGGACTGCCTTGCCCTTGGGGCTGCACTGCATGCCCAGTATGCCATCGAAAGCCTTGCCGCGCCGCCGGTCGTGAAAGGATCGATCACATAGCCGGGGGGGACCGACCGGATCGGTTGCGTCGACCAACGGCGCCGAAGGCGCACCTGCTGCGCCTGCGATTGATGCGGGGCGGGGGCAGGCGTCGCCGGGTCCGGATCACTTGGGACAATCATAAAAGGAGAGGGTGCATGAAACGGAGAACAAGATTGATGGGGGCGGTGGCGGTGCTGGCGTTGGTGCCGGCATTCGCCGCGGCCGAAGAGCGCGAGCGCGGCTCCAGCGGTCATCTGAACATGATCTACTGGCAGGCCATCTCGACGATGAATCCGTATCTGTCGGGCGGGAACAAGGAAATGAATGCCGCGTCGATCGTGCTGGAGCCGCTGGCCCGCTTCGATCCGCAGGCCGAGTTGATCCCGTGGCTGGCCCGGGAGCTTCCGACCCTGGAAAACGGCGGGGTCAGCGAGGATCTGAAGACGATCACCTGGCACCTGCAGGAGGGCTTGCTGTGGTCGGATGGGACGGAGGTTACGTCGTCCGACGTGGCCTTTACTTATGAATACTGCACCCATCCGGCAGGGGGATGCGCCTATCGCGACCGTTTCGCCGGCATCGAAAGTGTCGAGACGCCGGACGACCATACGATCATCGTCAATTTCACCGACGCCACGCCGAACCCCTACATCCCCTTCGTGGGCGCCGGATCGCCAATCCTTCAGCGGGCGCAGTTCGAGGACTGCGTCGGCGCGCGCGCGCCGGAATGCACCGATCAGAACTTCGCCCCCATCGGCACCGGCCCCTACCGCGTGGCGAATTTCCAGCCCAATGACGTCGTCG
>CAZKSE010000049.1:0-20430 GCA_964555305.1 uncultured Rhodobacter sp. | reverse complement strand
GCGAAGGCCATGATGAAGCCCACGACCAGCGCGTTGCGCTGCTGGTAGCTGTCGATGAAGCCCCCGCGCGGGTCGTAGCCGACGGCGGTCAGCGTGGCCGCGAAGCCGTAGGAGAGAAGCATCGCCCCCCCCAGCATCGCCAGCCAGCGCAACGCATCGATGCGGCCCGCGGCGGCCCGGCCCCGATCCGCGAGCAAGGCACGGTAGTGATGCCCCAGCGCCTTGCGGAAGGCGAACGCCACGAGCAGGTAGGACAATGGGAACAGGATCAGGAACATGAAGGGCGTGCCGGCGCCGATCCGCCCCGTCGTCCAGGCCTTGAAGTCGCCGTAGAAAAGCGCGGCCTCGAACAGCGGCCCAAGCCAGACGGCGATCTGCGCAGTCAGCAGGATCGAGGCGCCCATCAGGAAGAACTTGGGAAACCCGTCTAACCGGATCGCCAGATTGGGCGGCAGCATCTGCCAGCCGAACGCGCCCAGCATCAGACCCATCGGCAGCGCGAAGAAGCCCAGAAGCACCGCGCCGATCCATTCCTCGACCAGGGGCGCCAGCACCAGCGCGGCGATGAAGCCCAGAACCACCGTGGGCAGGCTTTCCATCATCTCCATCATCGGCTTCACCGTCGCCCGCACGCGCCGGTCGACGAATTCCGAGGTGTAGATGGCCGCGCCAAGCGCGATGGGCACGGCGAAGAGCATGGCGTAGAACGCGGCCTTCATCGTGCCGAAGATCAGCGGGACCAGCGAATACTTGGGTTCGGCCAGATCGGTGCCGGCGGTGGATTGCCAGACGAAGGTGGGCTCCATGTAGCCCTCGTACCAGATGCGGCCGAAGAGGACGCGCAGCGTGACCTCGGGATGCGCCTGCCGGTATTGCCAGGCCTCCACCTCGCCGCCCTGGCTGACCAACATCACACCGTTCGAGCGCGGAAAGATCATCGCCGTCGAGTCGATGGTGACATCGCCCGAACGCGCCAGTTCGAACAGGATCTGATCCGAGGTCGAATGATAGACCCAGACATTGCCCAGGGCATCGACGGCCACGAATTCCTTCTGCCGTTGCGCCTCGGACAGATCGACGATGGCGGCGGGCATCGGCGCATGGGTGCGGGCGCGGATCAGTTCACGTCCGTCGGTGGTCGCCGTGGTGCCCGTCTGCAGGCGGAAGTAGACGGAGATGGTGCCGTCCTCGCTGCCGACCACGAGCGATTCCTCGCCCGACAGGAAGGTCATCGAGGTCACCGCCACCCCCTCGTCGCCCACGCGGCGCGATTCGGCTAGCGACGGCGCGTCCATGTTGCGCAGATCGTAGCGGTGCACGAACCCGTCGTCGGTCGAAACGATGGCGCGGTCGCCGGTGCCGGACAGCAGGATGCCGGTGACCGAAACCCCGGGCGCCAGGTTCAGCGACGGCAGGTCCGATGTCGTGGTCGTCACCGTCTGCTCGTTGGTCATCATGTTGACCTGGATCCGCGAGCGGCTGACGCGCACCTGGTTCGCGGCATCTACCGTTGCAAAGGCAAGCGTCGGGCGCTCGCGCGTGCCGCCAACGCGGTAATCGACCGCCACGATGGGCTGGTCGGAAATCTGCTCGGGCGCACTCAGGTCCACATCGCTTGACAGCGTGCGAAAATCGCCGGTGCCCACCTCGGTGAAGACGCGCCCGTCGCGCATCCGGTCGCGGTCATCGAGCCGGGTCAGCCCCTCAGGCAGGTTGCGCCGCGCGGTCGTGCTGGCCTGAAAACCCAGCGTGGCAAAGCGCACGGTTCCGTCGTCGAAGCCAAGGGCCACCCGGTCACGCGCCAGCGTTCCCGAAACCGCCGTCACCTGCGCGCCGTCGAAATCGAACTGATCGCGCGCCACTTCGGTGCCCGAGGGCACATGGTAGGTGATGACACGACCCTCGGCGGCCACCGCCAGGCCCAGCGTCTGGAATTCGTCGCCATTCACCCAGATCACGTCCTGCTCGGTGTCCAGCTGGTAGCGGGCATTGCCCAGCATCTCGCCGCCCGCCATCAGCGGCATGACAACGCGGAACAGGAACACCATGATCCCCAGCACCGCCAGGATCACCATCAGCCCGCCCACGGTGATGACGCCGCCGGCAATCTTCTCGCCCCAGATCACGCTGCGCCGTGTGTCCATGCTGCGCAGGCGGCGACGCTCCGCGCGGGCTTCGGCGCTGTGCTCGGCGGGCGCGGATGTGTCAGGCATGAGAGGCTCTTGCGAGGAAGGACAAGGGGGGGCGGGCCGGCAGGTTGCCGACCCGCGGGTCAGGTCGCGATCAGTTCGTCGCGCTCAGGCCGAAGGCCTCGAGGTCCTGGTCGGCAATCGCGCGCACCAGCGGGAAGAAGCCCGCGCGCACCACGTCTTCCTGGCCCTGACGGCTGTAGACGTAGCGCACGAACTCGGCGCGCAGCGGCTCCAGCTGGGCGTTCGGATCGACGTTCATGTAGATGTAGAGGAACCGCGCGATCGGATAGTTGCCGGACGAGGCATCCTCGGCGGTGGCGTCGAAGCACTCCCCGTCCGGGCCGCGCAGGCTGATCGCCTTCACGTCGGCCGTGGCATAGCCGATGCCCGAGTAGCCGATGCCGTTGACGTCGGCGGCGACCCCCTGGATCACGGTCGAGGAGCCCGGCTGCTCGCGCACTTCGGGGCTGTAGTCACCGCCGAACAGGGCCACTTCGCGGAAGTAGCCATAGGTCCCCGAGGCCGAATTGCGGCCATACATGGCGATCGGACGGTCGGCCCATTCGCCCTCCAGCCCGACCTGGCCCCAGGTGGTGATCGCCGCATCGGCGCCGCCCGACCGGGTCGAGGAGAAGATGGCGTCGACTTCCTGCAGCGACAGGCACTCGACGGGGTTGTCGCGGTGCACGAAGACACCCAGCGCGTCGATGGCGCCGCGGATCGGGGTCGGCTCGTAGCCGTAGCGGGCCTCGAACTCCTCGATCTCGGTGCCGCGCATCGGGCGCGACATCGGGCCGAACTGGGCGGTGCCCTCGACCAGCGCGGGGGGGGCGGTGCCCGACCCGGCGCCCTGGATCTGGATCGCGACGTTGGGGTAGAAGCTGCGGAAACCTTCCGACCAAAGCGTCATCAGGTTGTTCAGCGTATCCGAGCCGATCGAGACCAGGTTGCCCGACACGCCCGAGACGGGCTGGTAGTCGGGCAGGTTCGGGTCCACCGATTGGGCGGTGGCGGTGCTCGCAAGCGCGAACGCAGCCGAGGAAAGCAATAGGGACAGACGGGTCATGGTGTCTCCATTCAATCTGTGCGTTGGCCCGCGGCGTCGGTCGATTCTCGGGTCTTGCGCAGGCTGGCCCTAGCCTAGCTGCGCGATGTAACGGCATTGCCACGCTTGCATGACAGTTTCATGACAATCGCCGCGCCTGTGACAGTCCGGCGCGCCGCCACCGCCCGCCGCTCGCCAAGCCGTCGCCCAGCCGCTATCAACGCAGACCAGATCGCCCGTGCCAGGTTGGCGCGTCGGCGGCGCGGGGGACGCGGATGCAAGAAAGGGGCCTCATGGACAGGACCGAAGGGGGCGGGCACCAAGGCACGGCGGGCGAGGTTTTTCTGGCGTTCCTGAAACTGGGCCTGACCAGTTTCGGCGGCCCCATCGCGCATCTGGGCTATTTCAGGGATGAGCTGGTCACGCGCCGTCGCTGGCTGAGCGACCCGGCCTATGCGGATCTGGTGGCGCTCTGCCAGTTCCTGCCGGGCCCGGCATCGAGCCAGGTGGGGTTTGCGCTGGGAATGATGCGCGCAGGCTGGCTGGGCGCCCTTGCCGCGTTCACCGCCTTCACGCTGCCCTCGGCGCTGGTGCTTCTTCTTTTCGCGATGACCGCGGCCTCGATCACCGGGCCGCTGGGCACGGGCGCGCTCAACGGGTTGAAGATCGTCGCGGTGGCGATCATCGCCCAGGCCGTCTGGGGGATGGCGCGCCACCTCTGCCCTGATCGCGAACGCGCCAGCATCGCGGTGGGCGCGGTGGCGGTGCTTGCCTTCGTGCCCGGCCCTTTCGGCATGGTGGGCGCCATCGTGCTGGGCGGGTTGGCGGGTCTGGCGCTGGGGCGCGGCGCCGGGACCCCGGTTGGCGGGCAGATCGGCGGGCAGGTCGCCATGCCGGTCTCGCGCCGGGTGGCCCTGGGCGCACTTCTCGCCTTTCTCGGCCTGCTGGCGGTGCTGCCGCTTCTGGCCGGCCAAGGCCAGGCGCTGGCGATCATCGACAGTTTCTACCGCGCGGGCGCGCTGGTCTTCGGCGGCGGCCACGTCGTCCTGCCGCTTCTGCGGGCCGAGGTCGTGCAACCCGGCTGGGTCACGCCCGACGAGTTCCTTGCGGGCTATGGCGCGGCGCAGGCGGTGCCGGGGCCGCTTTTCACCTTCGCGGCCTATCTCGGCGCGGTCCTCGGGCCCGAGCCGAACGGTGTTCTGGGCGCAACGCTTGCGTTGATCGCCGTCTTCCTGCCGGGCTTCCTGCTGCTGATCGGCGTTCTGCCCTATTGGGACAGGTTCCGCGCGATGGCGCCGGCGCAATCGCTGATGCAGGGAGCCAATGCCGCCGTGGTGGGCATCCTGGGCGCGGCGCTCTATCATCCGGTCTTCACCAGCGCGATCGGCGACCTGCGCGATTTCACCCTGGCGCTGGCGTGCTTCGTGTTGCTGATGGCGTGGAAAGCGCCGCCCTGGCTGGTGGTGATCGTCGCGGCACTGGGCGGCGCGGTCCTTGGCCTGCTGGGCTGAGCGCGCGGCTGGCGGGGTTGTGAAGGCCCGCGCGGGTAAAAATAATATCCGGGTTTCCGCTTTTCACGGGCATCGGCTACCCTGTCCGGATGACGGAAACGGATGAAAGCGGGATCATGACACGCCTGAGCCTTCGCACCACCCTCCTGACGACCGCCCTTCTCCTGCCCACCACCGCGACCGCCTTGCCCGAGGGCGACGGCCGCGACACGGTCGAAGCGGTCTGCGCCGCCTGCCACGGGGTGAACCTCATCGAGCGCAGCTCCGGCTACAGCCAGCAGGACTGGCGGTTCCTCATCTCGACCATGATCGACCTGTCGGACGATGCCGCGCTTGACGAGGAAATCACCGGCTATCTGGCCGCGCAATTCCCCCCCCCCGACAATCGCGCCGCGACGGCGGTCGATGGCCCGCTGACGGTCCGTTTCGAGGAATGGAAGGTGCCGACGCTGGGCCAGCGGTCCCGCGACCCGGTCGAGGCGCCGGACGGCAGCATCTGGTGGGTGGGCCAGTGGCTCGACATTCTCGGCCGGCTCGACCCGGCCACCGGCGAGATGGAAGAGTTCGCCCTGCCCCCCGGCGCGCGGCCTCATTCGGTCAACATCGGGCCGGACGGCACGATCTGGTACACCGGCAACCGCAACGCCACCATGGGCCGGATGGACCCCGAGACCGGCGAGATCACCGAATACCCCATGCCCGACGAGGCCGCGCGCGACCCGCATACGGCCGAATTCGACGCCGACGGGATCCTCTGGTTCAGCCTGCAGCACAGCAACATGATCGGCCGGCTGGACCCGGAAACCGGCGAGGTGCGCCTGGCCGAAAGCCCCCGCGCAAGCGCGCGCCCCTACGGTCTGAAGATCGCCGAGGATGGCACCGTCTGGGTCTCGTGCAACGGGGCGAACTGCCTGCTGCGCATCGACCCCGGCACGATGGAGGTGACCGAAATCCCCCTGCCTGCGGAAGGGACCACCGTGCGTCGCCTCGATATCGACGCCGACGGCATCGTCTGGTGGGTCAATTCCGGGCTCGGCCGACTGGGACGCTACGACCCCGAAAGCGGTGAGATCCGGGAATGGGAGTCGCCCAGCGGGCCGGGTTCGCATCCCTATGCGATCGCCGTTTTCGATGGCGCGGTCTGGTATAACGAGAGCGCCGTGCGGCCCGACATGCTGGTCCGGTTCGACCCGGAAGCCGAGAGCTTCCAGAGCTGGCCGATCCCGTCCGGGCCGGTCAAGGCCGGCATCCTGCGGCACATGCGCCCGACGCTGGACGGCCAGGCGCTGCTGGTCCATCAGAGCGGCACGAACCATCTGGCCCGCGTCACGGTCGAACGGGGCGATCTGACCCAGTAACCGACGCAGAGGCGCCGGCTTGCCGCCGGGGCGACGGCCGCGCCCGATCAGCCCGCAAGCGCCCGGGGCAGATGCCGGGTCAGATGTTCGTTGACCAGCCGCACGCGGGCACTTCCCCGCAGATCCGCGTGCATCGCCAGCCAGCATTCCAGCACCGGGCCGAACGCGCCGGGCAGCACCGGCGTCAATTCGATATGCCGCGCCGCCACGCCACGCGCCGCGGCGCCGATGCCCAGCCCTGCGCGCAGGGCGTTGAGCTGGGCGCTGTCGCTGTCGCAGCGAAAGCGCAGCATCTTGCGCGCAATGCCCACCGCCGCATAGGCCGCCAGCGCGCCCGCGTCCCGGTCCGGCCCGATCAGCGCATGGCCTGCCAGATCCGCCGGCACGCGCGGTGTGCCGTGTTGCTTCAGATAGGCGCGATGGGCGTAAAGGCCGAAGCGCAACTCGGCGATCTTGCGCGCCACCAGCCCGCTCTGTGTGGGCCGCACCATGCGCACTGCCAGATCCGCGGCGTGGCGCAACAGATCCTCGTTGCGGTTCGACAACACCAATTCCACCGTCAGGCCCGGATGCGCGGCGATCAGCGGCGCCAGCACGCCTGGCAGCACCTCGGTCCCGATCATCTCGCTCGCCGCAAGCCGCACCGTGCCGCGCATTTCCCCGATGGGCGCGGAGGCCGTGCGCTCCAGCGCGCCCGCCGCGGCGACCATCGCCCGCGCCTCGGGCAGCAGGTCGTGGCCCAGATCGGTGAGATCGGTGCCCTGCGGCGCGCGCAGGAAAAGCTTCGCGCCCAACGCCTCTTCCAGCAGATCGACATGGCGGCTGAGGGTCGGCTGGGTCAGGCCCAGCGCGCGCGCCGCGGCCGAGAGGCTGCCGTGCTCGGCCACCGCCGCGAAGCTGCGCCAATGGTCCCAGGGTATCGACGGGGTGATCATGCATTTCTCTATAGCAGAGATTGATGTTTAGGCAATTCTCGTATGTCCTAGGATTGGTTAGGTATGCCGCAGCTCAACCCGAGGTCCGAGATGCCATACGCACTGAAACTCCCCTCCCCCCGGCGCCTTGTGGAACGCGCCACCGCCCGTCTTCTCCGCATGGCCGAGATCCGCACGGAGGCATTCATCGCCGCCCCGCCCGCGCTCGTCTGGCACCTTCTGACGGATGCGCGCGAGCACCAGGGCTGGAACCCCAACACGGACCGCGTCGACGGCGAGTTCGTCGAAGGCGCGCGGCTCAGGTTGGTAATGAAGACCCCCGCTGGCGGGCGGATCACGTTTCGCCCGCGGATCCTGACGGCGCGACCGGGACAGGAACTGCGCTGGCTGGGCCGCCTGGGCCTGCCGGGCCTTTTCGATGGCGAGCATCGCTTCACCCTGCACCCCGAGGAGGGCGGCACGCGGCTGGTGCAGGGCGAGCGGTTTCGCGGCGTGCTGCTCTGGGTGATGAACGTGCGGCAGTTCGAACCGGGCTTCGCGGCGGCCAATGCCGGGCTGAAGAGGCGCGCCGAGGCGCTCGCTCGTAACCCGTGACGAATGGAATGGTCTGGCGCGCCTAGAGCGCGCGCCAGACGGCCAGCGTGAAGGCCGCGAGGCCCAGACTGGACAGGATCGCCCCCAGCGCGATCCCCGGCTCGGCGGCCGGTATGCCGGAGAGATAGGCGGCCAGCGCCCCCAGCATGATCGGCAGGCCCAGGTTGTGCAGGGCAACGTGCCAGCGGGCCAGCCGTTCGGCGGCGATCTCGGGTGCGGCGGCATAGACAAGGCCGGTGGCGGCCAGCGTCACCCAACCCAGCAAATGCATGTGGCCATGCACCCCCTTCAGCGTGAAATCGCCGCTCGCGGCCATGGCGATGCCGAAGGCCAGCCCGGCGAGCAGATAGAGCGTGGCCAGACGCAACTGAATGCGGGCCAGCGCCGGCAGGCAGCGCGGACGGGCCGTAAGCTCGAACTGGGTCATTGGGCGGCCTCCTGCGGGGGAAGAAGGGTCATGCCGGTCGCGGCGGCGATCTGCATCACCCGCGCCATGTCTGGCGGGCCGGCGGGCGGCTCCGGCAGGGTCCGGTCATCGGCCATCGGCCGGCCGACGCCACGGAAGAAATCGACATGCACCCGCCCCGGCGCGTTGACGATCATGAGACGCCCGGGCCGGTCGCCCGTGCAACGAAAGGCATGCGGCGCGCCATCGGGCACGACCAGCGTCTGACCCGCCTGCGCGCGATGGGTCCGGCCGTCGATGACGAAGTCGAACGCCCCCTCGAGCACGCGAAACACCTCACTCTCGCCGGGATGGGCGTTCATCGGCGCGCCCAGCCCCGGCGGCACCCAGGCTTCGATCAGGGTGAACTTGTCGGCGACCTCTTCGGGCAGGACGCGGAAGCTGACCAGCAGGCCGAAAACATCGAAATGACGATTATCTGACATCTATCGGTTTCTCCTTGACGGGACTGATTCCCGCCGCGAGACTGCACATATCATCGTGAGACACTTGTCTCAATAAAAATCCGCAGCCGAGGCACCATGACCACGAAGACCGAACGCACGAGGCAGAAGCAACGCACCCGCGACGCAATCCTGGATGGCGCACGCAAGCTGATGGCGCGGGACCAACCCGTGACCGTGGCCGCGGCCGCGGCGGAGCACGGGATCTCCCGCGCGACGGCCTATCGCTATTTCTCGGACCCGCAGGCCCTGACGGTGGAGGCAGGCCTCGCCCCGCTGGTGCCGCCCTATGCCGAGGTGGTGAAGGGCACCACCGACCTGCGCGCGCGCCTTCTGGCGGTGGTGGCCGCGATGATGCGGCTGGCGCTGGAAAACGAGGGGGCGTTTCGCCAGTTCCTGGCTCATGCGGTTGCCCTGCCGGCCGAGCGGCGCAGCCGGGGCGCGCGGCGGGTCGTCTATCTGGAACAGGCGATCGATGATCTCGCCCCGGATCTGCCGCCGCGCCTTCGCAAGGAATTGACCGCGAGCCTGTCGGTCCTCGCCGGGATCGAGGCCTTGGTCGCGCTGACCGACGTTGCCCGGCTGCCGAAGGCGCAGGTGCCCGGCACCGTCATGCGCATGGCCGAGGCGGTGATCGACCGCCATCTGACCGAAAGGCGCGCCTGATGCCCCTTCAGAACCGGGTCGATCCCTTTGGCCAGATCCATGCCGTGGCCGAGCGCGGCGCGTTGATGGGCAACCGCGGCATCCTGCATGACGACGCGCAGCAGATCCGGCGCAGCCATGCCCACCAGAACTGGGTGACCTGCGCGCTGGCCTTCAAGGAACGCAAGCGCGAGTTGATGGCGCCGCACCGCTATACCGAGCTCTTCTTTCTGGACGAGGCGACGGCCTTCGCCGCGGGCCATCGACCCTGCGCCGAGTGCCGGCGCGCGCGCTATCGCGAATTCGTCGAGTACTGGAAGGCGGCGCATGGAGAAGCGCCCGCGGGGGTCCCGCTGCCCAAGTGGATTGACCGCGTGCTGCACGCCCATCGGATCGCTCGCGGCGCGGTCAAGGTAAGCTATCCGGGCCGGGCCGAGGATCTGCCCTCCGGCACGATCTTCGCCCTCGGCACGCAGCCCGTGATGATCCGGGATGGGCGGCAGTTCGACTGGCATTTCGGCGGATACCGCGCCCGGCCGACCCCCGTGCGGGGCGAGGTTTCGGTGCTGACGCCCCGCCCCGTTGTCGCGCTTTTCCGGGCCGGGTTTCGCCCGCAGGTCGATGCGTCGGCCACGGGCTAGGGGACCGAACCGCCCGGATCAGTCGCGCCGGGGTCGCAACGATACAAACTTCGCCAGATCCTCCAGATAGGAGCTTTCCGCGCGTTCGCGCTCAATCGCCTCCGGCTCGATCCGGGCGAGGAGCAGCGCGGGCTCGTCGCCGGCCTCGGCGACGGTCTCGCCGCGGGGGCCGCAGATGCGCGACAGACCCACGAACTCAAGACCCGGCTCGCGGCCGATGCGGTTGGCGTAGCCGACGAAGATCTGGTTCTCCAGCGCCCGGACGGGCACGATCAAGCGCGCGATATGGTCCATCGGCGCCATCAGGGCGGTCGGCACCACCACCAGTTGCGCCCCCTGCTGCGCATAGGCCCGGATCAGCTCGGGGAATTCGACATCGTAGCAGATGGCGATCCCGACCCGCAGCCCGTCAAGGTCGAGGATCAGCCCCTCGGTCCCCGGCGCGAAGGTCTCGCGCTCCCAGGCGCCGAAGGGGGTATGCTTGTGATAGCGGCCGCGCTCGGTGCCGGTGGCATCGAAGACCACGGCCGAATTGCGCAGCTGCGCGCCCTCGTCCAGATGGGTGCCGATGACCAGCGCCAGATCGTGCTCGGCGGCGATGGCGCCGACGCGGGCCAGCGCCTCCTCGACCCCCGAAAGCCCGCCGGGCGCCAGACCGGGGATGTAGTAGCCGGTCAGAAACCCCTCGGGGAAGACCAGCAGGCTCGCCCCCCGGGCCGCGGCATCGCGGGCGATGCGCGCCACCTCGGCCAGGGTGGCGGGCAGATCGCCCGGCACCCCCTCTCCCTGCCAGAGCGCGAGCGTCATTCCCGTCAATCCCGTATCCTTTCCGCACCAAGCAGCCGCGGCAGGTTGCCGAACCGGCCGATCAGGCAGAAGACCACGACCGCGATCACGACAAAGAGCACCGATACCACCCCCATGATCGGCGTGTAGCCGTAGCGCAGGCTGTTGAAGATCTTGATCGGCAGGGTCTCGACCGTGAAGCCCGCGACCATGTAGGCGATGATGTATTCGTTGAGCGAGAGCACGAAGGCAAAGGCATAGCCCGAGATCATGTAGGGCAGCACCAGCGGCAGGACGACGGTGCGCAGGACCTTGCCGCGGGTCGCGCCCATCACCCGCGCGGCCTCGATCAGGGCGGGGTCGATCGCTTGCAGGCCCAGCGAGATGGTCACCAGCGGCAGCGTGACCAGAAAGACCGCGTGCGAAATGACGGTGGCCGAAAACTGGCCGTACATCCCCAGCGAAACCCAGAAGACCAGAAACCCCAGCGCCGTGATCACCGGCGGCAGCATGAAGGGCGCCACCCCCAGCGTGTAGAGCGCGCGTCCCAGCCAGCCGCCGCGCGCCCAGACATGCAGCGCCAGCGGCAGCGCCACGGCCACCGCCAGCAAGCTCGCCAACGCGGCGATCAGGACAGAGTTGCGCAGTGGCCCCAGCCAGTCGGCCTGTTGAAAGAGCGCCCCATACCAGCGCAGCGACAGATCCTGCGGCGGGAAGCGCAGGCTTTGCGCGCTGTTGAGCGAGACGCCGGTGACCACGACCAGCGGCGCCATCAGCAGCGCAAGGATCACGATCAGGTAGAGGGGACCGAGCCGGGTCATGCCGGCGTCCCCTTCTCGCGGCCCAGCAGCAGCGCCAGACCGACCATCGCCAGCGCTACCAGCAGCAGCAGTACCGCCATCGCCGCGGCGAAGGGCAGGTTCGACTGGAAGATCGCCTGGTCGGTGATATGGACCGACAGCGTCCAGTGCCGGGGCCGGCCCAGAAGCTGCGGCAGCAGATAGGCGCCCAGCGTGAAGACGAAGACCAGAATCAGCGCCCCGGCCAGGGGCGCGCGCAGGACCGGCATGGTCACCGTGACGAACGCGCGCAGGGGCGAGGCGCCCATGATCCGCGCGGCCTCGCCCAGCTCGGGGTCGAGCCGCGAGACGGGCGGGTAGAGCACCAGCACCGCATAGGGAAAGCCCAGATAGCAAAGCCCCGCCATCAGCGCGAAAAGGCTGGGGGTATAGGCCTGCGGCGCCTCGGTCAGCCCGATCCAGGCCAGCAGGTTGCCCACGCCTGCCGTGCGCGACAAAAGCGTCGAGAGCGAGAAGCCGATGATCACCTCGGAAAGCGACAGCACCGCCAGAAGCACCACCAGCACCAGCGTCTGCGCGCGCCGCCGCAGGCCGGTCAGCACCACCGTGAACGGAAAGGCGAGCGCCACGCAGATCAGCGCCGCCCCCGCCGCGACCAGAACCGAGGTGAGCAGGATCCGCCCGAAGAAGGGCGTGAAGAGCCGCGCGTAGCTGGTCAGCTCGAACCCCGGCTCGAAGAAGCCGCCGGGCACGCGATGCGCGACGCTGACCGACAGCATGATCGCGAAGGGGATCAGGAACAGCACCGCCAGCCAGGCCGCCGGGATCGCCCCCAGCCAGCCCGGCGTGATCTTCTGCTGCACCGCCTTCATGGCGCCAGCACCACCAGCCGTCCCGGCTCGAACGCCAGGCGCACCGTGTCGCCCAGCCCGACCGAGGGCCGCTCGCGCGGGGCAAAAAGCGCCGTCACCTGCTGTCCGTCGCGTTCCAGGACGAACTGGACGCTTTCACCCAGGTCGCGGATGAAGCCGACGGTGGCGGGCAGGCCCTGCTCGGCAAACCGCACATCCTCGGGGCGAACGGACAGGACCGCCGCGCCCTCGGGGCATTTGACGCGGTCGCCGTCGGCCAGCGCGACCTGCCCGCCGGGCATGTCCAGCACCCGCCCCGACAGCCGGCAGGGAATGAGGTTGGTCGAGCCGATGAACCCGGCGACAAAGGCATTGGCCGGATCGCGGTAAAGGTCCATCGGCGCGCCCATCTGCTGCACGCGCCCCTGATCCATGACGATCAGCACGTCGGCCATCGTCAGGGCTTCCTTCTGGTCGTGGGTCACGACCACGGTGGTCACGCCCAGCCGCTGCTGCAACTGACGCAGTTCCACCTGCATGTGCTCGCGCAGATTGGCATCCAGCGCCGAGAGCGGCTCGTCGAGCAGAAAGACCTTGGGGTCGATGGCCAACCCGCGGGCGATGGCGACGCGCTGGCGCTGCCCGCCCGAAAGCTGGTGGATGCGCCGCTCGCCCACATCGGGCAGGCGCACCATCTCCAGCAGCTCGGCCGCGCGCTTGCGCCGTGTCGCCCTGTCGATGCCGCGGATCGCCAGCGGATAGGCGACATTCTCGGCCACCGACAGGTGCGGGAACAGCGCAAGCGACTGGAACACCATGCCGAAATCGCGCCGATGCGTCGGCACGCCCGTCTGGTCCTGCCCGGCCACCAGCACCTGCCCGGATGTCGGCTCCTCCAGCCCCGCGATCAGCCGCAGCAGCGTCGTCTTTCCGCACCCCGAAGGGCCCAGCAGGCAGACGAACTTGCCATGCGGGATGTCCAGCGTCACATCCTCGACCGCCGTGGCGGCGCCGAACCGCTTGGTCAGCCCGCGCAGCGAAAGCTCGGTCATGCGTCACTCCTTCAGGGCCCGGCCCGGTCAGCGCCGGGCCGGGCGGTCTGTCAGCCCGTGATCATCTCGGCCCATTGCTGGTTCACCCAGTCCGAGCGATCGACGTAAAGGTCGTAATAGGGCAGGATCGGCGGCAGTTCCGAGGCGACGGCGGCGAATTCCTCCTCGCTCAGATCGGTCAGACCGCGATCGACCGTGGGCGCCGTGCCGACGAAGCGCGCAAGCTTCGCCTGGATGTCAGGGCGCGACATGTAGTTGATGAACTCCTGCGCCTGGTCGATCGCCGCCGAGGCCGAGGACACCACCCAGGAGCCGGAATCGAGCACCGCCCCCTCTTCGGGGAAGGTCGAGCGAACCGGCTTGCCGTCGGCCGCCGCAAGGCCCGTGACATCGTGGTAATACTGCCCCATCGGGATCTCGCCCGTCTCCAGCGCCTGCTGGAACTGGCCTTCATCCCGGTACCACAGGCGAACGTTCGGGCGCAGTTCGGCCAGTTTCTCCAGAACCTCCATGACGCCTTCCTCGGTCGCCAGGATGTCGGTGCCGCCGAAATGGGTCGCGGCGGTGATTTCCAGCAGGAACGAGTTCGACGCAAGCGCCAGAAGGCCCAGACGGTCGCGGTTCTCCTCGTCCCAGAATGCCTGCCACGAGGTCGGCGCCTCGGGGTAGGTTTCGGTGTTGGTCACCAGCGTGATGTACCAGCTGACCGCGCCGGTCCCGTAGAAGCGGCCGTCCTCGTACTGGTGGACGAAATGGTCGGGCAGGTTCTCGCGGTTGGGCACGGCGTCGGGGTCAAGCTCGGCCCAGATGCCGGCGCGCTCGCCCCGGATGCGCGCGACCTGCGCCATCATCGACACATCGGCCGGCGCCTGACCGGCGCGCGCGGCCTGCTGCAACTGCACCAGCCACGCCTCGCCCGTGGGCGTGCCGATCGATTCGACCTCGATCCCGGTCTCGGCGGTGAACTCGGGAAAGATGTGCTGGTTGAAGCTGTCCTCGAAATAGCCGCCATAGGTGCCCACCTTCAAGGGTGCCGATTGCGCGCGCAGGATGGCGGGCGCGGCCAGAAGGCCCACGCCGGTCGCCGCGCCGGTCACCAGAAAGGAACGTCTTTTCATCACCAGTCTCCCTTTTGGACATTGTTGGCCTGCGGAACCCCGGGCAGGACGCAGAGCATTTCATAAAGCAGGTTGGCGCCGATCAGCGCCGTGTTGCCCGACGGATCGTAGGGCGGCGAGACCTCGACCAGATCGCCCCCCACCAGATTCAGACCCGCACAGCCTCGCACGATCTCGAGCCCTTGCCAAATGCTCAGCCCGCCCGGCTCGACCGTGCCGGTGCCGGGGGCGAAGGCGGGATCGAGGCTGTCGATATCGAAGCTCAGGTAGACCGGCGCGTCGCCAATCGTTTCGCGGATCTTCGCCATCAGCGGGACGAGCGAGCGGTGCCAGCACGCCTCGGCCTGGATCACGGTCCAGCCCTGCGCGCGGCCCCAGTCGAAATCCTCGGGCGAATAGCCGGTGCCGCGCTGGCCGATCTGGAAGACCTTGTCGTTGATCAGGCAGCCATCCTCCCAGGCCCGGCGAAAGGGGCAGCCGTGGGCCACCTTTTCGCCGAACATCATGTCGTTGATATCGGCATGGGCATCGACATGGATCAGGGCGACGGGTCCGTGTTTCTTCTTCATCGCGCGCAGGATCGGCCAGGTCAGCGTGTGATCGCCGCCCAGCGTCAGCGGGATCGCGCCCGCCTCCAGCACCGCGTCGTAGAAATCCGTGATGATGTCGACGGATTTCTTCAGATCGAAGGTGTTGATCGGCACATCGCCGATATCGGCCACCTGCAGATGCTCGAAGGGCGCGGCGCCGGTGGCCATGTTGTAGGGGCGCAGCATCCGGCTTTCGTCGCGGATCTGGCGCGGACCGTGGCGCGTGCCCGCCCGGTTCGAGGTGCCGATATCCATGGGAATGCCGATGAAGGCCGCGTCCAGCCCCGCCGCCGTGGGTTGCGTGGGCAGGCGCATCATGCTCGCCGGCCCGCCGAAACGCGGCATCTCGTTGCCGCCGAGGGGTTGGTTCAGCTCTCGCGTCGTCATCTCGTCCGTATCCCTTTCGCGCCCGGTTTCACGCGCCCGGTTTCACGCACCCGGTTTCACGCACCCGGTTTCAGGCGCCCGGTTTCACGCGCCCTCTCACACCCGGCGCAGCGTCTCGATTTCGGCGCGATCCGCAAGGGGCAACCGACGCGCCTGCGCGAATTTGCGTCTGGGTCCGGCGCAGGCGTCAGCCGACCCGGCACCCGCCCCGCCTTGCGCGACCGAACCGGCACGCCCCGACCGCACCCTGAAACCCCGTGCGATCACGCAGCCGCGGCGCGAAAGGCTGACGGCAAATGAACGCGCCGCGCGCAACTGCCATACGCTTGCCATACGCCTGCCATACGCCTGCCATACGCTTGCCATGCGCGGGCTGGCAGGCAAAAACCCCGTCCCGCGCCCCGCCAAGCCCCCCTCGCCCGGCCGGACCCGCACGGCGGACCTGAGCCTGCCGCGCCCCGATCTCATCGCGCCGGCGCCTTGGACGGGAACCCGATCAGGCGCCGACATCCCTGGCCAGCACCAGCGCACGGCCCTTGCAAACAAGGGTTCCGTCCGCGCGCCGGCAGGTCGTCGCCAGATCCACAAGATGTTTTTCCGGCCGCAGGCGCGTCACCTCGACCCGCGCGGTCAGCGTCTCGCCCAGCGGCGCCGTGGCCAGAAAGCGCATCTCCTGCTTCAGGTAATTCGTCCCGAAACCAGGCAGATGCACCCCCAGCAGATAAGAGAAAAGCGCCCCGATCAAAGGCTCAGGCACCGCCCCCCCACACCCCCCACCCGACAGCCGCGCAAACTCGTCCAGATCGGCCTGGGTATAGATCCGCGTCGTTTCCGCATGATCGCCGAGTTGCATCACCCCACCTCCGCCTGGCCCTGAAAGACGGTCTCCCCGTCCGCCCTGCGCGTCGCCAGCACCGACAAGGATCCCTCCGGCGTCTCATGGACCTCCAGCAGGATCGGCTCGCCGGCATAGGCCGGATTGGGAAACATCATCGACTGAAAGCGATGCGGCCTGCCCGGCCGCACCCGATGCACCAGCGCCCAGAGCCGCGAATAGATCAGCATCCCGTGGCTCACCGTCCGCCCGAAGCGAGTGCGGGCCGAGAAGTCGGGATCGACATGGATCGGGTTGTCATCGCCCGAGACACGGGCGAAGCGGTCGAACGCGTCCTGGGTGGGCACCCATTCCTCGCGGATCAGAAGGGTCATGGCAGCATCTCACGCAGCAGCGGTTTACGCACCTTTCCGGCGGCGGTGCGCGGGAAATCGGCAAGCAGCCGGAAACGGCGCGGGATCTTGTAGGCCGCCAGCCGCTCCCGGCACCAGTCGGCCAGCGCCTCCAGATCCGGCGCCTGTCCGGGGCGGGCGATCAGAAAGGCCACGCCGACCTCGCCCCAGCGGGCATCGGGTACACCGATGACTGCCGCCTCAAGGATCGCGGGATGGGTGATCAGGACACGCTCCACCTCTGCCGGATAGACGTTCTCGCCGCCCGAGATGTACATGTCCTTCAGCCGGTCGATGATCGTGTAATAGCCGTCTCCGTCGCGTCGGGCGACATCGCCCGACTTCAGCCAGCCATCGGCGGTCATCGCGGCCTCGGTTGCGGGCGCATTACCGAAATAGCCTGGGGTGACGGTTGCCCCCCGCATCTCCAACTCGCCCTCTCCCGCCGCGTCATCAGGCACCCCGGCCAGCCGCGCCTCCGTCATCATCTGGGGTTTTCCGATCGAGCCGATCTTTCCCAGCGCCGCGGGCGCGTCGATGAGAAATCCGGTCGGGCCGGTCTCGGTCATCCCGTAGCCGTTGCAGATCACCGCCCCGCGTTCGGCGAAATCGCGGATCAGGCCAACCGGCAGCGCCGCACCGCCGCAGGCATAGCCGCGCACGCGGGTCAGATCGACGCGGTCCAGTGCCGGATGCAATCGAAACGCCTGGTAGATCGCGGGGACACCGAAGAACTGGGTAACTTCGCCCTTGGCGATCAGATCGAACAGATCGTCGGGCTGGAACTTCGGCAGGACATGACTGTGCCCTCCCCAGAAAAAAACCGGCAGGGTATAAAGATTGATCCCGGCTGTGTGAAAAAGCGGCAGAAAGCAGACCGACCGGTCCTGCGCCGACAGCCCCACATGCTGCGCGATGTTCATCGCGTTCGCCAGCGCCATGCGCGGGGTCTGGATCACCGCCTTGGGCAAGCCGGTCGTCCCCGAGGTGAAGAGCAGATACCACGGCGCATCCTCGTCGATGGCCCTCGGCGCAGGGCCCGGGCCACGCAAATCGAAGCCGCCTTCGGGCGCGAAGGGAATGCAGGGGCGACCCGCGGCCAGCGATTGCGCCAGCCCGGCGTGCGGGCCGTCATGCAGGATCGCCGCGCAATCGACGCTCTCCATCACCGGGCGCAATTCGGCCTCGGGCTGGCGCCAGTTGAGCGGGCAAAGGATCAGCCCGGCTTTCAGGCAGGCGAAAAGAGCGATGAAGAATTCCGCACGGTTCAGGCACAGAATCGCCACCCGCGTGCCCGGCGCCAACCCCAGCCCCACCAGGCCGCCGGCCAGTGCGGCGGCTTCGGCGTCCACCTCGGCGAAGGTCCAGCGCCGGCCGGTGGCCTGGTCGGTGAAAGCCAGGGCGGCGGGGGCCAGTTCGGCGCGGCGGGCGGCCATGTCCGGGGCAAGACCCATCTCAGGCTCCTTTCAAGCCGGCAAGGAAGCGCGCCATGCCGCTGCGCACTTCCTCGGTTTCGATCCGCTCCAGGAAAGCCGCGCGTTCGGCCTCCAACCCGCGCTCGAGCGCGGGCAGATCGGCGATCAGCCGCTTCGTCGCGGCGATGGACCCGGGCTGAAGCGCGGCAAGCGCCGCCAGCCAGGTGTCGATGCATGCCGCCGGGTCGTCCGCCACAGCCTGAACCAGCCCCAGCGCCAGCGCCTCGTCAGCGGTCACGCGCTGGTTCAGCATCTGGATCGCCCGCGCGCGCGCCGCGCCGATCCGTGCGGGTAGCATCGCCGTCCAGCCGCCATCGGGGGCGAAGCCCACGACCGTGTAGAAGGGCTGGACAAAGGCCCGGCGATCCATCGCAACCAGATCGGCGGCCAGCACCAGCCCCAGCGCGCCGCCGGTGAGCGCGCCGCGCACCTCGGCCAGAACCGGACAGGGCAGCGCCGCCAATCGCAGGATCGCACGGTTGAGCGAACCCACGACCGCATCGGCATAGCCCCGGCCGTTACCCGCCGCCACTTCCTGCGCAAAGCGGGCCACATCCCCCCCGGTCGAGAAATGCCGCCCCGCGGCGCGCAACACCACTGCCCGCGGCGTGCCCAGATGGTCGAGCGCGCCATTGAGCTCACGCAACACTTCCTCGGTCAGGGCGTTGCAGCGGTCGGGGCGGTTCAGCGTCAGAACCGCAACGCCGGCTGCCTGCGTCAGTGCCACCGCGCTCATGGCCGCAGGCCCTTTTCCAGCATGTCGAAAACCTCGGCCACCACCTCGTCCCGGTCGCCGCCGGTCAGACCGTAGCGTTCGCCCAGGGTCACGGCCATGCCCATCAATGCCCAGGCGCGGATTTCGGCATTACCCGGGCGGATCTCGCCTTCGCGCGCGGCGGCGGCAAGGTTGCGGGCATATCCCCGCGCGAAGGAGGTGAAATAGGCATTGTAGCTGTCCGGATCGACGAACCGCGCCTCTTCGACGATGTTGTAAAGCGTGGGCCGGGTGGCGGCGATTTCCAGAAAGGCCCGCAGGCCCAGACGCTCGGCGCTCAGCCTGTCGGGGGCGCCGGCCACGGCGTCGGAGAGGGTCTTGCGCGTCAGGCGGCCCATCTCGGTCACGAGTTCGCGGAACACGTCCTCCTTGCCGTCGAAGTAGATGTAGAAAGTCCCCTGGGCGATCCCCGCCGCCCGCGTGATGTCACTGATCGAGGCCGCCGCATACCCCTGCTCGCCGATCACCGTCTCGGCCGCGCGCAGGATCGCCTCGCGCGTTTCGCGGCCACGTCGCGTGCGGGGTTTCCGCGGGGTGACGGCGGGGGGCATCAGCGACCGATCCGGTGGGATTGCGCGAAATCGGCGATTGCCGCGCAGGTTGTTTCGGGGGCTTCCAGAAGGGGCGCGTGCCCCACACCGGGCAGAACGAGCTGGTGTCCGCGCGGGGCGTTCTCGGCCAGCCAAGCGGCAGTATCGGACGGGTAGGCGCGGCTCTGCGCGCCGTGAATGGCCAGCAGCGGCACCGGAAGCGCCTGCACGGCCGCGCGCAGGTCGCAGGCAATGAGAGAATCCCAGAAATCGGCCATCACCCCGGCGGGCTGGGCCGCAATCCGCGCCGCGGCCTGATCCACGCTCAGGCCTTCCGCACCTTCGGGTTCGGCGAACATGTTGCGCGCAATGGACTGCGCGGCGCGCGGCCAGTCCGCGCGGAAGCGCCGGGATTTTTCGCGCAGCGCATCGGCGTCTTGCCCGCGCAGGCCTAACGCCCAACCCGCATCGTTCTGCGGCCGGGGGCTCATGTCGAGGCTGATCATCGCGCGCACTGGCCCCGTGCCCCGGCCCGCCAGATGCTGCCAACCAACCAGGGCACCCAGCGACCAGCCGACCAGCGTCACCTCCTCCAGCCCCTCGTCGGCCAGAAGCGCGGCCAGCATATCCGCCGCGCCCGGAACCGTCGGAGAAAAGCCGGTGGTGCCGCCATGCCCCGGCAGATCGGGCGCCAGGCAGGTGAACCGATCCGACAGCCGCTCGAAGCTACCGGCAAAGATGTCGCCGGCCATCGTCCAGCCGTGCAGGAACAGCAGGCACGGCCCCTGCCCCTGGCAGTGAAGCCGGATATGGCGCGCGCCGCTCACGCCTTGCCCCGCAGCCGTCCCACGATCCCGGTTGGAAAGAAATAGACCGACAGGATGAACAGGATCCCCAGCCACATGAGCCAGCGGTCCGGGTTCAGCAGATCCGGCACCAGAGGCAGGAACGAGGTTGCCTCGGACGCGCCGCCCATCCAGTCCTTCAGGTAGTTCTGCGCCAGCACAAA
>CAZKSE010000048.1:0-20584 GCA_964555305.1 uncultured Rhodobacter sp. | reverse complement strand
CGCAGCGCGCCGGCATCGGCCCCGCCGGGCGCCGATTGCATCGCCAGCGCGGCCAGGGCTCCCAGATGGCTCGGTGCGGCAAGGGCGCGGGTGCGCGCCGCGTCGTGCAAGCCGCGGTCCCAGGCATCAAGGGCCGCCTCCAGCGCCTTGTGTCGACCCAGCCCGACCTGCCGGAAATGCCAGAGCTTGACCAGAACCACGGCCAGCACCAGCATCGAGAGGCCGATCAGCAGCACCACCACCGGACCGCCCAACGCCGCCACATTGGAAAACGCTGCCGCGAGGTCCCGCAGGATGCCGCCCGGCGCCGGCATCATTGCAGCATCTCGATCGGCACGCGGGAGCTGACCGACAGGGCGGATGCGCAATCCACCGCCCCGTCGCAGGTGGCCACGTCATTGATCAGCAGCCGCGAGATGCCGGCGCAATCCACCCCCGCCATGTCGAAGGACCGAACGCGCAGGCGCGCCGCCGGCAGGTCGCGGAAATCCAGCAGGGTCAGCGCCTCCACCCGGCCGGAGGAGCCGAACAGCACCGCCTCCAGTACCAGCGCGGACAGATCGCTGCCGGTTTCGTTCTCGGCCACGAAGATCAGCCGGCAGGCCCCGTCCTGCGGATCGACCGCATTCAACTCGATGCGCAGCGCATCTTCCGCGCTTACGGCCGCGGCCGGGACAAGCCCCGCCAGAGCGAGCATTGAAGCCAGAACCGTATGAAAGCGCTTTTGCATCGGAACTCCCCTTCAGCCGCGCGTTTTGCGATCAGCCTCGCCGCACCCTCAGCGCGGACCCAGCCACATCCGCGAGAGCACACCGTCACGCCGGATGAAATGATGCCAGAGCGCCGCCGCCACATGCAGCGCGATGAACGCCATCAGAAGCCGGGATGCAAGGCCATGGACCTGGCGGGCGGTGTAGCCGGCAAAATCGGGCGGCATCGCCCCGGTTCCGAAGACCGCGTCCGGTAGCCCTGAAGCGCGAGACAGGGCGATCCCCGACCCCGCCATCACGAAGGCCAGCACATAAAGCGCCCAGTGATTGATCCGCGCCAGCCGGTCCAACGCGGGGGTGCCGGTCACCGCGGGGCTGGGGGTGCGCGTCGTCACCCGAACCGCGAGCCGCACGACCATCAGGAAAAGCGTCAGAAGGCCGAGGCCCATGTGCAGTCGAAACGACAGAAGTTTCGATGGATCGTCGTTCGCTACCGGCGCCAGAAGGGTCGTGCCGGCGACAAGAAGCCCGATCAGACAGAAGGCCAGAAGCCAGTGAAGGACCACGAGGACGGGGTGGTAACGGGCAGGCATGACGGCTCCTTGGACGCGATCGGGCCGATGATGCGCCCGCCTTGCCGCTCTGGCAAGCCCCGCCCCCTAGCCGAAACGCGGCGCGCGGTTCTGGAGCGTGGCGGCAGCGGCCTCGATCTGGTTGGGCGAGCCGATGATCGCCGCCTGAAGGCGTGCTTCCAGCGCCAGATGCGTGTCATCCCCCGGCCAGGCGGCGCGTACCAGCGACTTCATGCCGCACGCCGCCGCGGGGTTGCGCGATGCGATGACGCGGGCAAGCGTGCGTGCGGCATCAAGCGGATTGTCCGCCAGGCGCGTCACCAGCCCCAGCGCGGCGGCCTCGGTGGCGGCGAGGACGCGGGCGGTCAGCATCAACTCCAATGCCTGATCGGCGCGCATGACACCAGGAAGCAGGCGCGTGATGCCCATGTCGGGGATCAGGCCCCATTTCGCCTCCATGATCGAAAGCTGCGTGTCGGGGGCGGCAAAGCGGATGTCGGCACCCAGCGCCAGCTGCAACCCGGCGCCGAAGACCGGCCCATGCAATGCGGCGATCACCGGCACCGGCAGATCGACCCAGACCGTGCAGGGATGCTGGAAACGGTTCGCCGCCTCGCCCGGCAGAGGGGTGACGATCTCGTCACGCAGCGGGCCGATACGTTGTGCGAATTGTGCCAGCAGGCTGGTGTCGATCCCCGCGCAGAACCCGCGGCCCTGTCCATGCAGGATCACCGCGCGCAGCCCCTCATGCCGGGCCAGGTCGCGCCCGGTATTCGAGAGTGCGTCGAACATCGCCTCGTCCATGGCGTTGATCTTGTCGGGACGGTTGAGCGCCACTTCGGCGATACCGTTCGCGACGGTGACGTTCAGGCGGTCGGTGATCATCAGCGGGCCTTTCGCTTGCTCGCCGTCAGGCTGGCGCAGCGGGCCGCGCGGCGCAAGGAAAACCTCGGGTCAGCCGGTCGCCGCCACGTGATGGCGCGCCCGCTTGTGGGGCGGTGGGCCTTTGCTATGCTGACTGTCGGCGGTGCCGGTTCTGGGGGTTTCATGCGCTGGGTTTTCAGGCTTCTGGGCGTTCTGCTGTCGGTCCTCGTGCTGACGGTGGCGGCGCTGTTTCTGATCCCCGCCGAGCGCATCGCCGGGATCGCCGCGGATCGGTTCGAGGCGGCGACCGGCCGGACCCTGACCATCGCCGGCCCGGTGCGGCCATCGGTCTGGCCGGTGATCGGCGCGCGGGTGGGCGATGTGCGACTCTCGAACGCCGCCTGGTCCGATGCCGGCCCGATGTTCGAAGCCGCGGAGGTCGATCTGGGCCTTGACCTGCGTTCCCTGATGGCGGGCGACATCGTCATCACCCGGCTCGAAGCGGTGGCGCCCCGGATCCTGCTGGAGCGGCAGGCGGACGGCACGACCAACTGGGATTTCGGCGCGACCGAGGAGGGTGCCGGAGCGGCAGCGGCGGGGTCGGGACGGGCGCTGTCCCTGGCCCTTGCCCAGATTTCGGACGGCGTGCTGGAGGTGCGCGACCGGACCGCCGGTATCGATCTGCGGCTGGAGGATGTCGATCTGGAACTCCGCCTGCCCGATCTGGACGGGCCGGGCGATCTGCGCTTGAGCGGGCGCCAGGCGGGTCAGGTCTTCAATGCCGAGGCGCGGATCGGCGCGGTGCGCCGCTTCGCGCAGGGCGCGGTCACCCCGGTTGCGATGACACTCGTCGCCGGCGGCAGCACCCTGCGCTTCGACGGTCGCGCCGGGCTGGATCCGCTGGCCGCCGACGGGCGCCTGTCGGTGGAGGGGCCGGGCCTGGCCCCGCTTCTGGCGCTCGCCGGGCGCGGGGGGGCGGAGCCGCTGCCCCCCGCCGCGCGGCCGATGGCAGTGAACGGGCAGTTGACCCTTGCCCCCTCGGGCAGTCTGCATCTGCGCGATGGTGTGGTTCGGCTGGGTGACAACCGGCTGACCGCCGAGCTGGATCTGGCCCTGGACGGTCCGCGCCCCCGCTTGAGTGGCGAGATCGCCACCGACGCGCTGGATCTGGTCACGCTGACCGCCGACAATGGCGACGCGCCCGCCTCGACCGGCTGGTCGCGCGCGCCGATCGATGCATCGGCGGTCGGTCTGATGGACGCGGCGCTGACCCTGCGGGCGGGATCGGTGCAAATGGGCTTCGGACGCATCGCGCCTCTGCGGGCCGGCCTGACCATCGACCGCGCGCGCGCTGTCTTCGACCTGCGCGAATTTGGCCTGCACGAGGGGCGCGTGACGGGCGAGTTCGTGATCAACAACCGCTCTGGCCTGTCGGTCGGCGGCAACCTGCGCGCCGACGACATGGCGCTGCTGCCGCTGCTTCGTGAGATCGCGGGATACGAGCGGCTGACCGGCACCGGATCGGCCAATCTGCGTTTCCTGGGGGTCGGGCAGTCGGTGGATGCGATCATGCGCAGCCTGTCGGGCGAAGGCGCGCTGCAACTGGGTCGGGGCGAGATCATCGGCCTGGACCTTGCCGGGATGCTTCGCAACCTCGACATGTCCTACATGGGGGACCGCAACCGCACCGTCTATGACAGCGTGACCGGCACATTCACGCTCGATGGCGGGGTGCTGCGAAACCAGGATCTGGCGATGGATGCCCGCGCCATCTCGGTCACCGGGCGGGGGGCGGTTGATATCGGGGGGCAGACCCTCGACTACCGCGTGGTGCCCGCCGCGCTGCGCGATGCCGAGACCGGGCGCGCGATCCGTGTGCCCTTGCAGATCACCGGGCCCTGGGACGCGCCGCGCTTCCGTCTGGACCTTGAAGGACTGGCCGAGGAGCGCCTGCGTGAGGAGCGCGAGCGGCTGGAGGAACGCGCCCGCGTCGAATTGGAGCGTCGGCTGCAGATCGAACGGCAGGAGGGCCAGACCCGCAACGAAGCCCTGCGCGAGGGTGCGCGCCAGCGCCTTGAGGAAGAAATCGGCCGCGGGTTGCAACGCTTGTTCCAGCCGCGCGATTGAGCCCGGCAGAGGAGCGGGCGGCAACGAAATGACGCCCCAGGAATGTGCTCCGCAATTCTGTTACGCCATATATTCTGATAATGTAGTTTTCGAAACTGGGTGCCCGATCCTATAGCGACTCACTCCAGGACGGAGAATTGTGATGCGGACGGCTTTGAATGCCCTCGCAGCGGGTGCCTGCGGTCTTTTCCTTGCTCTTCCTGCCTTGGCCGAAGACCATGCCATCGGCGAGGATCTATACATGCGCTATTGCGCCTCGTGCCACGGGGAGACCGGCGGCGGCGGGGGCGACATGCAGCAATTTCTGAACATCCACATGCCCAACCTGCGCACGATGGCCGAGCGCAACGATGGCGTCTTTCCCATGCTCGACACGATCCACATCATCGACGGGCGCACCGGCGTGCGGGCGCATGGCGGGCCGATGCCGCTGTGGGGCGACGTCTTCATGTCGGACGCCAGCGAACGCATGGGTTTCTACGGCTCGGCGATCGAGGCGCGCGGCCGGGTTCTCGCGCTCGCGCTATACTTGGAATCCCTTCAGGACTGATCGGCGCGGCCGACCGGCTTGAAACGCGATCACACCGGCCAGCCGGGCGGCGCGTAATTCGCGCTTGCCCGGTCCTCTGTCTCTCGGCAATCTTGCGGTGAAGCGGCCGAAGCCACGACGGGCGGCGCGGACGGCGCGCAAGGATGACCGCCCAGAACCGGGAGAGACGGGATGTGCGATGTCTGCGTTATGAATTCGGTGAAGGAACGGATGCTCAGCAGGCGGGATTTCTTCCGCGCCTCGGCCGCCGGGGCTGCGGCGATCACCGCAGGCGGGTTGGTGACCGGGCGCGTGGCCATGGCGGAAACCCCGCAGAGCGTGACCGACATGACCCACACGCTTGGCACGGACTTTCCGACCTTCTTCGGCGATCAGCAGTTCTTCGAAGAGACGCTCTTCAACTGGGATGAGCACATGTTCAATCTGCGCGAGATCCGCGTGAACGAACATACCGGCACCCATCTGGATGCACCCTTGCACTTCTCGGCCGATGGCCTTGCGGTGGACGAGATCGCGCCCGACCGGCTGATCTGTCCGCTGGCCGTGATCGACATCCGCGACCGGGCCCAGGACGATGCCGACGCGCAGGTCACTCCCGACGACCTCCGCGCCTGGATCGACGCGCATGGCGACTTCCCTGCCGGGGCCTGCGTGGCGATGCTCTCGGGGTGGGACCGGCATGTGGGTGACGCGAAGTTCCGCAATGCCGACGACGCCGGCGCGATGCATTTCCCCGGGTTCCACCTGGAAGCCGCGCAGATGCTCCTGGAAGAGGCCGATGTCGCCGGCATCGCCGTCGATACATTGTCGCTCGATCATGGGCCGTCGCCGGATTTTGCGGTCCATTACGCTTGGCTGCCGACCAACCGCTGGGGGCTGGAATGCGTCGCCAACCTGGCCGAGGTGCCGGCTGCGGGCGCGACGCTGGTCGTCGGCGCGCCGAAGCACCGTGGCGGCACCGGCGGCCCGGCGCGCATCTTCACGTTGCACTGATGGCGGTGCTGCACCCCCTCACCGACGCCGCGGCGACGCCCGAAGCGCGCGCCATACTCGACGAGATCCGCGCGGCCCGGAAATCGGATTTCGTGAACGATTTCTGGCGCGTGCTGGCGCACGACCCGGCGCTGATGCGGGCGACATGGGAACGGCTTCAGGTCGTCATGGCGCCCGGCGCGCTGGATCCGCTGGTCAAGGAGATGATCTATGTCGCGGTCTCGGTCACCAACGGATGCAGCTACTGCGTGCATTCCCACACCGCCGCGGCAAAGGCGAAGGGAATGACCGAGGCCCAGCATGGCGAGTTGATGGCGGTGATCGCGATGGCGGCGCAGACCAATGCGCTCGCCAACGCGCTGCAGGTCGAGGCCGATCCGGTCTTTCGCGCCGAGCGCTGAGCCGATCAGGCGACCGGGCTGAGGAAGCGCGCCTCGAACGCCTCGGCATCCAGCGGGTGCGACAGGAAAAAGCCCTGCGCCTGATCGCATCCCGCGCGGCGCAGCCAGTCGAATTGTGCCGCCGTCTCGACCCCTTCGGCGACGCTGCGCAGGCCGAAACTGCGGGCAAGGCTCAGGATGCCGGCGATCAGCTGTTCGTCGCGCCGCGCGCCCGCGCCGATCCCGGCGACGAAGCTGCGGTCGATCTTCACCTCGCGCAGGGGCAGTTCCTGCAGATAGCGCAGCGATGAATACCCGGTCCCGAAATCGTCGATCGAGAATTCGACCCCCGCCGCGCGCAGCGCGTCGATCCCGTCGCGCGCGCCGCCGTCGATATCCATCAGCGCCGTCTCGGTGATCTCGAAGAGAAGCTGCGCGGGGTCGAGCCGATGCTCGCCCAGCAGGTTCATGACATGCGCCGCGAACCCGTCGCTGGCCAGCGACAGGGTCGAGACATTGATCGCCGTGTGCACCCGTTGCCCGACATGCTGCCAGCGCGCCAGTTGCTCGAAGACCAGCGCGATCATCGCGCGATCCACCTCGGACACGAGGCCGACGCGCTCGGCAAGCTTGATGAACTCGTCCGGGCCCACCTCGCCCAGCTCGGGATCGGACCAGCGCAGCAGGGCCTCGGCCCCGGCGACCGCGCCCTTCGCGCCTTCGAGCGAGAATTTCGGCTGGAAGGCCAGGCTGAAGCCGCTGGCGTCCAGAACCCGGTGCAGCCCGTCCATCAGCCGGCTGCGCCGGTCGACGACCTGCAGAAGCGACGGGTCGAACCGCGCGATCCCGCCCCGGCCACGGGACTTGGCGCGGAAAAGCGCAATCCCGGCCGCGCGGATCAGCGCATCGGCGTTGCCGCCGTCCTGCGGATAGCAGGCGACGCCGATGGCGCAGGCGCTGCGCAGCGCGCCGACCGGCAGCGCGAGGGGCTCGGACAAGGCGCCGCGCAGGTGGCGCGCCTGGTCCAGGGTTTCCGAATCGGGGCGTCCGGGCAGGATCAGCGCGAACTCGCCCCCGCCCAGCCGCGCCGCAAAGCCCCCGCGGTCGGTCAGCGCCTCCAGCCGTCCGGCGACACCGGCCAGGAAGGCGTCGCCCGCCGGGTGGCCATGCGCGTCGTTGATCAGCTTCAGATCCTTGACATCGATGATCAGCAACGAAAAGGGCTGCGCCGGCACCTGCATCGTCAGGCTGCCCATCACCTTGCGCAGATAGGCGCGGTTCGGCAGATGCGTCAGCGGGTCGTGATAGGTCAGCCGCTCGGCCCGATCGACGGCGGCGCGCAGCGCGGCCTGCCATTCCATCCGGTCCGACAGGTCCGAGGTGATGCCGCCGATGCCGAAGACCGTGCCATCGTCATCGCGCAGCGGGAACTTGTCGATGCGGAAGCTGCGCCGCCGCGTGCCCGCCTGGCTGGCATAGAAGGCCCGCGGCTGGCCCGAGGCGAGCACCTCGTGATCGCTGCCGCGTCCGCCGAAGACATGCATCGTGTCGTTCTCGGGCGGCAGGGCGCCGGCCTCCAGCGCCCGGCGACTGGTGCCCAGCTCCTGGGCGATCGCGGTATTGGCCAGCAGGCAGCGCCCGTCCAGATCGAAGGCGAAGATCATCGCATCCGAGGAATCGATCAGCGCCTGATAGAGCGACCGCTCCCGCGCGTGGCTCGCCAGATCCGCGCGTTCGACCATCACCAGCTGCAACTCGGCCCCGCTCACGGCCCCGGGTTGCAGGGCCGACAGATGCACCTCGACCGGAAGCGGCGCGCCCGCGTCCTGGCGCAGCGTCAGATCACCGACAACCCGCGCGGCGCTGTCGGCCCGGTATCGTCCGGCGTCGCGGATCGCTTCGAACAGGGAAACCCGCCCGCGCCCCCCGAAAAGAGAGAAGACGCTTTGCCCCGGCAATCCCTGACCCGGCTGGGATTGCCAGCGGCGGGCGGCGGCGGCATTCGCCTCGACGATGCGGCCGCGCGGATCCAGCGCCAGCGCCGGCAGCGGCAGGTCGTCGAAGAGCGCGGCATAGCGTTCGCGCTCGGATTTCAGCATCTCCAGATCGGCGCGCATCTGCCCCTGGCGCTGGCGCAGCATCGCCATTTCCCGGCGCAGCCGCGGCAGATCCGACCGATCGGTCATGACGCCCTGGCCCGCACGACCCTGTCGGGCCGGGGCAGGGCGTGCTTGGCGCCGGTTGTGCGGCATTCGGCCATCGGCTTCCTCGCCTTCATCCGTTTCGGCCTGACGGGCGGTGGCGCGGGGCGAAACCGGGCTGCCAGGGCATGACGACGCGCCATTGGGTCAGTCAAATTCAACTAAAAAGTGTATAATGCGTTCGCGCTTGGGTCAATGATGTCAATGCCCTGTGCCCTGTGCCCTGTGCCCTGTGCCCTGTGCCCTGTGCCCTGTTGTGCCTCGGCCCGGGCGTCGCGCGGGTCAGAGGATGAAATCCACATGGCGGTTCAGCGGCAGATCGCGCAGCCGCCGGCCGGTCAGATCGAAGATCGCATTGGCCAGCGCCGGGGCCGCCGGCGGCGTTCCCGGCTCCCCCGCGCCGCCCAGCCGTCGCTGCACCTGAAGGATACGCGTCTCGATCTCGGGCACCGCACCGATGCGCAGCGCATCGTAATCGCCGAAATTGCGCTCCTGCACCTCGCCGGCGTCAAAGGTGATCTCGCCCATGACCGCCGCCGACAGCCCGTAGATCAACCCCGATTCCATCTGCGCCTGCACGATCCCCGGGTCCAGCGCGCGGCCCATGTCGCAGGCGATCCAGGCCCGGGCGATGCGGATGCGCCCGCCCTCGTCCGCAACCTCGATGACCTGGGCGACGGGCGTGCCGAAGGACCAGGCAAAGGCGACGCCGCGCCCGGTGCCGGGGCGTCGGTCGCCGTGCCAGTCCGACATCCGCGCCACCTGGTCCAGCACATTCGCCGCGATCTCGGATTCCGGGCGGATCAGGTCCAGGCGAAAGTCCAGCGGGTCGCGCCCGGCCGCATGGGCCAGCTCGTCGATGAAGCTTTCGTGGATGAACCCGTTGTGGCTGTGGCCCACCGAACGCCAGAACCCCAGCGGGATCTCCAGATCGGCCAGGTAGCCTTCGACCCGGTAGTTGGGGATCGCATAGGGTTGGTCGAAGGCGCCCTCGACATGGCCCTTGTCGGGCCCCATCGCCGGCAGCCCGGTCATCCGCACCACCGCCTGCCGCGTGACCGAGGGCGCCGCGATCCGCGCCTCCAGCGCCGTGGCCCGCCCCTCCGCCACCGCGCCGCGCATCCGCGCGATCACCCCGGGGCGGTAGAAGTCATGCGTCATGTCCTCCTCGCGCGACCAGGTGACCTGCACGGGCGTGCCCGGCATTTCCTGCGCCACCCGCGCGGCAAGGGCCGAATAATCCGCCTCCAGCCGCCGGCCGAAGCCGCCGCCCAGGAAGGGGGTGTGAACCGTGACCTGATGGGCGCGCAGTCCGACGGCCTCGGCCGCCATCCGGGCCTGGACCAGCGGCGTCTGGTTCGGTGTCCACAGCTCCAGCGAGTCACCGGAATAGAGCGCGGTCGCGGTCATCGGCTCCATCGTCGCATGGGCCAGAAACGGCAGCCGGTATTCGACCTCGAGCCGTGCCTCGGCCGCTTCCAGGGCGCGTCCCACGTCGCCATCGTTGCGCAGGCGCGAGTTGCGCTTTTCGTCGAACGCCGCCGCGATACGCTCGAAGATCAGCTCGGTGGTTTCGGGATAGGGCGCGGGGCCCCAGTCGATCTCCACGGCCTCGGCGGCGCGGATCGCGGTCCAGGTGTTGCGCGCGACGACCGCGATCCCGCCGCCCAGGTCGATCACCCGCTCGACCCCCGCCATCGCCAGCGCCGGGGCGGGGTCATATCCGTTCATCGCCCCGCCCAGCCGCGGGTTCATCCGGACGGTGGCGTATTTCATGCCCGGCAAGCGGATATCGATGCCGTATTCGGCCGTGCCGGTTGCCTTGGCCTGCATGTCGGGCCGCGGCAGCGAGCGTCCCAGAAGCCGCCACTCCGCGGGCGCGCGCGGATCGACCTGCGGGGCGGGGATGGCCGCCGCCGCCTCGGCCAGCGCGGCGTAATCGAGTCGCCGGTCGTCCGGCGCGATCACCGTGCCGCCTTCGGTGCGCAGCGCGCCGACCGGCACATCCAGCCGTGCCGAGGCGGCGGCCTTCAACGCCTCGCGCGCGCTTGCCCCGGCCAGGCGCAGCTTGTCGTAGCCGTCGCGGATCGCCGTGGAGCCGCCGGTGATCTGCAGCCCGAAGATGCGGCTGATCGTCCCCATCGTCGCGGCGATGCGGTGCTGCATGTCGCTCATCGCGTAATCGGCGAAGGGCAGGCCCATCTCGGCCAGCGCCGCGTTGTGATACGCCGCCGAGGCCGGGCCGTGGATCACGCGCACCGTCTCCCAGGCCAGGTCCAGCTCCTCGGCCAGAAGGGCCGCCAGCGTCGTCTGCGCGCCCTGGCCCATCTCCGCGCGCCCGGTGACCAGCGTCACGCCGTCGCCATCGATGATGATGAAGGGATTGAGGCTCGCCCCTTCGGCCGGGCGCAGCGGGTTCTCGACCGGCCGGCTCACCCGCCAGGCGCCGAAGGCCACGCCGCCGGCCACCGCCACCGAGCCGACCAGGAAACTGCGCCGGGCAATGCGGCCTGCGCGCGACATGGCTCAGGCCCTCCGCATCGCGTCGGCGGCGTCGTGGATCGCGGCGCGGATGCGGCTGTAGGTCCCGCAGCGGCAGAGGTTTCCGCCCATCCAGTCGTCGATCTCGGCATCGGTCGGCTCGGGGATCTCGGCCAGAAGGGCGGCGGCCTGCATGATCTGGCCGGGCTGGCAATAGCCGCATTGCGCGACCTGGTTGCGCACCCAGGCCTCCTGCACGGGGTGCAGCGCCTCGCGGCTCAACCCTTCGATCGTCACCACCTCGCCCCAGACATCGGCCAGCGCCACCTGGCAGGCGCGCGCGGCCTCGCCGTCGATATGCACGGTGCAGGCGCCGCAGGACGCCACGCCGCAGCCGAACTTGGTGCCGGTCAGGTTCAGCTCGTCGCGCAGCACCCACAGAAGCGGCGTCTCGCCGGGGGCGTCGATGCTGACGCTGCTGCCGTTGATGGTCAGGCTGTGGGCCATTCTTTCTCCTGCCGCCGCGGCGCGTGGTATTCCCCGGCGCCGCCCTTCAGGTAGACGCCCCGCGCGCGTTTTCCAGCCGCCCGCGCTCAGAGCACGACGACGCGCGTGCCCCGTCCGACGCGGCCGTAAAGATCGATCACATCGTGCTGCAACATCCGGAAACACCCCGAGGACGCCCGATGCCCGATCGAACGCCATTCCGGCGTGCCGTGGATGCGGATCCCTTCATCGGCGCCGGTCGCGATCGTCCGCAGATAAAGCGCCCGTGCCCCCAGCGGGTTGCGCGGCCCGCCGTCCTGCCCGTCGGCCCAGCGCTCCAGCGACGGGTCGCGCCGGATCATCGCCGGCGTCGGCGTCCAGCGCGGCCAGCGCGCGGTGCGATAGACCTCGGCCTCGCCGGTCCAGCCCAGCCCCTCGCGGCCGACGCTGATGCCGTAGCGCAGCGCATAGCCGTCCTCCATCACCAGATGCAGCAACCCCTGGTCCGAGCGGATGACGATGGTCCCCGGGGCCTCTTCGGTGTCGAAGGGCACGACCTGCCGGTGCAGCCATTCGGGGATCTGCTCCAGATCGATGGCCGGGATCGTATGCGGCCCGTCGCGTCGCGCGGCGTAATCCAGCGCGGGCACCTCGGGCGGTTCGGCTTGCAGCGTGCAGGCCCCCATCAGCGCCAGAAGCCCGGTCGCTCCCAGTCCCGCCAGAACGTGGCGCCGTGTCAGGGGTCGTGTCAGAGGTCGTGTCAGAGGCCGTGTCAGATGCATCCTGCTCTCCCGCCCGAAATGGCCGTCATTCAAGCAGACTAGCAGCCCCGTCGCGCCCGGTCCATGCCGTCGCGGCGGCCAGCCTACAGCCCGGTGCGCAAGGCCCACAGCTCGGGAAACAGCTCCACCTCCAGCATCCGGCGCAGGTATTGCACGCCCGCGGTGCCGCCGGTGCCGCGCTTGAAGCCGATGATCCGTTCGACCGTGGTCACATGATTGAACCGCCAGCGGCGGAAGTAATCCTCGAAATCCACGAGCTTCTCGGCCAGCTCGTAAAGCTCCCAATGCGTCTCGGGCGCGGCATAGACCGCCTGCCAGGCCGCCTCGACCGCCGGATGCGCCTGCCAGGGCCGCCGCGGGTCGCGCGCGCTCACCTCCTGCGGGATGTCGAAGCCCGCGCGCGTCAGGCAACCGATCGCCACGTCGTATAACGACGGGCGCGCCAGCTCCGCCTCCAGCGCGGCGGTCAGATCCGCCCGGTGCGCATGGGGCCGCAGCATCGCCGTGTTGCGGTTGCCCACCGCATATTCGATCAGCCGATACTGCCAGGACTGAAACCCCGAGCTCTGCCCCAGATCGTCGCGAAACCGCGTGTATTCGCTGGGCGTCATCGTGCGCAGCACGTCCCAGGCGCTGTTGAGCTGCTCGAAGATCCGCGCCACCCGCGTCAGCATCTTGAAGGCCGGGCGCATCTCGCCGCGGCCGAGCAGCGCGCGCGCCGCATCGATCTCGTGCAGCGCCAGCCGCATCCACAATTCCGAGGTCTGGTGCTGGATGATGAACAGCATCTCGTCATGCGCGCCGCTCACCGGGTGCTGCGCGGTCAGGATATGATCGAGGCCAAGGTAGTCGGTGTAGGACATGCGCCCGTCAAAGGCCATCTGGGCGCCTTCGGTCGCGGGGTCATAGGGCTTTCGGCTCATCGGACACTCCCATGCGGAGAGAGGGGGGGGGCAGGGCTGGCGGTCAGGCGACAGCCCCCCGCGCGCGTTGCGTGTCCCCACCATCGCCAGCCGCCGCCACATCGCCACCCAGCCCGCCGGCCGGCACAGGGGGGGCAGCGGCGGCGCCAGCAGCGCGTTGGTCACGTCACCCGTGCCCGCGTGCGGTATTCGGCGCGGTCCCAGGCGCGGCTCGCCATCACGTCGGCCAGCACGGCGACGGCTTGCTCGACCTCCTCCAGGCCGATGAAGAGCGGCGTGAAGCCGAAGCGCAGGATGTCGGGGGCGCGGAAATCGCCGATCACGCCGCGCGCGATCAGCGCCTGCATGATCGCATAACCCTCGGGGTGGCGGAAGCTGACCTGGCTGCCGCGCCAGGCGTGGTCGCGCGGGGTGGCCAGCGTCAGCTCGGGGCAGGCGGCCTCGACGCCCTCGATGAAGGCATCGGTCAGCTCCAGCGAACGGGCGCGCAGATCGGCGATCTCGACCCCCTCCCAGACATCGAGCGCCGCATCGAGCGCGGCCAGTTGCAGCACCGGCGGCGTGCCCACCCGCATCCGCTCGATCCCCGCGCCGGGGCGATAATCCAGATCGAAGGCAAAGGGCGCCTCGTGACCCAGCCAGCCCGACAGCGCCGGCACCGCGCGCTCGGCATGGCGGGGGGCCACATAGATGAAGGCCGGGCCGCCGGGGCCGGAATTGAGGTATTTGTAGGTGCAGCCCACGGCGAAATCCGCGCCGCCCTCGGCCACCTTCACATCGGTCGCCCCCGCCGAATGCGCCAGATCCCAGACCGCCAGCGCGCCCGCGGCATGGGCCTTGGCCGTCAGCCGGGCCATGTCGTGGCGCCGGCCGGTGCGGTAGTCCACCTCGGTCAGCATCAGGACCGCGACGCTCTCGTCGATCGCCTCCGCGACCGCCTCGGGCGCGACGCTGCGCAACGCGTAGCCTTGCCCCAGCATCCGGCAGAGCCCCTCGGCCATGTAGAGGTCCGAGGGGAAGTTGCCGGTATCCGACAGGATCACCTTGCGGTCCGGCCGCATTTCCAGCGCCGAGGCCAGCGCCTGAAAGACCTTGATCGACAGCGTGTCGCCCATCACCACATGGCCCGCCTCGGCGCCGATCAGGCGCGCGATCCGGTCGCCCACGCGGGCGGGCATCTCCATCCATCCCGCCTTGTTCCAGCCGGTGATCAGCATCTGCCCCCATTCGTCGGTGACCGCCCGCGCCAGCCGCTCGCCAACGGCGCGGGGCAGCGGACCCAGCGAATTGCCGTCAAGGTAGATCACCCCCTCGGGCAGATCGAACAGCGCGCGGGTGCGGGAGAAATCGGTGGTCATGGGGGACTCGCGGTTGGGACAGGCGGAGAATAGCGGGAGCGGGTTATTATTTCAAGCTTGAAATTACGGCGCCCCGACCGGACCAGCGGCCTGGAATCTGGACATATCCGGTCTGGAAATCTGGCCTTATGAGGCTTCCGGGCCACAGTTTCGGCCCCCGAAGCGTTGCGTCCCGCCCCCCCACCGAACGGCCCGCCCCCCCCCCCCCGTTTTCCCCGGATTCCGCCCGAATCCGCGAAAACTGCCATACGTTTGCCATACGTTTGCCATACGCCTGCCATACGCTTGCCATACCCGGAAATCCCAATGAACAAAGGCGATCCGCCTCATTCCGGACCGCGCGCCACTCGTCGCGTCAAGACCCCGTTAACCCCTTCCGCGCGGGCTCACAGCCAGTCGCGCAGGATGGGGATCAGCGGCAGGTCGGCGGGCGGCATCGGATAGTCGCGCAGATCCGCGGGACGCACCCATTTCAGCGCCTGCCCCTCGCGCGCCGTGAGCATGCCTTGCCATTTCCGGCAGGCGAAAAGCGGCATCAGCAGGTGGAAATCCGGGTAGGCATGGCTGGCAAAGGTCAGCGGCGCCAGGCACGACGCCCAGGTGTCGATCCCCAATTCCTCGTGCAATTCGCGGATCAGCGCGGCTTCCGGCGTCTCGCCGGGTTCGACCTTGCCGCCGGGGAATTCCCACAGCCCCGCCATGGACTTACCCGCCGGACGCTGCGCCAGCAGAACCCGCCCATCGGCGTCGATCAGCGCCACCGCCGAGACAAGGACGAGCCTCCCGCCCCCCCGCGTCTGCGCCCCGGGCGCCGCCGGCCCGTCGGAACTCGGCCGCCCGCTCATGTCACGAGCGGTAGTCGGCATTGATCTCGACATAGCGATGCGTCAGGTCGCAGGTCCAGACCGTCGCGCTGCCCTTGCCCAGCCCCAGATCTACCCCGATCTGCAACTCGGCCTGCTTCATGTAGGCCGCGCCCGCCGCTTCCTCGTAGCCCGGATCGACCATGCCGTCGGTCGCCACGGTGATGTCGCCGAAGAAGATCGCCAGCTTGTCGCGGTCCGCCGCCGCCCCCGACTTGCCCACCGCCATCACGATCCGGCCCCAGTTCGGATCCTCGCCAGCCACCGCCGTCTTGACCAGCGGCGAATTGGCGATCGCCATCGCACAGCGCCGCGCGTCCTCGTCATCCTGCGCGCCGGTGACCGCGATCTCCACGAACTTGGTCGCGCCCTCGCCGTCGCGGACGACCTGATGGGCCAGATCCAGCATCACCCCATGCAGCGCCTTCTCGAACGCGCGGGCGCCCGCGGCGCGCATGTCGGTCAGCTCCACCCCGCTCTTCCCGGTCGCCGCGACCAGCAGCGTGTCCGAGGTCGAGGTGTCGCTATCGACCGTGATGCAGTTGAAGGTCCGGTCGGTCAGCCGCCCGACCATCGACTGCAACCCCTTCTGCGGAATAGCAATATCGGTGAAGATATAGACCAGCATCGTCGCCATGTCGGGGGCGATCATGCCCGATCCCTTGGCGATCCCGGCGATCCGCACCGGCTTGCCGTCGATCTCGAGCTCGGCCACCGATCCCTTGGGAAAGGTGTCGGTGGTCATGATCGCCCGGGCGGCCTGCGGCAGCGCCTCGGGCGCCAGCGCCTTCGCCAGATCATCCAGTTTCGCCGTGATCCGCTCGTGCGCCAACGGCTCGCCGATCACCCCGGTCGAGGCGGTGAAGACCCGCTCCGCCGGCAGTTTCAGCCGCGCCGCCACCGCCCCGACCACCGCCTCGACCGAGGCCTGCCCGCGCGCGCCGGTGAAGGCGTTGGAATTGCCCGAATTGACCAGAATCGCGGCGCCGAGCTTGTCGTCGGCAGTGCCGCCGATCTTGGCCTCGCAATCGCGCACCGCGGCCGAGCGGGTCTGCGAGCGGGTGAAGGTGCCGGCGATCACCGTGCCCGGCGCCAGCCGCGCCAGCATCACGTCAAGTCGCCCCTTGTAGCGCACCCCCGCCTCGATCGCGGCGAATTCCGCGCCGGCGATCACCGGCAGGTCCGGAAAGCCCGCAGCCGGCGCCAGCGGCGAGACGGCGGGGCCGGTCTTCTGGCCGATCCTGTCGCCCAAAGCCTCGACCAGCCTGTCCTTGAGCGCCTTCGCCTCGATCTTCCACTTCTTCGCCTTGGCCTTGTGCTTCTTGCTCATGCCCGTCCCCGCCTCTCGGCATCAAAAAGGCCCGCCCCCCGTATCGGGTGCGGGCCTGCTTTCTTTACGCCCGGCGGGCTCAGTCGTCCAGAAGATCGCGACGGCTCAACACGTCGGGATCCATCCCGTCGCTCAGGTTCTCGACCTCGGTGCGGCCGCGCAACTCCTCGACAAGGCTGCGGGCGGCTTCACGCTGGATCTGCTCCGAGAGATCCTCGCGCACCTCTTCCAGCGCCGGAACCTGCGCATCGCGCCGGTCGATCAGCCGCACGACATGCCAGCCGAACTGCGTCTCGACCGGGTCGGAAACCTCGCCGGGTTCCAGCGCGATCACCGCGGCCTCGAACGGGGGGATCATCACGCCTTCGCCGAACCAGCCCAGATCGCCGCCCGCCTGGGCAGAGCCGTCGATGGAAAATTCGCGCGCCACCTCGGAGAACTCGCGGCCCTTCTCCAGCGCGGCCACCACGGCCTCGATCTCGTCCTGGCTGCGCACCAGGATATGGGCGGCGTTGTATTCGGTCTCGGGCTCGCCTTCGGCGAATTCGGCGGCAAAGGCCTCGTAGGCCTCGGCGATGGCATCGTCGGTGGCGGCGGCGATCGCGACCTGGCTCAGCGCGGCATTGGCGGTGAAATTGCGCACCTCATTCTCGAGCATGCTGCGCTCGCGCAGGTTCAGATCCTCCGCCTTGTGCTGGCGCAGCAGTTCCTGCTCGATCAGCTGCTCGACGATGGCGGGAAACAGGGTGGTGTCGGGCACGCTGCTGAACTGCTGCGGCAGCTGCTCGCGCAGGGCGATCGCGTGGGCCAGCGTGATCTCGACCTCGCCGACGCGGGCCAGGACGGTGCCCGCGCCCGGCTCCTCGGCCTGCACGGGCAGGGCCAGCGCCAGGCCCAGGGCGGCGGCGGTGATCAGGGTCATGTGTTTGCGCATGTCACTCTCCTCTGCACGCTGCCGTGGGGCGCGCGCGATTGACTCCCAGGGGGCCGGCCCTTACATCGCTGGCTGACTTTTCGCTGGCGCGGCGGCCCGGTTCGCCCTGCTTCTAAGGCAACCGCCCGCCAGCCCACAACCCCCGGAACGTGCACGTCGCGTTCATGCGATTGCGAGCGGAGAACAGATGTTGGGCCTTGGCACCCTGAGCCGTAAGATCTTCGGCACCCCGAACGACCGGAAGGTAAAGGCCGCGCGACCGCTGGTCGAGAAGATCAACGCGCTGGAGCCCGAGTTCCAGGCGAAAAGCGACGCCGAGCTGATCGCCAAGACCGAAGAGCTGAAGAAACGCTGCGCCGAGGGCGAGGGGCTGGAAGATCTGCTGCCCGAAGCCTTCGCCAACTGCCGCGAGGGCGCGCGCCGAGCGCTGGGCCTGCGCGCCTTCGACGTGCAGCTGATCGGCGGGATCTTCCTGCACCGCGGCAATATCGCCGAGATGAAGACCGGCGAGGGCAAGACGCTGGTCGCGACCTTCCCGGCCTATCTCAACGCACTGACCGGGCGCGGGGTGCATATCGTCACCGTCAACGACTATCTGGCCAAGCGCGATGCGGGCTGGATGGGCAAGGTCTACACAAGGCTCGGCATGACCGTGGGCGTCGTCGTCCCGCACCAGCCCGACGATGAAAAGCAGGCCGCCTATGCCGCCGACATCACCTATGCGACCAACAACGAGCTGGGCTTCGACTACCTGCGCGACAACATGAAGACCGACCTCGCGCAGATGTATCAACGCGGGCATTACTTCGCGATCGTGGACGAGGTCGACTCGATCCTCATCGACGAGGCGCGCACGCCACTGATCATCTCGGGCATGTCGCAGGACCGCTCCGACCTCTACATCAAGGTCGACAAGCTGATGCCGCTGCTGGACGAGAGCCACTACACGCTCGACGAGAAGCAGCGCATCTGCAACTACACCGAGGACGGCAACGAGTTCATCGAACAGGCCCTGCAGGAGGCGGAGCTGCTGCCGCCGGGGCGCTCGCTCTACGACCCTGAATCGACGACGCTGGTGCATCACGTCAACCAGGCGCTGCGCGCGCACAAGATGCTGTTCAAGGATCAGCACTACATCGTGCGCGACAACCAGATCGTGCTGATCGACGAGTTCACCGGCCGCATGATGATCGGCCGGCGGCTCTCGGACGGGCTGCACCAGGCGGTCGAGGCCAAGGAAGGCGTGCCGATCCAGCCCGAGAACGTGACGATGGCCTCGGTCACGTTCCAGAACTACTTCCGGCTTTACGAAAAGCTTGCCGGCATGACCGGCACCGCCGCGACCGAGGCCGACGAATTCAAGGAAATCTACGACCTCGGCGTGGTCGAGATTCCGACGAACAAGCCCATCGCCCGGATCGACGAACACGACCAGGTCTTCAAGACCGCGCCCGAAAAGTTCGCCGGCATCATGGAGGCGATCAAGGAAGCCCACGGCCGCGGTCAGCCGATCCTCGTCGGCACCACCTCGATCGAGAAGTCCGAGGAACTGGCGGCGATGCTGACGAGGGAAGGCATCCCCCACAACGTCCTGAACGCCCGCCAGCACGAGAAGGAAGCGCAGATCGTCGCCGATGCCGGCAAGGTCGGCGCGGTCACCATCGCCACCAACATGGCCGGCCGCGGCACCGACATCCAGCTTGGCGGCAATGTCGAGATGCAGCTGCTGCAGGCGCTGGCCGAGAACCCCGAGGCCGACCCCGCCGAGCTCCGCGCCCGGATCGAGGAAGAGCACGCCGAGGAACGCAAGAAGGTTCTGGAAGCGGGCGGGCTATTCGTGCTGGCCACGGAACGCCATGAAAGCCGGCGCATCGACAACCAGCTGCGTGGCCGGTCGGGCCGTCAGGGCGACCCGGGGCGGTCCTCGTTCTTCCTGTCGCTCGAAGACGACCTGATGCGCATCTTCGGCTCGGAGCGGCTGGAAAAGGTCCTGTCCACGCTGGGCATGAAGGAAGGCGAGGCGATCGTTCACCCCTGGGTCAACAAGTCGCTGGAAAAGGCGCAGGGCAAGGTCGAGGCGCGCAACTTCGACATCCGCAAGACGCTTCTGAAGTTCGACAACGTGATGAACGACCAGCGCAAGGTCATCTTCGACCAGCGCCTGGACATCCTGCGTGCCGAGGATCTCTCCGACACCGTCGAGGACATGCGCCATTCGATGATCGAGGATCTGGTCGGCAAGCATCTGCCCGCCGGCAGCTATGCCGACCAATGGGATGTGGAGGGGCTGCAGACCGCCGCGCGCGAGTTCCTCAACCTCGACCTGCCGATCGCCGATTGGGCCGAGGAGGACGGCGTCGATCAGGAAGTCGTGCGCGAACGGCTGACCGAAGCCGCCGACAAGCTGATGGACGAGAAGGAAGAAGCCTTCGGTCCGGACTCGATGCGCACGATCGAGAAGCAGCTCTTGCTGCAATCCATCGATGCCAAGTGGCGCGAGCATATCGTCACGCTGGAGCATCTGCGCTCGGCGGTCAACTTCCGCGGTTATGCCGCGCGCGACCCGCTCAACGAATACAAGACCGAAGCCTTTACCCTCTTCGACCAGATGCTCACCGCCCTGCGTGAGGATGTGACGCAGAAGCTGACGCGCATCCGCCCGCTGAGCGCCGAAGAGCAGCAGTCGATGATGGCGCAGATGCGCGCCGCCGCCGATGCAGAAGGCAAGCTTGCCACCCCGGTGGACCTGCCGCGGATCACGCCCGAGGGTCCGGCGCTGGTCGAGGGCTTCGACGAGGCGGACCCCGCGACCTGGGGCAATCCCGGCCGCAACGATCCCTGCCCCTGCGGGTCGGGCAAGAAGTTCAAGCACTGCCACGGCCGCCTGAGCTGAGAAAGGCCGGGTCCGCGCGCAGCGCGGCCCCCCCGGAGATCGGTCAGGGCGCGGATCGGCGCCCCGCGCCGTCCAGTTCGGCGCGGCTGGGCGGTGCGCAGCCCTGGCGTGTGCAGGTCAGCGCCGCGGCCCGCGCC
>CAZKSE010000047.1:0-20976 GCA_964555305.1 uncultured Rhodobacter sp. | reverse complement strand
CCTACGGCGCGGTCGACGAGGCCCAGGCGCCGGGCCTCGAAGCCGTCGATCGGGTCGCCGAGCAGCGCGGCGCGCGCCTGGATGCCGGCCCCCCCGCGCTCGTGCCAGAGCTGCGTGCCGCCGGCGCCCGGGATGATGCCGAGCCGGATCTCGGGCTGGCCGAAACGCGCGGTATCGGTGGCCAGGATCAGATCGGCACCCAGGACGATCTCGCAACCCCCGCCCAGGCAAAAGCCGGAGACGGCGGCGACGACGGGTTTGCGGGCGTTGCGGATCCGGTCGAAACACTTGCGATTGACCGACTGGGTGTAGTTTGCCGCCGTGAGCCCCGCGAAGGCAGAGATATCGGCCCCGGCCGAGAAGACCTCGGGGCCGCCGGTGATCACGAAGGCGCGCACCTCGGCGCTGCTGTCGCCGGCCTCGATCCCGTCGGCCAGTTCCTGAAGCAGCGCGGGGCTCAGCGCATTGCGCGCCTCGGGGCGATTCATGCGCAGCAGGCAAACCCCGTCACGGACGCTCTTTTCGACCAGTTCTGCTGCCATCGCGACCCTCCTCGAACGCGCCGGGGCGAACTTTCGGGACCATACTAATCAGTATGTAACCGCCGTGGCAATCCCGAATATCGGCCAGGGGGCGGCGACCCGGGCTCTGCGGGGCGATTGCGTCCGGCGGAGACGCTTCTCTGCGCGAGCGAAATAAAAGTGTCAAAAATTGGGTGTTGTGAGTAATATATGACAATAATTGCTTGATCTCATGCTCAAAAATGCCTCTCCGCGGAGCAGAACAAGGCGATGCCGGCGTGGGGTGGGGCGACCCCATAAATGGGCGTGAGCAGGGATTGCCTGACCGAAGGGTGCGGAATTTGTTGACTGAGAACACATACCATGCAGTATGTAGAACGGGAATCAGAGGAGGGAGGCCCATGAAACTACTCAAGGCAGTACCGGCCGCGCTTGTGGCGGCGGCGTTTTCGGTCGGCTCCGCGATGGCGCAGAGCGACGCGGTCAAGGTCGGCGTGATCTTCCCGCTCAGCGGCGGCGCCGGCCCCCAGGGGCAGCACATCGCCCAGGCGCTCGATGCGATGGCGTCGATGATCAACGAGGATGGCGGCGTGCTCGGCCGGCAGATCGAACTGCTGGTGCGCGACGACGAATCCACCCCGGCGGTGGGCGTCTCGCGGGCGACCGAGCTGATTTCCGAAGGGGTGGATGTCATCATCGAGGGATGGAACAGCCCGGTGACGCTGGCCATGCAGCCGGTCATCAACCGCGCCGGCATCCTGGACATCACCGCGATCTCCAAGGCGGATCCGATCCTGACCGGGGGCGGCAACGACCTGGCGATCCGGCTGAACAGCTCGAACTCGCAGGATGGCGAGATCATCGCCCGCCACATCGTCGACTCAGGCCATACCCGCGTCGCCTTCATGACCGAGAACGGCGCTTATGGCGAAGGTGCGCAGGCCTCGATCGAGGCCGGGCTGGAGGCGCTGGGGCACGAGTACGAGATCGTCGCGGTCGAGCGGTTCCCGTTCGAACAGGCCGATTTCCGGGTCGCGCTGACGAATGTGCGCTCGGCCAATCCCGACGTGACGATCGCGATCAACGCCAATGAGGGGCTCGGCATGCCGGCGCTGCTCAGCCAGGCCACGCGCAGCCGCCTGCCGGGCGAGTTGGTCGCGGCGGTGGGTACCGTCGCGCCGAGCGTTATCGACGTCGCCGGGGACGGCGCCAACGGGGTGATCGGGGCCGATATCTACTTCCCGAATGTCGAGCCCTTCGCCTCGAATCCGATGAACATCCGCTTCGTCGAGCGCACCGAGGAGCTGCACGACTACACGCCGGACAAGTTCATGGCGATCGCCGCGGCCGCGCTGCAGGTCTGGGCGATGGCGGCCAACGAGGTTGAATCGCTCGAGAAGGAAGCGGTCGCCAACCGCATCCGGGGCGGCAGCTTCGAAGGTACGATCCTGGGCGACATCACCTTCGAGGAGAACGGCCAGCTGCAGAGCCGTCACTACATGTTCGACATCGTCGACCGGCAGATCGTCGTCCGCACGGACGATCAGTAAGCAACGGCCCCGATCGATGGCAAATCCGAACGACTCCCTGTTGCGCGTCGAGAATCTCGGCGTGCAATTCGGGGCCCTTGTCGCGCTCGACAACCTGAGCTGGAGCCTCGGGCGCGGCGAGATCCTCGGCATCATCGGCCCGAACGGCGCCGGCAAGAGCACCTGCTACGACGCCGTCACCAACCTGGTGCGCCGCAAGGGGCGGGTCTACCTGAAAGGCGAGGATGTCACCGACGTGCCGGCCAACCGACTGGCCGCCAAGGGATTGCGCCGCGCCTTTCAGCAGAACGCCTTCTTCGACAACCTCACGGTTCTCGACAACATGATCGCCGTCACCCAGGACGAGGGCGGCTCGTCGCTCGCGGAATGCCTGTTCCGGCCGATCACGGAGCGCCGGCGCACGAAGGCGGCGCGGGAGCGCGCGGCCGAGCGGCTGGAGCGCATGGGGATCGAGCGGCGCCTGCATGACCTGCTGCCCGGCGAGATTTCCTACGGCACACAGCGGCAGCTCTCGATCGCGCTGGCCTATGGCACGGGGGCGGATGTCCTGATGCTGGACGAACCCGCCGCAGGTCTGGGCGGCGAGGACATGGTGCGGCTGGTGGAGCTTTTGCAGTCGCTGCGCGCCGAGGGCGTCAGCATCGTGGTGATCGAGCACCATATGGATCTGATCATGTCGGTCGCGGACCAGATCGTTGTGCTCGATCAGGGGCATCTGCTGGCGCAGGGCCGCCCGGCCGAGATCCAGGCCAACGAGGCCGTGCTCGAAGCTTACCTGGGGCGCAGCGAATGACCCGGACACCTGTTCTGTCACTGGAAAAGATCGTCGCGCGCTACAGCGGCAACACGGCCGTGCAACTGGATGAGTTGCATGTCGACGAAGGCGAGCTTGTCGGGGTCGTCGGCGCGAACGGGGCGGGCAAGTCGACGCTCGTGAATGCGGCGATGGGCTGGTCGCGCGGCAAGCCGGCGGTGAGCGGCTCGGTGCGCCTGGACGGCAAGGATGTCAGTGGCCAGCCCGCCCACCGGCGCGTGGCTCAGGGGATGCTGCTCATTCCCGAGGGCAAGTTGATCTTCACCTCTCTCAGCGTCGACGAGAACCTGCTCAGCGAGGCCCATGACCCTGGACCCGGGCGCAAGGCCTATTCGCGCGAGGAGGTTTTCGAACTTTTCCCGCGCCTCAGGGAGCGTCGGAACCACCTGGGATCGCAGCTGTCGGGGGGCGAGCGGCAGATGCTGGGCATCGGTCGGGCGCTGCGGCTGGCGCCGCGCGTCCTGCTGCTTGATGAGCCCTCCATCGGCCTCGCGCCGCAGCTGGTGTCGCGCGTGCTCAGCACCGTGCGCGAACTGGCCGAGGGCGGCCTGAGCGTTCTGCTCGTCGAGCAGAACGTCAAGGCCGCGATCCGCGTGGTCCACCGCCTGGCGCTGATAGAGCGCGGCAAGCTTGTCGTCGAAGGCACTGCCGATGAGATGCGCGACGATCCGCGTATCGCCGAGGCCTATCTTGGAGCGAACCACGGATGAATGTCACACAGCAGATCCTCAATGGCCTGGTGATCGGCCACAGTTATGCGCTCATCGCCATCGGCTGGACGGTTCTTCTGGGCGTGGCCAAGCTGGTGAACTTCGCCCATGGCCAGATGTACATGCTGGGCGCCTTCGTCACCTGGAGCGCGATCAGCCAATTCGGCCTGCCCTATTTCCTCGCCATTCCGACGGCGATGATCGTCGGTGTCGCGGTCGCCTTCCTGATGCAGCGGGTGATGCTGGGGCTCACGCTCAAGCAGGACCTGGTCTCGATCATGATCGTGACCCTTGGCTTCGGCCATGTCCTGCACGGGGCCGCGGGGCTGATCTTCGGCTCGACCGGCAAGCTCCTGGATACGCCCTTCTCGCTGCGCGACGTCTATTACGAGGACCTCTGGTTCACGCACCAGGATATCCTGATCGTCGTGGTCACGGTCCTGGTCTTCCTGATGCTGAAGCTGGCGCTCGATCGCACGACGATGGGCCGCTACGCGCGGATGGTCGCCGAAGACCCCGATCTGGCCCGACTGGACGGGATCGACGTGCGCAAGGTCTATTTCGGCGTCTTCGCCTTCCAGGGGGCGGCCGTTGCGCTGGCTGCGGCGATGGTGGCGCCGCGGACGCCGATCCTCACCTCGATGGGCTTCGAGGAGGTGATCATCACCTTTGCCGTCGTGGTCCTGGGCGGGATCGGCAGCGTCTGGGGCAGCTATGTGGCGGGCGTGGCGCTCGGCATGTTCACCGCCTTCTTCGGGGCGCTCGTCTCGCCGGCCTATACGACGGCGGCGATGTTCGTGGTGCTGCTGACATTGCTGGTGCTGCGCCCGGGCGGGCTTGCGGTCGGACCGGGAGGGCGCTGAGATGAAGATCGACCTCGGTCTGCCCTTCGCCCTGGCGGCGATTGTCATCGGCTACTTCCTGCCCTCGCTTCTGGGCGGTTCGTCCGCGATCTACAGCGCCTTCCTGCTCATCGCGATCTTCGCGGTGATGTCCTACGGGCTCGATCTGATCGTGTCGGACATGGGCGAGGTGAGCCTGGCGCATCCGGTCTTCTTCGCCGTGGGCGCCTATACGACCGCCATCCTGTCGGTGCGCCACGGGGTCGGGCCGGCCGGCACCCTGCTGGCCACGATCGGCGTTTCGCTGCTCTTTGCCGTTGCGATGGGCCTGATCACGCTGCGGCTGCGGGAATTCGTCTTCTCGCTGGTGACCTATTCGGTTGCGGTCGTGGCGCTGACCGTGGCGCAGAACTGGAACTTCCTCGGTGGATCGGACGGCATCACCGGCCTGCCCGCTTTCGAGATCGGCCTCTTCGGCTTTGAGTTCTCGGCCATGACCGACCGCGAGCTCTGGCCCGTCGGGTTCCTGCTGCTGCTGGTCACGCTCTATGTGGTGGCGGCCTTCCGGCGCTCGCGGCTGGGCCATGCGGCGATGACCGTGCATCTCAATCAGAAGCTGGCGATCATGTCCGGCATCGATCCCCAGCGGACCCGGATGTATGTCTTCCTGGTCTCGGCGCCGATCACGGCCTCGGCCGGCTGGCTCTATGCCTATCAGCGGGCTTATGTCAGTGCCGACGTCCTTTCGGCCTATTTCCTGCTGCTGATGCTCACCGCGGTCGTGCTGATCGGGCGGCGCGTGCTGCTGGCGCCGCTGCTGGGGGTGACGGTCATCCTGTTCCAGGAAAAGTTCATGTCCTTCGGCGGCTATATCGACCGGATCATCCTCGGTTGTGCGCTGATCGTGGTCCTGGCCTTCATTCCCGGCGGGCTGATCGGGGCCTTCAGGACCCTGCGTCAGCGCCTCCGCCGCCCATCCCCCAAACAGGCGCTCGAGGCGCGCTAAAGGAGACGACGAAAAGATGTCCGTAATCTGGCAACCGAAACTGGAATCCGACGCCCGCAAATGGCAGGAGACCGCCGAGACGCTCACCCGCGAGAAATTCGCCCCCCTGGCCGAAGAGCTTGACCGCGACCAGCGCTACCCTTGGGAAAGCATCGAGGATCTGGTCCAGAGCGGGCTTGCCGGGATGTTCATCCCCAAGGCCTATGAAGGGCAGGGCGCGAGCCTGACCGCAACCGTGGCCGCAGTGGAAACGCTGGGCATGGGCTGCGCCTCGACCGCGGCGATCATGTGCGCCTGCCAGCTCGGCGCCTTTCCGGTGCTCCTGGAGGGGCGCGAGGATCAGAAGGCGTTCTATCTGGGCGAGATGGCACGCGGCGTCGCCACCAGCTTCGCGCTTTCCGAACGCTCCACCGGCTCGGATGCGGCGGCGATCACCGCCACCGCCGAACGCGAAGGCGACGGCTGGCGCCTGCGGGGCGAGAAATACTGGATCGGCAATGGCGGTGCCTCGCGCTACTATGTGGTCTTCGCCAAGACCGACCCCGATGCGGGCGGACGCGGGATCTCGGCCTTCATGGTCGACAAGGAGGCCGAGGGCGTCGAGATCGACGAACTGTCCGACAAGATGGGGATCCGTGGCACCCAGACCTCGAACCTGATCCTCGATACGGTCGTGCCGGCTGATGCGCAGGTCGGTGAGACGAACCGCGCGCTCAGGCTGGCCTTCAAGACGCTCAATGTCGGCCGGATCATGGTCTCGGCGCAGTCCCTCGGCCTGGCGCTGGCCGCATTCCGCGAGGCCTCGGAGCGGGCGGTCGAACGCCGCGCCTTCGGCGGGCCGATCATCGATAACCAGGGCATCGCCTTCAAGCTGGCGGATCTGGCCACCGAGATCTCGGCGGCGCGGATGATGCTCTACCAGGCCGCGCAGGCCTATGACGCGGGAGAGGATGTCGCCAATCTGGGCGCGATGGCCAAGCTCTTCACCTCGGAGGTGGCGCATCGTGCGGCCGATGCCGCGGTGCAGATCTGGGGGGGCTTCGGCTACTGCAAGCCGAATGTCGCCGAACGTCTCTATCGCGACCAGCGCATCCTGGAGATCTACGAAGGCACCTCGGAAATCCAGCGCCTTGTTCTGGGACGGGCGATCAAGCAGGAGGTCATGGCCAGTTCAGGTTCCTGAAAATCGACGGAAAGGACACAGCCATGACGAAACCCAGATCCGCACGCCGCAAGTACAATCCGGGCGATCCCGCTCCGGCCGACCATGCCCTGGCCGATCCGGCGCGCCTGGAGATCCTGCGCGCCGCGGCCGAGCTGTTCATGGATCTGGGTTTCACCGCCACCACGATCGACGCCATTGCCGAGCGGCTCGGCGCCACGAAGGGCCGAGTCTATCACTACTTCTCCAGCAAGGCCGAGATCTATTTCGACGTCCAGCGCCTGGCGATGACTCGGCTGCTCGCTGCAATCGAGCCGATTGCCCGCGAGCCGGGCAGCGCCCGCAGCCGGCTGGAGCACATGGCGCGGGCCCATGTCGACATCATCCTGCGCGAGCTGCCGATCCAGAAGGTGTCGGTCCATGGGGTCGAGTTGCATCTCTTCGCGGCCTCGGCGGCCCGCTACACCGCCGAGGTTCGCAGCATCATCCATCTGCGCGACGAGTACGAACAGCTTTTCGCCGAGGTGATCGACGCCGGCACGCGCGAGGGCGATTTCGTCGACCTGCCGCCTCGGCTTCTGTCCAAGGCGTTCTTCGGCCCGCTGAACTGGGTGACCTACTGGTATCGCCCCCGCAAGCTGCAGACCGAGGCCGATCTGGAAGCCATCGCGACCGCGCTGACCGAATTTGCCATGCGTGGCATCACACGACCAAGAGAGGAACGTTCCGAATGAGTGCCCAACCGTTTTCCGACGATATCTGGGACGAAGTCGAAACCTGGTCCCGGGACCGGATTACGGCCTTTCAGACCGAAAGGCTGGGCCAGCAGTTGCAGCGTGTCGGCGAAAAGAGCGCCCATTACCGGCGCGTCTTCAAGGAGTGCGGTTTCGATCCGCGCGATTTCCGCTCGCTCGACGATCTGCGCCACCTGCCGCTGAGCCGGAAGGCCGATTACGTCGACGGGCTGGCCGAAGATTCGCCCTTCGGGACCTTCCGCGCCGTGGATATCGCCGATGCCGTGCGGGTCCACTTCTCCTCGGGGACGACGTCCCGGCCGACCCCGGTCCTGTGGACCGGCGAGGATGTCGAGCGCTGGTCGGATCTCTATGCGCGCTTCCTCTATGCCCAGGGATTGCGGCGCAACGACGTCTTTCACTGCATGTTCGGCTATTCCTGGTTCGTCGGCGGGCTGGGCGCCTCGCTGGCGGCACAGCGGCTGGGGGCGCTGGTCATTCCCGGTGGGTCGGTCGACACCCGGCGCCAGGTCGAGACGATCGAGACCTATCGGCCGCGCTGTGTGATCGGCACGCCCTCCTTCATGGCCCATATCGCCGAAACCGCGCAGGAGATGGGCGTCGATCTGGTGAATTCCTCGGTCGACATGGTCTGCGTCGGCGGCGAGCCCGGCGCCAGCGTGCCCGGAACCCGAGACCGGATCGAACGGCTCTGGGGGGCGAAGATGTTCGATTGCTACGGGGCGCTGGAATGCCAGCCCATCGGCTGGGAAAGCGCGCTGCAGAACGGCCCGCAACTGGCCGAGGATTTCATCCATGTCGAGATCCTGCACCCCGAGACCAATGAGCCGGTCGCCGATGGCGAGCGCGGCGTGCTGGTCCTGACCCATCTCGACAAGCAGGCCTGCCCGCTGGTGCGCTGGTGGACGGGCGATGTCGTCGTGCGCGACTCCCGACCCTCGCCGGACGGACGGACGCATGCGCGCCTGCCCGGCGGCGTCCTGGGCCGGGCCGATGACATGCTGATCGTGCGGGGCGTGAACCTCTTTCCCACCGCGGTCGAGGATGTGGTCCGCTCGCACGAGGGCGTGAGCAACGAATATGTCCTGGTGGTTGATGACCGCATGCGCGATCCCAATACCGGCTTCCTGCGCGGCATCACCCTGCGCATCGAGGCGCCCGGATCGGAGAAGGAGCAGATCGCCCGCTCCCTCGGCGAGCGTCTGCGCGAGAAGCTGCAGGTGCGCTTCGACATCGAGGTCTGCGAACCCGGCACCCTGCCGCGGACCGTCCACAAGGCCAAGCGCGTGATCCGGGAATGAAGGGATGAGCACGCCAACCCCCTTGGCCGGAATGCGGGTCATTGAGCTGACGCAGTTCATCGCCGGTCCCACCGCGGCGCAGCTCCTGGCCGATTTCGGCGCCGATGTGCTGAAGATCGAACCCGCATCGGGCGACGGGTCGCGGCAGTTGCCGGGCACCGCCTTCGGCAGCGCCTATTTCCGCAGCTTCAACACCTCGAAACGGAACCTGGTGCTGGACATGCGCAGCAGCGAGGGGCGGGCGCAACTCGAAGCGTTGCTGGCCGAGGCCGATGCACTGGTCTGCAACATGGCCCCCGCCGCGCTGAAACGCGCGGGCCTCGCCCCCGAGGACCTGCAGGCGCGGTTTCCGAAGCTGGTGATCACGCTGATCTCGGGCTTCGGGCGCAATGACGGGCGCAGCTGCATGGACACGATCGCGCAATGCGAAAGCGGGTTCGCCTGGCTCAATGCCGATGCCGATGGCACGCCGCGCGTCTCGACCTCGTGGCCGGTGGATTTCTACTCGGGGCTCTATGCGGCGTTCAGCACCGCGATGGCGCTCTGCGACCGCAAGAGGACCGGCGGCATGATCATCGATCTGACGATGATGGATGTGGCCTCGGCCGTGCTCCTGGGGCCGGCGGCGATCCTGGCCTCGGAAGGGGCGGGGCTGACGCCGGGGACGGGCAACCGCGATCGCGCCTCGGCGCCCTCGAATGTCTACGCCTGCGCGGATGGCTTCATCTACATCTACGGCGGCATGGATCCCTACTGGAAACGCCTGCGCCCGGTGATCGGCGGCGAAGAGGGGGATGCCCGGACACGCCTGGCGCGTGCGCCCGAATTCGACGCGATGGTCGAAGCCTGGACGCGCGAGCGGACGCGCGACGAGGTGCTGGCGGTGATGGCGGAACTGGCCATTCCGGCCGGCGCGGTGCGCCAGCCCGACGAGGCGATCACGATGATGCGCCGCGCCGATCCCGGCGCGGTCTCCCGCCAGCTGCCGAGTGGCGAGCATTTGCCCGCCTTCCCGGCCTGTTTCGACGGCCAGCGGATCCTCCGCCAGCCGGCGCCGAAACTGCCTGACACCGAATGAACCGACCAAAGGAAGATCCGATGACCGACAGCTCGACCGCAACGCCCGAAGTTCTCAAGGCCGATCTCTTTCGTGGCCAGTCCGCCCTGGTCACGGGGGCGGGAACGGGGATCGGCCGCGCGATTTCCCTGCGGCTTTGCGCGCTGGGGATGTCGGTCTTCGGGGTGGGGCGCCGCGAGGAGCCGCTGGGCGAGGTGGCCGATATGGCCAAGGCGCTGACCGGAAGCTTCGACTGGGCCTCGTGCAATGTCCGCGACAAGGAGGCGGTCGCCGCCCTGGTCGAGCGGGTGGGGCAGGCACAGGGGATCGATCTTCTGGTCAACAACGCCGGCGGGCAGTTCTTCGCCCCGGCCGAGAAGATCAGCCAGAAGGGCTGGGAGACGGTCGTAGATCTCAACCTGAACGCCATTTTCGGGGTCACGCGTGCGGCCTATCCCTTCCTGCGCGCGCGCCGGGGCGCGGTCGTCAGCATCTCGCTTTCGGGCGTCGATCGCGGCTCCATGGGGCTTGCCCATTCGATCGCGGCGCGGGCGGGCGTTCTGGGGATGACACGCTCGCTGGCGCTGGAATGGGCGCGCCACGGCATCCGCCTCAACTGCATCGGCCCGGGCACCGTGGTGACCGAGGGCCTCTCGGGCGAGGCGGCGCGCGCCCTTCTGGAGGGCCTCGTCGATGCCACGCCCATGAAGGAGCCGACCCCGGCGGCGGATGTGGCCGAACTGGTCGCGTACCTCGCCAGCCCCGCGGGACGGTTGATGACCGGCCAGCTGATCCAGATCGACGGTGGTGCGCATCTGGGCCGCGGCCTGCACATGCTCGACGAGGGGGGCGCCGATGACGACGCCGCTTGAGGGGATAAAGGTCCTCGATCTGTCGCGGGTTCTCGCGGGTCCCTGGTGCACCCAGACACTGGCCGACATGGGTGCCGAGGTCTGGAAGATCGAACCGCCGGGCAAGGGCGACGATACCCGCAGCTGGATGCCGCCCGAGATCGGTGGCGAGTCGACCTATTTCCAATGCTGCAATCACTCCAAGAAATCGGTGGCGATCGACCTGAAGTCCGAAGAAGGGCAGCGGGCGGTCCGGGCGCTGGCCGCAGAGGCCGATATCCTGGTCGAAAACTTCCGCATGGGCGCGCTCGACCGGATGGGCTTCGGCTTCGAGGCGCTGTCGCAGATCAATCCGCGGCTGATCTATTGCTCGGTCTCGGGCTATGGGCGCACCGGCCCGCGGGCCGCAGAGCCGGGCTATGATTTCACCATCCAGGCCGAGAGCGGGCTGATGGCCATCACCGGAGAGCCGGATGGCGCGCCGATGAAGATGGGCGTGGCGATCACCGACCTGGTAACCGGCATGAACGCGGTCCAGGCGATCCTGGCCGCGCTCCTGGCCCGCGAAAGGACCGGGCGCGGACAGCATATCGATATCGCGCTTTTCGATTCCGCCGTGGCGCTCCTGGCCAATGTCGCCTCGGGGCATCTGGCGACCGGGGCGCTGTCACGGCGCTACGGCAATGCCCATGCGACGGTCGTACCCTACCAGATCTTCTCGACCGCCGACAGTTCGCTGGCCCTGGCGGTGGGCAACGACCAGCAGTTCCGCGCGCTCTGCGAACGGGTGATCGGGCGGCCCGATCTGGCCGAGGATGCGCGCTACAGCGCCAACCGCGCACGGGTTCTGAACCGTGAGACGCTGATCCCAATCCTGGAAGGGATCTTTGCCACCCAGCGGACCAGGCACTGGATCGAGCGGCTGCGCGCGGCCGGCGTGCCAGGCGGGCAGGTGCGCAATGTGCGCGAAGTCTTCGCCTCGCCCGAAGTGGCGGCACGGGGGATCGTCAGCGTGGTGCCGGATGCGCTGCACGGAGAGCTTCGGCTCGTGCGCTCGCCGTTGCGGCTTTCGGACACGCCCCTGCGCGCGCCCCAGGCGCCGCCCCGGCTGGGCGAACATACCGACGAGGTTCTGGGGCGCATCACGTCGCCTTCGAACGAATGAACGGGAGGCACCGCTTCTTCGGGATGCGGTGACGGACCAAACCCCCGTATTCAGCAATCAAGGAGGAAATGCTGATGGCTTCGATCAGAAAGATCGCCCTTACCGGGGCGACTGGTATCGTATTGGGTGTTGCTGGCATGGCCGGCGCGCAGGAAGTGCCGGATCTGCCCCAGGTGGTGATCTGGAGCGCCTATGACACGGGCTCGTCCGGCCATGCCCAGGCCGTGGCGATCGGCTCGGCGCTGAAAAACCAGACGGGCTCGGACCTGCGTATCCTGCCGGGCCGCAACGACATCTCGCGCATGGTTCCGCTGCGGGACGGGCGGGCGCAATTCTCCTCGGCGGGGATCGCGGCTTATTACGCGCAGGAAGGGGTCGATGTCTTCCTGACGCCGGAGTGGGGGCCGCAACCGATCCGCGTTCTGCTGGCCAGCAATCCCGACCACAACCAGGGTCTGGGCGCCAGTGAAGAAAGCGGCATCACCTCGCTTGAGGAGATCCGCGGCCGCCGCGTCGCGGCCGTCGTCGGCTCGCCGGCGATCAACAACGGCACCGAAGCGATCCTGGCCCATGCGGGCCTGACCTGGGACGATGTCGAGCGGATCGACTTTCCGGGCTATGGCGCGGCCTGGGAGGGCATGCTGAACGGGCAGGCCGATGTCGCCTGGGGGGCCACCACGCTTGGCGCCGCCTACCAGCTGGCCAATTCGCCGCGCGGGTTGCACTGGCTCACGGTTCCGCATGACGATGAGGCGGGCTGGGAGCGGCTCAATGCCATCGCGCCGCATATCTTCCGCCACGTGGCGACCGAAGGGGCAAACATCTCGGCGGATACGCCGCATGAGGGGACGAACTATCCCTATCCGATCCTGATCACCATGGCCGACCAGGATCAGGAACTGGTCGCGGGCATGACCCAGGCGATGATCACCTTGTTCCCTGACTATGAAGGGGCCGCGCCGGGCATCAACGGCTGGGCGCTCGATCGGCAGAACACCCAGTGGATCCTGCCGTTCCACGATGGCGCGATCGAGGTGCTGCGCGGCATGGACGCCTGGAGTGACGAGGATCAGGCGCATAACGACCGGCTGGTTGCCCGTCAGGAAGCCCTGCGCGCCGCCTGGGACGAACTGATGGCCGAGAACCTCTCCGGCGACGCCTTGGCCGAGGCCTGGGAAGAAGTCCGGGCCGGTATCGACGGCTGATCCGACGGTTCCGTTTTTTCTCCCGGCGGGCGGCACGGTTGCCCGCCGGCACCTCAGGATGGGGTTCCCCGATGATGAAAGACGCCAAGGCGGTGATCCCGCCGATGCCTGATGCGCAGCCTGTCGATCCGCCACGCCTGCTGATCGTCGATGTCGTTGTCGCGGTGCTGACGCTGGGGGCGCTTCTTCTGGCGGTCAACCAGGTCTTCAACCTGGGCTTCTTCATGCGGGTGACGATCCTGCAAAGCAGCTATCTCTACTTTCTCGCGGCGGCCTTTCTCTGCATCGTCTTTCTGGTCTTTCCGGCGCGCCGCAGCGCGCCACTCATGCGAATGCCGGGGCCTCTCGACATTGCTCTGGCGCTGGCCGCCTTTGGCTGCGGGCTCTATTTCGCCGCGACCGGCATGCGCAGCCTCAACGAGGGCTGGGAATATTCCGCACCCGACACGGCCAAGGCCGTCAGCTTCCTCTTCTGGCTGCTGATCCTCGAGGCGACGCGCCGGACCGGAGGGCTGGTGCTTTTCATCATCGTACTGGCGTTCTCGCTCTATCCCGTCGTGGCGGGCAGCATGCCGGGGCCGATCTCCGGGTTCTCGCAGCCGCTCGACAATGTCGTGCCCTTTCATATTCTCTCGAGCGAAAGCTCGTTCGGGATCCCGATGAACGCCTTCGGCGGGCTGGTGCTGGGCTTCGTGCTGTTCGGGGCGGCGCTGCAGCATACCGGTGGCGGGACCTTCTTCAACAACATCGCCTTCGCCCTTCTGGGCGGTGTGCGCGGGGGGGCGGCCAAGGTGGCCTGCCTGGGAAGCGGGCTGATGGGATCGGTCAGCGGCAGCGTGATCTCGAACATCATGAGCACCGGCGCCGTTTCGATCCCGGCGATGAAACGCACCGGCTTCTCGGCTCCGCAGGCCGCGGGCGTGGAGGCCTGCGCCTCGACCGGGGGGGTGCTGATGCCGCCCGTGATGGGCGCGACGGCCTTTGTGATGGCCTCGTTCCTGGGGGTTCCCTACAGCACGATCATCGTCGCGGCGATCGTGCCCTCGGCGCTCTATTTCTTCGGGCTGATGGTGCAGATCGACGCCTATGCCGCCCGCCGCAACCTTGCGGGCCTGCCGCGTTCCGAATTGCCCTCGCTCAAGCAGACCTTCAAGGAAGGTTGGCACTACAGCGCGGTCTTCATCTTCCTGATCGTGCTTCTGGTTGGCTACCGGCTGGATTCGATCGCGCCCTATCTGGCGACGGGGCTCCTGCTGGTCATCAACCAGATCGCGCCGCGCACGCGGCTCGGGTGGAAAGCCTTCATCGTCCTTCTGGCTCAGACCGGGCGCTCGCTGGCCGAGATGGCAGCAATTCTGACCGGGGTGGGGCTGATCGTCGGTGCCTTCTCGGTCACCGGGTTGGCGGGGGCGCTGGCCAATGATCTGGTCTTCCTCGCGGGTGGGTCGCAGCTGGCGCTGCTGGCCATGGGCGCGCTCACGGCCTTTATCTTCGGCATGGGGATGACGGTGACCAGTTGCTACGTCTTCCTCGCCGTGGTCCTGGCACCGGCTCTGGTGCGCACGGGGCTCGACCCGCTGTCGGTGCATCTCTTCATCATGTACTGGGGCATGGTTTCCTTCATCACTCCGCCGGTGGCGCTGGGGGCCTTTACCGCCGCCTCGCTGGCCCGGACTTCGGCGATGAAGGCAGGCTTTTCCGCGATGCGCCTGGGTAGCGTCATCTACTTCATTCCGTTTCTCTTCGTGCTGGAGCCCGCGCTGATCGGCCAGGGAGAGCCGATGGCGCTTCTGGTGACGATCCCGTTGGCCTTTGCAGGTGTCTGGCTCTTTGCCTCGGCGCTGCAGGGTTATCTGGTCGGCTTTGGCAGCCTGGGGGGCGGCAGCGCCGGAATGGCAGCGCGGGTGCTTCTGGGCCTCGCGGGGATGGCCGTGGCCTGTCCCGCCTCGCTGGTTCCCGAGGTATCGGAACTGCTGCTTCTGGCTGCGGGCGTCCTGCTCTCGGGACTGGCGATGACCCTCGTGACTGCCGCCCGCGCTGTGCGCTGACGGGGGGCGGAGGACAGTTCGGGTTCGGGGAAAACGCGGTTTTCGGCGGAATGCCGCCCCCCAACGGACTTTCGGAGCGGGTTTCCGCGCAAGGGCGCAACTGGTGCGGGAACCGGTGGAACGAGCACGCCTTCGAGTGGTTCATCCCCCGAAGCCTGACACGGGCTTCCTGACAACTCAGAAGGAGAAGACCATGAAAAAGCATCTTGCAATCGCTGCCAGCGTTCTTGCTCTTGCCGCCGCCCCGGCCCTGGCCGACAACCACGGCGACGCCGAGCACGAGTTCCCGCTGACCATGGCCGAGTTCATGGTGGCTTATCCGGACGTCACGCCCGAGGAGTACGCCGAGATCGACACCAACGACGATGGCGAGATCTCCGAGCAGGAATATGAAGACGCGCGTGAAGCCGGCCTGATCGGCGACAGCGAAGACTGATCTGCCTAGGCCTGCCGCCCGCGAGCGGGCAGCAGCAAGCGGCGGCGCTGAAAGGTGTCGCCGTTTTTCATGCGATGACGAAGGGAAGCGGGTCCGACAGTCACGACACGCCGCATCAGCCTTGATAACTGTTTCTAGAGTCGTCATCTTGTTGCGGTAGGGAAGGGAAGGCAGTCATGATCAGCGCAGATCTGGGACCCCAGCTTGAACGCTTCGTCTCAAAACTGGTTGAGACGGGCAGATACAACTCCAAGAGCGAGGTTCTGCGGGAAGGCATCCGCCTGATCCAGGAGCGCGAGACGCGACTGGCCGTTCTAGACCAGGCGCTGGCCCAAGGTCTGGTCGATGCGGAGGCCGGCCGGGTCAAGCCAATGGCGGAGGTCACCGCGCGGCTCGAGGAGAAGTTTGCGAGTGCGGTCTCTCCCGCAAGATCATCGTCGACGTCACGGCCACGGCCGAGGCGGAACTAGAAGCGATTGGCGATTTCATCGCTCGCAGAAATCCGGCGCGCGCCGCCAGTTTTGTGCGTGAACTCCATCAGCTTTGTCTTGGCATCGCCGACATGCCGGAGGCCTGGCCCGTTGTTTCGCGCTATGAGAAGCATGGCATCCGCCGCAGGGTTCATGGCCGGTATCTGATCTTCTACCGTATCGACGCCGGTCGCATCACGGTTCTCCATATTCTGAGTGGTGCAATGGACTTCGAAGCGATCCTGTTTCCCTCTGAAGGCGATCATTCCGGCTGATCCCTTCAGGCGATGGCGCGCAGATACGGAACCGCGCCTGCCCTTGCGACCTGTCCCCGCCTGACGCAATGCTGAGTCATGAACGAGACGAAGAACCCGATCCAGCCGGACCGCCCCGCCTCGGCGCGCTTGCGCATCCGTATCGTGTTCGGCGCCGGGATGATCGGCCCCGGCAAGGCCGAACTCTTGGAGCGTATCGCCCGCAGCGGCTCGATCGCGGCGGCCGGGCGCGAGATGGGGATGAGCTACAAGCGCGCCTGGGAGCTGGTCGGCACGATGAACGCGATGTTCACCGATCCCCTGGTCGAGCGCGCGCGGGGTGGGCCGGGTGGGGGCGGTGCGGTCCTGACTGAGGCGGGGCACAAGGTCTTGGCGCTCTATCGTGCCGTCGAGGGGCGCGCGGCCGCGGCCGGCGCGGCCGAGGTTCAGGCGCTTTCCGCGATGCTGCGGACAGAGGTGCCGGAAGATAGCGCTTGACCAGGTGACGGTCCTCGGCCGATATGTTTTGAGAAACATATCTGGAGAGTTCATGGCTTCGACGCGGCGCCTGCTTCTGGCCGCGGCCCTGTGGGCGGTCTCGGGCCTCTGGGCGCCGGTTGCCGCGCGCGCTGATGTGCCCGTGGTCGCCGCCGCCTCGGATCTGCAATTCGCCATCGAGGAGATCGCCGCGGCCTTTGCCGCCGAGACCGGCCAGCAGGTACGGCTGTCGCTTGGCTCGACCGGGAACTTTGCCCGCCAGATCCGTGAGGGCGCGCCCTTCGAGATCTTCATGGCCGCCGACGAGGCATTCATCGCGGATCTTCATGCCGAGGGCTTCACGCGCGACGCAGGCGATCTTTACGCCATCGGACGGCTGGTGATCATCGCCCCGCATGGCGGCGCCTTGGCGCCCGATGCCGAGCTTGAGGCCCTGGCCGCGCTGCTGGCCGAGGGGCAGATCCGGCGTTTCGCCATCGCCAACCCCGAACATGCCCCCTACGGGATGCGTGCGCGCGAAGCGTTGATGGCCCGCGGCCTCTGGGAGGCGCTGCAACCCGCCCTGGTCCTGGGCGAGAATGTGAGCCAGGCCGCCCAGTTCGCGCTCTCGGGCAATGCCGAGGGCGGGATCGTCGCCTGGTCGCTGGCACTGGCGCCGCAGGTCGCCGCGCGGGGTCGCCACGCCCTGATCCCCGAGACGTGGCACACTCCCCTGCGACAGCGCATGGCGCTCTTGCAGGGCGCAGGCCCGGTGGCCGAGGCTTTCTATGCCTATCTGCAGGCGCCCGCCGCGCGTGAGATTCTGGCGCGCTACGGTTTCACGATCCCGGCGGAATAGCCGATGGACTGGACGGCGCTTGGACTTTCGTTGCGGCTGGCGGCCTGGACGGTCGCGATCCTTCTGCCGGTATCGATCCTGGTCGGGCGTCTTCTGGCTTATCGGCGGTTTCGCGGCAAGGGTCTGGTCGAGGCGCTGGTGATGCTGCCGCTGGTCCTGCCGCCGACGGTGTTCGGCTTCTATCTTCTGGTCAGTTTCGGGCGGGACTCGCCCGTCGGGCAGCTCTGGCAGGGTCTGTTCGGAAGCCAGCTGGTCTTTTCCTTCGAGGGGCTGGTGCTGGCCTCGATCGTCTTCAACCTGCCCTTCGCCATCCAGCCCGCGCAGCGCGGCTTCGAGGCGATCCCGGTGGAGGTGCGCGAGGCCGCCGCCTGCTGCGGGATGTCGCCGCTGCGCAGCCTCTGGAAGGTCGAACTGCCGCTTGCCTGGCCCGGCGTGATGACGGCGATGGTGCTGACCTTCGCCCATACGCTTGGCGAATTCGGCATCGTGCTGATGGTCGGCGGCTCCATCCCGGGCGAAACGAAGACCATCGCCATTGCCATCTACGACCGCGTGCAGGCCTTCGACGACCGCTCCGCTGCGACCATGTCGGCGGTTCTGGTGGCGATCTCGCTGGCCACGATCGCCACGACGCTGTGGCTGTCGTCCCGCATCGGCCGGAGACTGGGCTGATGGCGCTGGAAGTCAGCGCGCGTGCGACCGCGCCGATCCCGCTGAAGATCGCCTTCCGGGTGGCACCGGGCGAGTTGATGGCGCTGGTGGGACATTCCGGCTCGGGCAAGACGACGATCCTGCGCACCATCGCCGGACTCTGGCGCCCGCCCGAGGCGCGGGTGCAGGTCAACGGCACGGTCTGGCTGGATACCGCCGCGGGCCGCGATCTGCCCGCTCATCGCCGCCCGGTGGGGGTGGTGTTCCAGAACTACGCGCTCTTTCCGCATATGAGCGCCGCGCAGAATGTCATGGCCGCGATGGACCGCCCCGACTGGCACGAGGCTGCGCGGATCCTCGATCTTCTGAACCTGCAGGGGCTGGCCGACCGACGGCCGGCGCAGCTGTCGGGCGGCCAGCAACAGCGCGTGGCGGTGGCGCGCGCGCTGGCCCGCCGACCGCGGGCGCTGCTTCTGGACGAGCCTTTTTCTGCCGTCGACAGCACCACGCGCGAGCGCCTTTATGGCGAGATCATCGCGCTTCGCGCCCATCTGAAGATGCCGGTCGTGCTGGTTACCCATGACATGAACGAGGCCCAGCTTCTGGCGGACCGGATGGTCGTGCTGGAAAAAGGGCAACTGGTGCGTGACGGCCCCACCGCCGAGGTGATGGCCGATCCCGAGGCCCTGCGCGCCATGGGTTTGCGCGAGGTGGCGGTGATGCTGGAGGCGAAGATCGCCGTGCATCTGCCTGACGGGCTCACCCGGCTGGAGGCCCCGGGCGGCGCGCTCTACCTGCCTCGGGTCGAGGGCAGCCCCGGCACGTTGGTCCGCGTGCGGATCATGGCGCATGAGGTGATCCTGTCCCGCGCCCGCCCTGAGGGGCTTTCGGCGCAGAATATCCTGGCGGGCCATGTGGCGCGGATCGTGCCGGGCAAGGGGCCGGCGGTCACCGTGCATGTCGCCCTCGGCGCGCAAGAGATCATCGCCCGCATCACCCGCCGCGCCGCCGAACAGATGTCCCTGCGCGAAGGCGAGCCGGTCCATGCCATCCTCAAATCCATGGCCGTCGCCCGGCACCACATCGCCCGCGCGTCCCCGGCCGACCCGGAGGTATGATCCGGTCCTCTTCCTGGAGGGGATTAGAGACAGAAATAAAACCATTGTAAAACAACATGTTATTCTTTTAGATCGCAAAAAAAATCAATTAGGAAAAGCACTTCCTACTTTTACCGACACCCTACCATTGCGTCCCAATCCACCAAGATAACGCGCCGCCCCACACCACCATCCATACCCCCTGCCAGGCGCAGAAAGCCTTATTTTTTTGGGATAAAAGGCTGTCAGAGAGCCTCCACGGTACCAAAGGAACCAGCCCGCAGAGCCGCAAAAGCACCTCACATGCGTTTTCAAACGGTCATTTAATGATGACATGTAAGATTACAAAACAACCTAAAAGGGAGCTCATGCCCGCCCGGTCGCTTCCGGCACTGTCGCCAGAGCCGAGAATCTGCTGTCAGCCAAGCCCTCAGCCGCCGTGGGTCTCGATCCGCGCATGTTCGGCAAAGCATGCCAACGCCAGGTCGGCGAAAGCCTCGGGCTCGATGCTGTAGCTAATGTTCTGATCCCCCCTCCCGGTGCGGACTGAGCCGCGCAGTTCGGGGCGGTCGTGGATCAGCGATCCGGGAACACGTTCGAAACCCGCAAAGTCGATGCCCGGCACGATTTCGATCATCACGCTATTCTGATAGACGAGACCGGGAATGCGGCGGATCAGCGGGATTAGGGCGCCGCTGCCCATCGGCGACAGGAAGAAGCCGCATGAGGAAAGGGCTTCGAACTTCTGCGTGAAGGTCTGGCCATGCAGGCTGCGAAACCGCAACGCCTTGCTCACACGCTCCTGCAGGCTGTTGCAGATCTCCCTTTCGCGCACGGCAACTGAATGCATGACTTCCGGGTCGGCAAGACTGCCATCGGCTGTGGCGGTCATGCCATTGATGAGGATCTCCCGCACCGGCCGGTCGCTCTCGACGACGCGCTCCAGAAACAGCCCCAGCGTTTCCACCTGCTCCTGCCAGACTCGCTTCTCAACCTCGAGCGTCAGGAAGAGGTCTGGCCCCTGCGGTGGTTGCAGATTCAGATCCTGGTCGCAAAGGCGGCGGAAATCCGGGCCGGGAACCCAGGCCCGCGGACGGACGATGTTCCAGGCCCGCACATCCTGCACCTCCTCAATCTCAACGGACAGATCACCTGCCCGATCGAAGAGAAAAAAGGGATCGACGATGGCGTTGGCGCGGTCGACATGAAGCCGCAGCGGCCCGGCCTTTGCCAGCCAGCTTTTCTCCTGGAAGAACCTTGTCGCCTGCCAGAAGGCGTCGAAAGGGCGCTTGGCATCGAATACGAAGACGCTGTGGGGACGCGGTTCAGGATCCGCGCAAAGCGTGGTCATGTCCTCGTCGAATGTGGTCTGAAACGTCTTCGGCGCATCCGGTGTGGCGACCCATGCGCCTTGATGGCGACCATAGAGTGCCAATTCCCGCTTGTTGGCAGTAGGAAAGGTAATCGCAAGATGGTTTTTCGCGTCACGAAAGAGGACCAAGGTGTTGTGAGATGTCGAGGGATCACGCCGGAGTAGCCGCAGTGACGGGTCCTCGGTGATGAAGGCGTTTCTCGTTGTTTCGGGGAGGTCGGCGCCACTCACGATCTTTCGTATCGTCTTGATCAACCAGGGATCGCCTTCGAGAGCATGCGGTAGGCTGGATCTTTTTCTGATCTCTTGAGTGTTCATGGCTGTTGATTGTCACTGAGAACTGACCCGGCATTGTCACCGAGAACTGACCCAC
>CAZKSE010000046.1:0-21267 GCA_964555305.1 uncultured Rhodobacter sp. | reverse complement strand
CGCCCATGGTCACGATGTGGAACGCCGCGTAGTCGAGCTCGCCGAGCTCACCGGGCACGGCGCCCTCGATGCCCGCCTGGTCGGGGTGCAACGGCCGGAAGAAGTCGGCGATGCACAGGAACGGCTCCTTGCGCTGTCGTGGGAACGGGAACCGGGCGAGCTCCTCGGTGCGTGACTCGTCGGTCCAGATCACCAGATCGCTGCCGTCCCCGTTGGCGGGGAAGTAGCCGTACACCACCTGTGGGATCAGCAGGCCCTCGGCCTTGGCCGCGGCGAGCTGCTCGCGGAACATCGGCTCGAGCCGCTCCTTGAACTCGTCGTCGGTCTCGGTGGTGCCGTCGGCCTTGGCCTCCGGTCGGAACTGCCACTGGTTGCGGAACAGCGTGGTCCGGTTCACGAAGCCGGCGATGTCGTCGACGGCGATGCCCTTGATGACCTTGGTGCCGACGAAGGGGGGTGCGAACACGGCGTTGTCGGCGATCACCTCGGCTGAGCGGGCCGGCAGCTCGACCTCGTCGTCGGCGTCCTGGTGGGTGGTGCGCGCCGGGATGTCGCGGCCCCCGGGCTCGCGGCCCCACGCCGGATCGTCGACCTCGCCGCCGCGGCGGATGTCGCCGAGGCGGTCCATGACCCGAAGGCCCTCGAACGCGTCCTTGCCGTAGAAGAGCCGGCCCTCGTAGACGTCTCTGAGATCACGCTCGACGTAGGTGCGGGTGAGCGCGGCGCCGCCGAGGAGGACCGGGATCTCCTGGAGGCCGCGCTCGTTGAGCTCCTCCAGGTTGTCGCGCATGATGAGGGTGGACTTCACCAACAGCCCGGACATGCCGATGGCGTCGGCCTTGACCTCGAGCGCCTTGTCGATCATCTCGGTGATCGAGATCTTGATGCCGAGGTTGTGCACCTCGTAGCCGTTGTTGGTGAGGATGATGTCGACGAGGTTCTTGCCGATGTCGTGGACGTCGCCCTTGACCGTGGCGATGACGATGCGGCCCTTGCCCGAGTCGTCGTCCTTCTCCATGAACTGCTCGAGGTGGGTCACCGACATCTTCATGGTCTCGGCCGACTGGAGCACGAACGGCAGCTGCATCTCGCCGCTGGCGAACAGCTCGCCGACCACCTTCATGCCGGCGAGCAGCACGTCGTTGATGATGGAGAGCGGGCTGAGGCCGCCGGCGCGGGCTTCGTCGAGGTCCTGACCGGGAGCGAGGGCCTGCGGGTCGAGGCGCAGTTCGATCACCGCGGGCAGGTTCGAGGCCGTGGCGCGCTGGAAGGCGGCGGCGAAATCCTCGGTCCGTTCCACCGTCTCGCCATGCCCGCCATAGGCCTGCACCAGCGCCGCGTAGTCGGGATTGAAAAGCTGCGTGCCGCTGACCCGGCCGGGATAGCTGCGTTCCTGATGCATCCGGATCGTGCCAAACTGGCCGTTGTTGCACACGAGGGTGACGAAGGCCGCGCCATATTGCCGGGCGGTCGACAGCTCGTTCATCGTCATCTGGAAATCGCCGTCGCCGGCGACGCAGACCACGGGGCGGTCGGGGTGTTCGAGCTTTGCGGCCACCGCCGCCGGCACACCGTAGCCCATCGACCCCGAAGTCGGCGCGAGATGTCCCGGAAAGGCGCGGGCGCGGAAGTAGCGGTGCAGCCAGGCGGCGAAATTGCCCGCACCGTTGGTGATGATCGCATTGTCTGGCAGGTGGTCGGAAAGCCAAATCATCACCTGTTCAAGCTTCAGCGCCCCGGGTGTCTCGCGCGGTTCGGTCCAGGCATCGCGGTCGGCGCGCGCGTTCTTGGTCCAGTCGGACCAGTCAGGATGTTTCGGGGCCTCGCGCCGGGACAATCGGGCGATGACGTCGATTGCCGGCGCGGCCAGCGCCAGATCGGGTCGGAAGACCGAGCCCAGTTCATCGGGGTCGGGATGAACATGGATGATGGTCTTGCCGGGGTCGCCCGGATCGACCCGTTCATACCCGCCCGAGGCGACATCGCCAAACCGCGAGCCGAGGATCAGCAGGCAATCGGCGTCGCGCATCCGCTGCGCAAGGCGCGGGTTGGGATTGGCGCCCAGATCGCCGACGTAATGCGGATGCCGGTTGTCCATCCGGTCCTGCCGGCGAAAGGTCGCCACGACCGGCAAGTCGAAATTCTCGGCGAAGGTTGCGAGGTTCTGCGCCGTCTCGGACGACCAGACGGAGCCGCCGGCGATCACCAGCGGGCGCTCGGACTTGCACAGCATTTCGAGCACGGCGTCGATCTGCTCGGAACAGACCGAGGGCGGGGTCGGTGCGACGGGCGGGATGTCGGGGACATCGACGCGCGCTTCGAGCATGTTTTCGGGGAGCGCGAGAATCACCGGCCCCGGCCGACCGGAGCGCGCGAGATGGAACGCCCGGCTGACATACTCGGGGATGCGGTCGGTCTGGTCGATCTCGGCCGCCCATTTGGCGACGGGGGTGAAGAAGGCACGGTAGTCAACTTCCTGAAACGCCTCGCGGTCGCGGTGGCGATTGTCGATCTGGCCGATGAACATGATCAGCGGTGTAGAATCCTGCTTGGCAATGTGGATCCCGGCCGAGGCATTGGTGGCCCCCGGCCCGCGCGTGACAAAGACGACGCCGGGCTGGCCGGTCAGCTTGGCATGCGCCTCGGCCATCATCGCGGCGCCGCCCTCGTGCCGGCAGACGATGTTCTCGATCCCGCTGTCGTAGAGGCCATCGAGCGCGGCAAGGAAACTTTCGCCGGGCACCGAGAAGACGCGCCGCACCCCCTGAGCCTTCAGCTGATCGACCAGAATCTGCCCACCGTGGCGCATTGACTTCCCTCCGTTTCCTTTGCGGCAGGGTCGCGCATCCTCCCGCAGGGCGCAACCTGCCGGCGAATCGATGCGCGGCTTGCCGTCTTGGCACTTCGGTTTAGCTAGCCCGGAAAGGGGAGATTGCGATGCCAGAGACGACACTCGTGGGCCTGTGCGGCTCACTCCGGGCCGAGAGCTTCAACCGCAAATTGATGCTGGAGGCGGCGCGGCACTTCGACGGGCGCTTTGTCGAGGGCGATTTGCGCCTGCCGCTCTTCGATGAGGATCTGGAGAAGCGCGGCATGCCCGAGGCTGTCACTCGCCTGGCCGAACAGATCCGCGCGGCCGACGCCGTTCTGATCGCCTGCCCGGAATACAACAAGGCCCCGCCCGGGGTGCTGAAGAACGCGCTGGACTGGCTCAGCCGCACCAAGAGCTGGCCGATGGAGGGCAAGCCCACGGCGCTTGTGTCGGCCGCTGCCGGGCGCGCCGGGGGCGAGCGGGCGCAATACATCCTGCGGCTGATGCTGGTGCCGCATCGCGCCGTTGTCCTGACCCACCCCGAGGTGCTGGTCGGTGGCGCCAAGCAGCATTTCGACGCCGAGGGGCGGCTCGAGACCGAGAGCTACGTTAATGCGCTGGACGCGCTGATGGGGCGGCTTCAGGCGGCGATCTCAGTTCCCGCGTAGAAGCTCGGTCAACCGGATCTGGCGCTCGCCATTGAGGAGGGCGCGGTAGATCACCAGCGATTCCAGCACCCGCATGACGTAGTTGCGCGTCTCGGCGAAGGGGATTGATTCGACCCAGTCGATGGGGTCGACCGAGGGATCGCGCGGATCGCCCAGTTCCTCCACCCAGCGGCGGGGGCGGCCGGGACCGGCGTTGTAGCCCGCCGCCACGAGCGGCAGGGAGCCGAATTCCTGGATCAACCCGTCCAGATAGGCGGCGCCGAGAAGCGCGTTGAATTCGGGGTTGCTGGTCAGCCAGTCGGGGTCGAAATCCACGCCGAGGCGCCGGGCGACCTGCGCGCCGGTGCCCGGAAGCACCTGCAGGAGCCCGCGGGCATCGGCATGGCTGATCACCCGCGGGTCGAATTCACTTTCCCGCCGGGCGATGGCCATGACCAGATCCGCGGGCGCCGGCAGGTCGGCGCGCTCAAGCCCGGTGAGCGGGAAATTCGCGCGCGCGAGCACGATGCCGGACTGCACGGCCGCCTTGGCGACGTTGACCGCGAAATTGGGCTCGCCACGGGCGAGCCACAGATCGGCGAGCGCGCCGAGATCCTCCTCCCGCTCCAGACCCTGGGCGAGGTGGATGACGAACCGGCGCGCCTCGTGCCACTGGCCTGTGCGGTGCAGCAGGATCGCGGCCTGAAGCAGGTCCGAGCCGGCAAGCGCCGTGTCGCGCCAGCTGGGATAGCGGGGCGGATCGACCAGGGCGGCGTCAAGCGGCATACCGAGGCGTTCGGCCGCGAGAAGGCCGTAATAGGCGGTCTGGTGTTCGGCGGCGAAGGCCAGCGCGGCGCGCGCGGCCTCGTCATTACCCAGGGCTTCTTGCGCCAGCCCCTCCCAGAAACCCGCGCGGGCAAGGCTGATCGGCGTGCCGACATTGCCCCGAAGGGTGGCGAAATGGCGGGCGGCGCGGGCCGGGTCGTTCAGGTGGCGCAGCGCGATGAAGCCTGCCAGCCATTCCAGATCGGCGGCGCGGGCACCGCCATCCATCCGGTGGTTCGCGGCCAGGTCATAGGCCCGCTGGTGCTGTCCTTCGGAAAGCGCGCGGCGCACCAGGCGCTGCCGGCCGGCGGCCCATGCCTCGGGTCGGCCGAGCCCCTCGGCGTGCAGCGAGCGTTCGAGCATCAGATCGCCAGCCGTGTCAAAGAACTGCCGATGCATCCGCCAGGCAAATCGGTCATGCGAAAGGCCGGGGTCATCAGCCAATGCCGCCGGCACCGCATCGATCAGGACGTTCACCCCTTCGGCCTGGGCCTGCAACGCCAGCCGCGCGCGCGCCAGCGCCGCATGACCGCGCGGCACCCGTTCCAGCATCCGCTCGGCCGAGGCATTGGCACCGGACCAGAGCAGGTTGTGCAACCGCTCGACATGCAGATCCCCCAGCGCGCCGGCGTGCCGGGAAAGCAGCGCGGCCTCGTCCCCGGCTCCGAGAGCGTCGTTGAGCCAGATCTCTTGCGCAAGCTCACGCGCGCGGTCGGTCTGGCCGGTCGCATCGAGCGCGCGCAAAAGCGCAAGCCGCCCGGCGACCGTCAGCGGCGCGCGGTTCGCGAACCAGTCCAGAACGACCTGCGGCCCAGCACCGGCCAGCCGCTGCTCGCCCTGCCGCTGGACGACGGCCATTGCCGGCCAGTGCGGCAGTCCGTCCAGCAACGTCGCATAGGGTTCCGGATCCTCGCTGCCACCCGCGCGCAGCATCTGCCAGAGCGCGAGCTGGGTGCCGACCGGACCGGCGAGTTCCTGCAGACGCGTGACCGCCGGCCGGTCGCCATTGGCAAGCGCCGCCGTCAGCGCGCCAATCGCGCCCCCGGCGCGTGGCGGGGGTGGGGTTTCGCGCGCGGCCAGGGCCGCAGGCAGAAGGGCCGCCACGGCGGCGCTGGCAAGGAGGGTCGGGATGGGGCGCATGGTTCCGTCTTGAAAACTGTCGCGGAAGAGTCTAACGGCCAGTGGCTCGCGCGCAATGGAGCCGGCATCACGGCTGCGCGACGGGCGGGTTCCGGCGCCCCACTCCCTGCCATGCGCCGCGCGCCTGCACAACTGTTTCGCGCCCCCCGGCGCCAATGGAGAGAACCACATGTTCCGCGGATCCCTGCCTGCCCTGGTCACGCCCTTCAGGGATGGCGCGGTCGATTTCAAGGCGCTCGAGGCGCTGGTCGAATGGCATGTTGCCGAAGGCAGCCACGGGCTGGTCCCGGTCGGCACCACCGGCGAAAGCCCGACCTTGAGCCACAAGGAACACGAGCAGGTGGTCGAAGCGGTGGTCAAGGCCGCCGCCGGCCGCTTTCCGGTGATCGCCGGCGCCGGATCAAACAGCACGACCGAGGCGATCCGGTTCGTCCGCCATGCCGAGGAAGTGGGCGCCGATGCCGCCCTGGTCGTGACGCCCTACTACAACAAGCCCACCCAGGCCGGGATGGTTGCGCATTTCCACGCGCTGCATGAAGCCAGCGACATCCCCATCATCATCTACAACATCCCCGGCCGGTCGGTGGTGGACATGACGCCCGAGACGATGGGTGAGCTGTCTCGCCTGCCGCGGATCATTGGCGTGAAGGATGCGACCGGCCGGCTGGAACGGGTCAGCATGCAGCGCGAGACCTGCGGCAAGGACTTCCTGCAGCTTTCCGGCGAGGATGCGACCGCGCTGGGGTTCAACGCGCATGGCGGCCTTGGCTGCATCTCGGTTACGGCGAATGTCGCGCCACGGCTTTGCGCGGAGTTTCAGGAAGCGACGTTGGCGGGCGATTATGCCAAGGCGCTGGAGTATCAGGACCGGCTGATGCCGCTGCACACCGCGATCTTCATCGAGCCGGGGCTGGCCGGCGCAAAATACGCCCTGTCGCGCCTGGGTCGGTGCGCCGAGGAGGTCCGTCTGCCGCTTCTGCCGATCACCGAAGGCACCCGCCGCGCGATCGACGAGGCGATGGAGTTCGCGGGCCTGTCGGTCTGAACACCGCCTCGCACGGCGGGCCGACCGAAGCGTTCGCGGCGGGACTTGCAGGCGGGGGCGCTTCTCGTCCAGATTGGCGGCCGCTTCGCAGCCCGGCGGGGTGCAACCACAGGCCAGAGCCATGACCAATCCGCTTTTCGACGCCCTCTTCGCCCCGCTTGCCGGACGCAACGATCCGTTCCTGATCCTGCCCGATGGCGGGGCGATCACCGGGATGGAGTTCCACGCGATGTGCGCGCGGGCGGCAGGCGCGATGGTCGAAGCAGGGTTGAAACCGGGCGACCGGCTGGCCGTTCAGGTCGCCAAGAGCCCGACGGCGCTGGCGCTCTACGGCGGTGCGGTGATGGCGGGCGTGGTCTTCCTGCCGCTGAACACCGCCTATACCGCGCCCGAGGTCGAGTATTTCCTGGCCAATTCCGGCGCGGGCCTGATGCTGGCGGATGGCGAGAATGAAGCCGCGCTTGCCCCGATCGCAGCCCGTTGCGGCGCGCAGTTGATGGTGCTCAATGCCGATGGCACGGGCAGTTTCGCCGAGGCAATGGAGCGAGCGACGCCGCTGCCCACCCCCGCTGCGCGCGGGGCGGGGGATCTGGCCGCTCTGCTCTATACCTCGGGCACGACCGGACGGTCCAAGGGGGCGATGCTGAGCCAGCAGAACCTGTTGTCGAATGCCGAGGTGCTGGTGCATGAATGGCGTTTCACCGCCGATGATGTTCTGTTGCACGCGCTGCCGATCTTTCACACCCACGGGTTGTTCGTTGCGACAAACGTGATGCTTCTGGCGTGTGGAGCGATGATCTTCCTGCCGAAATTCGACACCGAGGCGATCTTGGCGCATCTGCCACAGGCGAGTGCGATGATGGGCGTGCCCACCTTCTACACGCGGTTGCTGGACGATGCGCGCCTGACCCGCGAACTTGTGGCGCATATGCGGCTTTTCGTATCGGGCTCTGCGCCGCTTCTGGCCGAAACCCATACCGACTGGGAGGCGCGCACCGGCCATCGCATCCTGGAACGCTACGGGATGACCGAAACCAACATGAACAGTTCCAACCCCTACGAGGGCGAGCGGCGAGCCGGCACCGTGGGCTTTCCGCTGCCCGGGGTGGAGATCCGCATCACCGATGCCGATACCGGCGCGGCGCTTCCGCAGGGCGAGATCGGCATGATCGAGGTGCGCGGGCCGAATGTCTTTCAGGGCTACTGGCAGATGCCGGAGAAGACCGCAGCCGAATTGCGCGAGAACGGTTTCTTCGTCACCGGCGATCTGGGGATGTTCGATGCCGAGGGCTATCTGCACATCGTCGGCCGCCAGAAGGACCTGATCATCGCGGGTGGCTACAATATCTACCCCAAGGAGATCGAACTGGCGCTCGATGCCGCACCGGGGGTTAAGGAAAGCGCGGTGATCGGCGTGCCTCATCCCGATCTGGGCGAGGCGGTGCTGGGCGTGATCGTGCCGCAACCGGGAAGCTCGCCGCAGCCCGAGGCGATCCTTGCCGCGTTGGCGCAGGAACTGGCGCGTTTCAAGTTGCCCCGCGCGCTGGAGATCGTCGACGAGTTGCCGCGCAATACGATGGGCAAGGTCCAGAAGGCTGCCTTGCGCGACCGCTTCGGCAACAGGTTCACGGCCTGACCCCGGTACGCGAACGCGGGTGCGCCGCGCGGACTTGATTTATTTCCCGTTCGTGGCAGGCTGTTCTTCTTTGGGGGAACGGCGATGAAGGCAGCACCGATTTTCGCGGCTTTGGGGATCCTGGCCCTGGCCGCCTGCGAGATGCAAGCACCTCCGCCCGGCGGCGGGCCGGGCTGGGGAGGGCGACCGCCCTCGGGCCAGATCGACATCGCACGCGCCGAACGGGCCTGCGTCGCGCAAGCCGAACGGCAGGGATTGCGTGTTCGGCGCGTCGGGCAGACGGAGATCGTCACCGGCAGAGGCGGGCGCGTGATCGGCACGCAAACGATCCTGCGCGTCACGCGCGGCGGGCGGAGCTATCCGGTGCGGTGCAACTACACATTCGACAGCCGGGTGGCGCGGATCACGTCGATCCAACGAGCGTGACGCCCGCCGCGCGCATCTCGTCCAGCGCGCGGGCAAGCGAGCCGTCGAGGTCAATCGCCCGACAGACGCTCAGGTCGACCGTGACCACAAAGCCGAGCCGCGCGGCATCGAGCGCCGAGTAGGCGACGCAAAAGTCGGTCGCAAGGCCCACCAGCGTCAACGACGCGACGCCCCGGCTGCGCAGATAGCCCTGCAGGCCGGTCGGCGTGGATTGGTCATTTTCGAAGAAGGCCGAATAGCTGTCGATTGCCGCGCGAAAGCCCTTGCGCAGGATCAGATCGGCCGGGTCGGTGCGCAGGTCGGGATGGAAGGCAGCACCCGCCGTGCCCTGCACGCAATGCGCCGGCCAGAGCACCTGCGGCCCATAGGGCATGCGGATGGTCGAAAAGGGATCCGACCCTGGATTGTTCACCGCGAAAGAGCGGTGGTCGCCCGGATGCCAATCCTGCGTGAGGACGCGCACGCCATAGTCGTCCATCATCGCGTTGATCGGCGCGACGACCTGGTCCCCGCCGTCCACTGCCAGCGCCCCGCCGGGACAGAAGTCATTCTGCACATCGATCACGATCAGGGCGTCGCTGGCCGGGCGCATGCCGATCTCCTTGCCGTTTCCCAAGGGGTAGAAGCCCCTGGCAGGCGCGTCAAGGGACCCGCCGGCCTTGCACCGACGCGCCGCTTTGCCCTAACTGGACCCAGTCGCGAGAAGGGGTGGGGATGACCATAGATACCTGGGACGAGATCCGCACCGCCTGGCACGTCGCCCGTGCCGGCACCGTCAGCGGCGCCGCCGAGGCATTGGGCGTCCACCATGCCACCGTCATCCGCCATATCGATGCGCTTGAGGCCCGGCTGGGCGTGAAGCTCTTTCAGCGCCACGCCCGCGGCTACACGCCGACCGAGGCAGGCGAGGCCTTGGCACAGGTCGGCCGGACCACCGACGAGCAGTTCGCCCAACTTGCCGCCCGGCTGCGCGGCCTCAGCGGCGGCATAGAGGGGGATCTCGTAGTCACCACCGTACCCGAGCTTTGCGCGCTGGTGATCGACGCCCTGACCCCGCTTCTGGCGGAGCATCCCGCGCTGAATCTGCGCCTGCGCACCGACCGCCGGGTCCTGCGGCTGGAATACGGCGAGGCGCATGTCGCGATCCGTGCCGGCGGCCGCCCGGAAGAGCCCGACAACGTGGTGCAGCTTCTGGGCCGTCGACCCGCCGCGCTCTATGCCGCACCCGCCTATCTCAGCGCGCATGGTCGCCCCGAGAGCGAGGCAGATCTGGACGGGCACCGATTCATCGCCGACGATCTGGACGACAGCCGCGCACCCTATTTCCGCTGGCTCGTGGCATCGGGCGCCCGGCGCGCGGTGCATTGCAACGACCCTGCCGGTCGCCTTGCCGCGCTACGCGCGGGCTTGGGCCTGGGCTTTCTGGTCGAGGGCAGCGAAAGTGCCGGCCTGGAACAGGTCTTGCCCCCGCGCGAGGAGTGGGACGTCCCACTATGGCTGGTCACCCATGTAGATCTGCATCGTACCGCCAAGGTTCAGGCCGCAGTTACGGCGCTGAAACGGAGCCTTGGGGCGTGAGGCCCGCACGCCCGGCAAGCGCCGAACGGCGCGCCGCGCTGCAGGGCCATGCGGCGATGCTGGCCTTCTCGGCGCTAGTGGCGGGTTCGTTCAGCCTCGGCGCGCTGATCGCCAACGAGATCGACCCCGCGGCGATGAACGCGATCCGCTTTCTGCTGGCGGCGGCGGTCCTGGCCGGATTGAGCGTGCTCCTGCCGCGCCACGGCGGCTTCCGGACGGCGCATTTCCGGGCGCCGTGGCGATACCTGCTGCTCGCCGCACTCTTTGCCGGTTACTTCGTGCTCATGTTCGAAGGGCTGAAGACCGCCGCCCCCGTTTCGGCCGGGGCGGTCTTCACCTTGACGCCGTTGATCACTGCGGCCTGTGCCTGGCCGCTTCTGGGCCAGCGGCCGGATCGGCGGTTGCTGCTGGCGCTGACGATCGGCGCTGCGGGGGCACTGTGGGTCATCTTCCGGGCCGATCTGCGCGCGCTTCTGGCGTTTCAGATCGGCCGGGGTGAGGCGATCTACTTCATCGGCGTCATCTGCCACGCGATCTTCACGCCAATGCTGAAGAAGCTCAACCGAGGCGAACCGGCGCTGGTGACGACGACGCTGGTCATGACCTCGGGCTTTGTGCTGCTGCTGGCCTGGGGATGGCGAGAGATCGTCGCCATCGACTGGCTGGCGCTGGCAGGCTGGATCTGGGCGATCATCCTTTACCTGGTGCTGGCGACAACCGCGCTGACCGTGGTGCTCCTGAACTTCGCCGCGCAGCGCCTGCCTTCGTCCAAGGTCATGGCCTATACTTATCTGACGCCGGCCTGGATCATCCTGTGGGAACTGGCGCTGGGACACGGCATTCCGGGCGCGTTGATTCTGCCGGGCGTCGCCCTGATCATTCTCGCACTGCTTCTTCTGCTGCGCGAGGACGATCCCGCGCCTGCATCCTCGGTGGGCGCGCTGCCCCGCAGCGGCGCTCGCTAGCCGCGCCCCCGCAGTTCAGCGCCGCTGGATGCCCAGGTGCCAAATCGCCGCGCCGGCGCGATAGAGAAGGCCGCGCGCCGCGCGCAGCGGATCCGCGTCAGGGCCGGGCAGAGGCGGCAGAGTCCCCCTGTCCATGGCCGCTTCCGCCAGACAGCGCCCCAGCACCGTCCCCGGCCCGATGCCCCGGCCGTTGTAGCCCAGAAAGCCAAACGCCCCGGGCGCCGGCTTCCATAGCCGCGGCAGCGCATCGGGCGTGGTGCCGATCCGCCCCCACCAGCCATGCGTCAGCTCCTGTCCGGCCAGTTGCGGATAGAGCCGCGCCATGCGCCGCGCGGCCCAGGCCCGGTGGGTCGCCAGATCAGCCCGTCCCAGCCGCCCGACGCTGCCAATCACGAACCGTCCCGCGGCATCCAGCCGGAACGAGGTCAGGATCTTCGCGGTGTCCCACGCCCCCTCGCCCCCGGGCAGGATGGACTCGCGCAGCGTGGCCGGCAGCGGATCGGTCGCGAAGTTGAAATAGGGCAATGTCGCCAGGGCCTTCGTCGGTGGCGCAGCCGGACCCTGGCCGTAAGCATTGCCGGCCCAGATCACGCGCGGTGCGCGCAGCTGACCGTCCGCGGTGCGCAGAACCCAATCCTCGCCATCGCGGCTCGCGTCGCTCACTGCGCTTTCGGTGTGTACGATCGCTCCCGCCGCAATGGCCGCGCGCGCCAGACCGCGCGCATAGGCCAGCGGTTGGATCGTGCCCGCCCGAGGATCATAGAGCGCCCCGCGAAACGCCTCGGTCCCGGTGCGCCGTTGCGTGGCGCTGGCATCGAGCAGATCGACGACCACGCCGCGCGCCTGCCATTGCCGCGCACGCGCATCCAGCGCCGACAGCCCCGCGGCATCGGGCGCGCAATGCAGCGTGCCGGTCGGGCGCGCCTCGCATTCCATCCCGTGGCGCTCGACGAGGGACCAGACTGCCGCGGGCGCGTGGGCAAGAAGGCGTGAAAGCGGTTCCTCGGCGCCATGACGTGCCAACCGGCGGTCGAGGTCGTCGGGCATGAGCCAGAGCCCGGCATTGACCAGGCCGACATTGCGCCCCGATCCGCCGCTCCCGATCTCGGATGCTTCCAGCAGCACGACGCGTGCGCCCGCTTCTGCCGCGGTCAGCGCCGCTGCAAGGCCCGTATAGCCCCCGCCCACGACAGCGATATCGGCCGAAACATCGCCTGAAAGCGGCGCTGTGTCAGGTGCCGCAGGTGCTGTTTCGGCCCAAAGGCCGGGGCTGTCGGGATCGCGGGTCATGCAGGTCTCCTGGCCGGTTGCGGCGCAGATCACCAGCGTGGGCCGGCGGCGTCAAGCCCGCCTATTCGGCGGCATCCAGTCTGAAGCCGCGCGCGATCATGTCGGCCGGCGCGACCGGGTACTCGCCCGAGAAACAGGCGTCGCAGAACTGCGGACAGGCCGCGTTGCGCCCCCCGGCTTCCCCGGCCGCGCGATAAAGCCCGTCGAGCGAGATGAACTTCAGGCTCTCGACGCCGATGAAGTCGCGCATCTCCTCCTCGTTCATCTGCGCGGCGAGGAGTTTCGAGCGCTCGGGCGTGTCGACGCCGTAGAAGCAGGGCCAGGCGGTGGGCGGGGAGGCGATGCGGAAATGCACCTCGCGCGCGCCGGCTTCGAGGATCATCTGCTTGATCTTCTGGCTGGTGGTGCCCCGCACGACCGAATCGTCCACGAGCACGATCCGCTTGCCCTTCACCAGCGCACGGTTGACGTTGAGCTTGAGCCGTACGCCCATGTTGCGGATCTGCTCGCTCGGTTCGATGAAGGTGCGGCCCATGTACTGGTTGCGCACGATCCCCATGGCATAGGGAATGCCCGATTCCTGGCTGTAGCCGATCGCCGCGGGCGTGCCGGAATCGGGGACCGGGCAGACAAGGTCGGCCTCGACCGGCGCCTCGCGGGCCAGTTCCACGCCGATCTGGCGCCGCGTCTCGTAGACCGAACGGCCACCCAGGATAGAATCGGGACGCGAGAAATAGACCTGCTCGAACACGCAGAACCGCGAGGGCCGGCGTTCGAAGGGACGTGACGAGGTGACGCCTTGGGCGTCGATCACCACCATCTCGCCCGGCTCGATCTCGCGCACGAACTCCGCGCCGATGATGTCCAGCGCACAGGTTTCGGACGACAGCACCCAACCGCCGTCCTTCTCGGGGCCGATCCGGCCCAGAACCAGCGGGCGAACACCAAGCGCATCGCGGACGCCGATCAATTTCGTGCGCGTCATGGCGACGATGGAGAACGCCCCCTCGACCCGGCGCAGCGCGTCCTTCAGCCTCTCGGCAATGGTCTTCTGGATCGAACGGGCCATGAGGTGGATGATGCATTCGCTGTCGCTGGACGACTGGAAGATCGACCCGCGTTCGATCAGTTCGCGTCGGATCGCTTCGGCGTTGGTAATGTTGCCGTTGTGTGCCAACCCCGCGCCGCCCATGGCGAACTCGCCGAAGAAGGGCTGCACATCGCGAATCGCCGTGGCCCCCTTGGAGCCGGTGGTGGAGTAGCGCACATGCCCGATGCCAATCGATCCGGGCAATGTCTCCATCAGGCTCGCACGGGTGAAATTGTCGCGCACAAGCCCGAAGCGATGCGCCGACTGAAAGCCCTTTTCGGGCGAGAAGGTGATGATCCCTCCCGCTTCCTGCCCGCGATGCTGCAGCGCGTGCAGACCCAGCGCGACGAAGTTGGCAGCGTCCTGCACACCGATGACGCCGAAGACGCCGCATTCCTCGCGCAGCTTGTCGTCGTCGAAGGGGGTGCTCATCCAGCGTTGCATCGACCGACTCCTCGCAGACTGGTTGCGCTCCGTTTAGAAGATCGCAGGGGCGGAGTCACGCGCCTGCAGATGCAAAGCGCTCGACACTGCGATCAATTCGCCGCGGGTGCACAGCCGGCGACAAGCGCCTCGTACTGGCTGACGAACCAGTCGGGCACGTCCTGCGGCACGGCAGCCGCAAGCCCGTCCTTGAACCGATCGAAGATCGCGACGGATTGCGAGTTGTCGACCATCGCCACGGCGCCGTCGGGTGCGATGAATTCATAAACCAGGAGCGCCACGGCCACCAGCAGGATGCCGCGGAGCACCCCGAAGAAGAAGCCCATCCCCTGGTCGATCCCGCCGAGCGCCGAGTTGCGGATGAAGCTGGAAAAGAGCGGGGTAAAGAGCGCCGCGATGATCAGCGCCACGGCGAAGACGGCGGCGAAGGCGGCGATGATCGACAATTCGCAACTGTCGCCCAGGATATCGCCCAGATAGGGGATCTCGCGCACCAGCGGCTCGGCGACGGGCGCGAGGAAAAAGGCCGCGACCGCCGCGCCGATCCAGCCCAGAATTGCCAGAACCTCGCGTACGAAACCGCGCGCATAGGCCAGGATCGCCGAGACGACGACCACCAGCGCCACGGCGCCATCGATCAGGGTGAAGCTGTCCACTGAATCCTCTCCGGTTTCGTCAGCCTGCGCCGAACACCTTGCCCACAAACCCGGTCAGGTCCGCGAAGTTCCGCAACGCAACGCCCGCATCGCCCTCGAGCTTCGCGCCGCGCGGCAGCATCGCCGCGGTGAAACCAAGTTTTTGCGCCTCTTTCAACCTGTTTTCCGCCTGCGCCACGGGCCGCAGCGCACCCGAGAGCGAAATCTCACCGAAAACCACCGTCTCAGGCGACAGCGCCACATCCTCGCGCGCGCTCAGGAGCGCCGCGGCGACGGCTAGATCGGCAGCCGGCTCCTGCACGCGCATCCCGCCCGCGACGTTTAGAAAGACATCGAGCCCGGCGAAGGGAATGCCGCACCGCGCTTCCAGGACGGCCAGGATGGTGGAGAGCCGCCCGGAGTCGAGGCCGACGACCGTGCGCCGCGGCATCGAAAGCGTCGACGGAGCGACCAGCGCCTGGATCTCGGTCAGCATGGGCCGCGTCCCCTCGATCCCGGCAAAGACGACCGAGCCGGCGGCGGCCTCGCCGCGTTCCGACAGGAACAGGGCCGAGGGGTTCGGCACCTCCGCCAGACCCCGTCCCGTCATCTCGAAAACGCCGATCTCGTCGGCGGGGCCGAAGCGGTTCTTCACGGCGCGCAGGATGCGGAACTGATGACCACGCTCGCCCTCGAAATAGAGAACGCAATCGACCATGTGTTCGACGACGCGGGGGCCGGCGATCTGCCCTTCCTTGGTGACATGGCCCACAAGGATCACCGAGACCCCGCGCCGCTTGGCGAAACTGACCAGCTCATGCGCCGAGGCGCGGACCTGCGCCACCGAGCCCGGCGCGCTTTCCACACTGTCGAGCCACATGGTCTGGATCGAATCGATGATCACCAGATCCGGGCGTTCGGCATCGAGCGTGGCGAGAATGTCGCGCAGATTGGTCTCGGCCGCCAGCCGCACCGGCGCGCCGCCAAGGCCCAGCCGCTGCGCGCGCAGGCGCACCTGCGCCGCCGCCTCCTCGCCCGAGATGTAGAGACAGTCGAGCCCACGCCCGGCGAAGGCGGCGACGGCCTGCAGCAGAAGGGTCGACTTGCCGATGCCGGGATCGCCGCCCACGAGAATCGCCGAGGCCGCGACAAGGCCGCCACCGAGGACGCGGTCCAGCTCATCGATGCCCGAGGTCGCGCGTGGGGGCGGTGCCTCCTCGGCCTGAAGCGTGGTCAGCTCGATCGCCCGGCCCTTGCCGACGGCGCGCGGGCCGGCGGCCAGCGGCGCTTCCTCGACGATGCTGTTCCATGCGCCGCAGGCATCGCAGCGCCCGATCCACTTGCGGTGAACCGCCCCACAGGCGGTGCAGGAAAACTGAGGCTGTGCGCGTGCCATGGACCGCTTATCGCGCGCCGGATGCGGGGGCGCAAGCGGGGGCTCCCGCCCCTCGTCAGGCTGCACCTGCGGTGCAACCTTCCTCGCGTTGGGCCGGGCCGCGCCTGCGGCGCGGCAGGGGGCGCTACGCCCCTGTCCAGCGGGCTCACCCCCGGGTAGGATCGCGCAATGCGGCGCGACGGGCAGGAGTTGACCGCGGCTGGCCTGCGCTGAATAGTCGGGAGAAAGATGATCCCGGGAGTGGCCGATGTTGACCGAAGACCAGCAGTTGATCCGCGACACCGCGCGCAGCTTTGCCCGCGACCGCCTGGCGCCCGGCGCCGCGGCGCGCGACCGCAACGGCACCATTGAGCCCGAGGTCCTGCGGGAACTGGGCAGCCTGGGGTTTCTGGGCATGACCGTCGATCCGGAATTCGACGGGGCGGGCGCGGACTACGTCTCTTACGCGCTGGCGTTGATGGAGGTGGCGGCAGGCGATGGCGCGATCTCGACCGTGATGAGCGTGCATAACGCGCCCTTCAACGCGATCCTGGACCGGTTCGGCACCGCCGAGCAGAAGGAGGGCGTACTGCGACCGGCCGCCCGCGGCGAGTTCATCGGCGCCTTCGCCCTCACCGAAGCGCAAGCGGGATCTGACGCGAGCGCGCTGAGGACCACGGCGCGGCGGACAAACTCGGGTTATGCGATCGACGGAGCGAAGGAATTCATCACCTCGGGGCGGATCGGCAGGCAGGTCGTCGTCTTCGCCCGGATGGAAGGCACCGCCGGCAAGGAGGGGATCACCGCCTTCCTGGTGTCGACCGACTCCCCCGGCTACGAGGTCGCGCGGGTCGAGGACAAGCTGGGGCAGCGCGCCTCGGACACCTGTTCGTTGCGATTCAACGCGATGGAGGTGCCAGACAGCGCACGGATCGGCGAGGAAGGCGAGGGCTACAGGATCGCACTCTCGAGCCTCGAGACAGGGCGCATCGGTATCGCCGCCCAATCTGTCGGCATGGCGCAGGCCGCACTCGATATGGCCATTGGCTACGCCCACGACCGGCAGAGCTTCGGCAAGTCCCTCATGGGTCATCAGGCGGTGGCCTTCCGGCTGGCCGACCTCGCGACCGAGCTGGAGGCCGCCCGCCAGATGGTGCTGCACGCGGCGCGGATGAAGGATGCAGGCCTGCCCTGCCTGAAGGAAGCGGCGATGGCGAAGCTCTTCGCCTCGGAAGCTGCCGAGCGGATCGTGTCGGGCGCGCTGCAATGTTTCGGGGGGTACGGCTACGTCGCCGATACCGGGGTGGAGCGTATCTACCGCGATGTGCGGGTGTGCCAGATCTATGAGGGCACGTCCGATATTCAGAAACTGATCATCGCGCGCGCACTGACCGCCTGAGCACGCGAGTGGGAACGCGCGGAAGGTTGCACGCGAAGCGTGCAGTCTGACAAGGGGCGGGAGCACCTGCGGGCGTCCCGGCGGCTTACCCCGAGATGCAGACGCCCCGGCGTGCGTCGGCAGCCGGGGCGTTGCGGTTCGTTCGTGATCCCGAAGGCGGTTGCGATCAGCTTTCCGTCGGTGCGGCGGTGGCAGCGGTTTCGTCTTCCTCCATCGCCTCGATCGCCTTTTGCAGATCGTCCTTGCCGACCTCGCGCTCGCTCACGTCGATCTTGCCGAAGATCAGGTCGACGACCTTGTCCTCGAAGATCGGGGCGCGCAACTGCTGCTGGATCTGAGCGTTCTGCTGGACGAATTCGAAGAACTGCCGCTCCTGCCCCGGATACTGGCGCGCCTGGTTCATGACGGCGTTGGTCATTTCGGCATCGGTCACCTCGACCTCGTTCTTGCGGCCGATCTCGGCCAGCAGGAGGCCCAGCTTCACGCGGCGCACGGCCAGCTTGCGATGTTCCTCGGTCGGCTCGATCTCGGGGTGGTCGTGACCCTGAACCTGCGGGTTCTCGTCATGCCAGAGTTGGTGGGCGATCTGCCCGGCCTCGGCATCGACGAGGCTCGGCGGCAGGTCGAACGCGACCGCCTCGTCGAGCTTGTCGAGAAGTGCGCGCTTCGCCACCGCACGGGCGGCCTGGCCATATTCGCCCTCCAGCCGTTCGCGGATCTGCGACTTGAAGCTTTCCAGATCCTCGGCGCCGTAGCGCTTGGCCAGGGCGTCGTCGATCTCGGCGGGTTTGGGCGCCTTCACTTCCTTCACCGTGCAGAAGAAGACGGCTTCCTTGCCGGCCAGATGCTCGGCGCCGTATTCCTCGGGGAAGGTGACGGTGACGTCCTTTTCATCGCCGGCCTTGGCGCCGACGAGCTGATCCTCGAAACCGGGGATGAACTGCCCGGTGCCCAGCGTCAGCGGGAAATCCTCGGCGGCGCCGCCCTCGAAGGCCTCGCCGTCGATGCGGCCGGTGAAATCGATCACCACCTGATCGCCCGATTCGGCCGCGCCGTCCTTGGCCTCGAAATTCTGCGCGGACTTCGCCAGGTTCTCCAGCGCCTCGGTCACCGCGGCTTCGTCGGCCTTGACCACCAGCCGCTCAAGCTTGATCGCAGAAAAGTCGGGCTCGGTGATCTCGGGCAGGGCCTCGTAGCTCATCTCGACGACGACATCGTCGCCCTGCTTCCACTGCTCGCCGCCCTGCATCTCGATCTTGGGCTGCATGGCTGGGCGGTCGCCGCTCTCTTCGAAATGCGACTGCATGGCGCCATCGACGGCGTCCTGCATGGCCTCGCCCAGCAGGCGCTGGCCGAACTGCTGCTTGAGCAGCTTCATCGGCACCTTGCCCTTGCGAAAGCCCTTCATTTCGACATCGGGCTGGGCCTCGGCCAGTTTCTCGTTGACCTTCGCCTCCAGCTCGTCCGCCGTGACGGTGATCGTGTAGCCGCGCTTTAGGCCTTCGTTCAGGGTCTCGGTGACCTGCATTTCAACTTCCTCTGTTTCCTCTGGTGCGGGTGGAGGGACTTGAACCCCCACGCCTTGCGGCGCTTGGACCTAAACCAAGTGCGTCTGCCAATTCCGCCACACCCGCGAATGCGAAGCCCGGACGCTGCCGGGAGCCAGCGCCGAAATCGGGCGCCTTCTAGCAAGAAGGCCGGACGGATGCGAGAGGGAATCGCCGCCTGCCGGCCGCTCGAACGATTTTCGCAGGCGCTTCCTTCAGCCGCTCGGAGCCATCGGAGCCGGACGCGGGGAAGCGTGCGCGGTTGCACCAACCTGCACTCGCGCCATCGGAATGTCGCAATCATGCCGTTTACACGCAGAATGTGAAAAGAATGAATCGCCCATCCCTGAAAATATGAAATAATGCGGCATTTCCCGGGCCTGGACTTTCTCGAGACGCCTTGTGCCGGCAAACCCCGACAACCCCTATCTGTGGTAGCGCAGCTGCCGACGTCCCGGTGCTGGCCCCGTACTGGGGCAGCAAAAAGCGCGCGTGGACGGTTAAAATCAGCCGTGTGGCGCCCCGTTCGGGCAGGGTCGGCGCGTCAGGTCAGCGCGCGCAAGACGGCCGGTAATGTCTCGGGCAGATCCTCGGCGATCAGGCCGGGTCCGAAGCGGCGCGCGCAATCGAGGTGCAGCCGAGCGGCCGAGCTTGCCGCCGCAAAAGGCGCAAGGCCCCGCGCCAACAGACCCGCGATCATCCCCGCAAGCACGTCGCCCGCGCCCGCAGTGGCAAGCCACGGGACGGCCTCGGGGCCGAAGGCGGGGCTCACGGCGCAGGCACCGTCCGGCGCGGCGATAACCGTGTCCGCGCCCTTCAAAAGGATCGTGCAGCCGAATCGCTCGGCCGCCGCGCGCGTCGCCGCGACCTTGGACAGGGGGACGCCCGCGCCCTGGTCGGCCGTGAGCATTGCGGCCAGATCCGGGGCCAGGCGGGCAAATTCACCGGCATGGGGCGTCAGGACGCAGGCCGGGTGCAGCGCGTCCCGCAGCGACGGGCGGCGTGCCAGATGCGTGAGCGCGTCGGCATCGAGCACCGTGGCGCGGCCAGACTGCAAGCCAGACTCCAGGCTGGCGGCCACCAGCGCCTCGGCCCGCGCGTCGAGGCCCAGGCCGGGGCCGAGGCACAGCGCGCTTATCCGCGAATCCGCCAGCAGGTCGGCCAGGGCACGCGCGTCGCGCAGCCGCGCCAGCATGATCGCATCGAGCCGCGCGGCATTCTCGATCAGCGCGGCGGGCGGGCAGCCGAGCGTGACCAGCCCCGCGCCGATGCGCAATGCCGCCCGCGCGGCCAGCCGCGCCGCGCCGCCCTTGCCCGGCCCGCCCGACAGGATCAGCGCATGGCCATGGTTGAACTTGTGCCCCTGGCGCTTGTCGCCAACGCCCGGATCGAGCGCCGCCAGCTGCGCCAAGGCGGGCCGGTGGTTGTGCGCGTAGTGTTCCAGATCCCGCAACAGCCCGATCGAGACCACCCGCACCGGACCCGCGAGCGCCGCCCCCGGCGCCAGCACATGACCGAGCTTGCGTGCGGCGAAGGTTACGGTCAGATCGGCGGGGTGCTCCAGAAACCCGCCCTCGGCCCGGATGCAGCCGCTGTCGGCGCAAATCCCCGAGAGGATATCAACGGCGACGAGCCGCGCGCCGGCGGCCTGCGCCGCGGCAAGCGGGCGCCAGATCGCGGCGTCGACGTCGCGCCCCAGCCCGGTGCCGAAAAGCGCATCGATAACCAGCGTGCCGGGCGTCAGTCCGGCCGCATCGAACGCCGCCAGCGGGGCGATCCGCCCGCCCTCGGCCCAGCGTGCCCGCATCGCGCCGGCATCGCCACTGGCGCCCTCGCCCAGCGCATGGACCGCCACGGTCCAGCCGCGCGCCAGAAGCGCGCGCGCGATCACATAGCCATCGCCGCCATTGTTGCCCGGCCCGCAGAGGACCACCGCCCGAACATCCGCCAGTGCCGGCGCCGCGGCCAGTTCGGGCCAATGGTCCAGAATCGCCGCCACCACGCCCTGACCGGCCCTCTCCATCAGCTCCAGCCCGGTGACGCGCCCCGACTCGATTGCGGCGCCCTCGATGGCGCGCATTTGGGCAGATGACAGCAATTCGGTCATTTTCCCCTCCGCTTGCATTTACAATCCGCCCGCTTTGCGGTCACTCTGATCGAATATTGTGCAATTCGTCCGTTTTTCCGGCCTGCGCCGGCTGACGCGCCGCCGCTGCTCCGGTTCTTCGATTGAGGGGCGGCGCCGGACGTGGTCAGTGGGCCGCGGGTCCGGCAGCAACCGCCAGGGAGTGACCGCCATGAAGAAGATCGAAGCCATCATCAAGCCCTTCAAGCTCGACGAAGTGAAGGAGGCGCTGCAGGAGATCGGCATTCAGGGACTTTCGGTGATCGAGGTCAAGGGCTTCGGCCGTCA
>CAZKSE010000045.1:0-21431 GCA_964555305.1 uncultured Rhodobacter sp. | reverse complement strand
CATCCGAAGGTCGGTCTGGTAGAAGGACATCTGGGCCCACCGAGGAGGGCGTTATACGATGTCCTGTTGATCCCCTCGGTCGTCGCTCTCCGTGATGGTCCGTCCCTGCGCAGCAGGGCAGCGCCCGTCCCGCGCCCGCCGGATGGACCGAAGGAAGCCCCGCTGCCATCTGACCTATCGAGCGCCTGAATCTGGACCTATCGCCGGTTTCACCCCCGGGACGCCCCGGAAGCGTTGCGTCCCTCCCCCCACGGAGCGTTGCGCGTTTGCGCCCGAAACCGCCCGTTTCCAGCCGCGGTGCCATACGTTTGCCATACGCTTGCCATACGCTTGCCATACGCCAGATTCCCAATGAAACAAGCCGGAATCCCCGGTGCGCGGCCAAACCGCCCCACCCGTCCCGTAATCTCTCGTTAACCACCCGCGACACGCGCCGTCGCCGTCAGACGACGTCCGGTCGGTCCCTTCGGTCGCCGCGCTCCCTGACGCTCCGCCCCTGCGTGCCGAGGTGATCAGCCGGAACCGGTATGAACGGGCACCCGGACCGGCCCGAAATGGTGCTGGAAAGTCCGCAAGGGTGCCCGGTCCGCCAGCGGACCAAGGCTTACCGAATTGAAAACGCTGTAGAAGACGTTTTTTCTCGACCTGATTTCCATAATGGTTGAGGCTCGCGATCAGCCGCGTGGCGCGGCGGCGCGGCGCAGCCGGTCGTTGATCGCCCGGCCAAGGCCGCTTTCGGGGATCGGGGCCACGGCGATGCGGCCGGCGGGTCCGGCCCGTGCGTCGGCCTCGTGCAGCAGATGAAAGAGGCGTGCGGCGGCTTCGGTCAGATCGGCGGTGGGCGACAGGTTCAGCCCGCGATCGCCGGTCGCTGTTGCGCCGAAGCCGATCCAGACCTCGTCGGGGTCGGGGCGCGTGACTGCCAGCCGGACCGTGCCGCGAGGGGCGTAGTGGACGGCCAGTTGGCCGGGCGCGGTCGGGCGCGGGCCGGTGCCGGCGACCTCGACCGCAATGCCCAGTTCTGCCTCGATCCGTTCGACGGGCAGGCCGCCGGCGCGCAGGAGGCGCGGCGCCTCCTCGGTCGCATCGAGGATCGTCGATTCCAGCCCCACCGCGCAATCGCCGCCATCGAGCACAGCGGCGATCCGCCCCTCCAGCCCCGCCAGAACATGCGCCGCGCTGACCGGGCTGATCCGCCCCGAGGGGTTGGCCGAGGGCGCGGCGAGCCCGCCCCCGAAGGCCGTCAGGACCGCACGCGCCAGTGGATGGGCCGGCAGCCGAACCGCCACCGTGCCCAGCCCCGAGGTCACCAGCCCCGAGAGGCGCGCTCCGGACTTCAGTGGCAGGACCAATGTCATCGGCCCCGGCCAGAAGGCCCGGGCCAGCGCCTCGGCCAAAGGCGGGAGGTCGGCGATCTCGAGGACTTGGCGAAGCTCTGCCAGGTGGACGATCAAGGGGTTGAAGCGCGGCCGGTCCTTTGCCGCGAAGATCGCTGCCACCGCCCGGTCGTTCGAGGCGTCCCCGGCCAGCCCGTAGACCGTCTCGGTCGGGATGGCGACCAGTTCACCCGCGCGCAGAAGGGCGGCGGCGCGGGCGATTCCCGCGGCATCGGGGGCGAGGGTCTGTGTGCGGGTGGACATGGCGTGACGCGGCGTTCGGGTTTGTCGGGGCCGGGCATGGCCCTATGGTGCTCTCTAGTATCCGGTGCCCGGCTTCACAAGTCGGCGCGTCCGGTGCATATCCGTGCAAACCCCGGCCGAGGATCGCCCATGCCTTACAAAGCCCCCGTCAGCGACTTCCGCTTCCTGTTCGACCATGTCGTCGGCTACGACCAGCTTGCCGCGACCGAGACCTTTGCCGAGGCGGGATCGGACGTGACCGAAGCGATCCTGACCGAGGCCGGCCGGCTGGCCGCCGAGGTAATGGCGCCGCTGAACCGCGCCGGAGACCTGCACCCGGCGAAGCTGGAGAATGGGACCGTTCGCACCTCGCCCGGGTTCGCCGAAGGCTACCGCGCGATTGCCGAAGGGGGCTGGATCGGAGTGTCGGCCGCGGCCGAATTCGGCGGCATGGGACTGCCGCAGGCGCTGAATACGGCGGTGGGCGACATGATGTCGGGGGCTTGTCTGGCGTTGCAGCTCTGTCCGCTGCTGACGCAGGGCCAGATCGAGGCGCTGGAGCACCACGCCAGCGACGAATTGAAGGCGCTCTATCTGCCCAAGCTGATTTCGGGCGAATGGACCGGCACGATGAACCTGACCGAGCCGCAGGCCGGCTCGGATGTCGGCGCGCTGCGCACCAAGGCCGAACCCAGGGGCGACGGGACCTTCGCGATCAGCGGTCAGAAGATCTACATCACCTGGGGTGATCATGACGTGGCCGAGAATGTCTGCCACCTGGTCCTGGCGCGTCTTCCGGACAGCGTGCCGGGCACCAAGGGGATCAGCCTGTTCCTGGTGCCGAAGTTGATCCCCGATGAGGCGGGCCGGCCGGGCGTGCACAACAGCCTCCGCGTCGTCTCGCTGGAGCACAAGCTGGGCATCCACGGCTCGCCCACCGCGGTTATGGAATACGACGGCGCCACCGGCTGGATGGTGGGTGCGCCGAACGGCGGGATGGCCGCGATGTTCACGATGATGAACAACGCGCGGCTGGGCGTCGGCGTGCAGGGCGTCGGCGTGGCCGAGGCGGCCTATCAGCACGCGCTGGCCTATGCGCGCGATCGCAAGCAGGGCCGCACGCCGAAGGGCGACGGGCCGATTCTGGATCATGCCGATGTGCGCCGAATGCTGGCCGAGATGCGCGCCGAGGTCTTTGCCGCGCGCGCCATCGCGTTGGCCTGCGGCGTCGCGATCGATATGGGCCGCGCCACCGGCGAGGAGCATTGGCACACCCGCGCCGCGCTGCTCACGCCCATCGCCAAGGCGCATGGCACCGACATCGGTTGCGAGGTGTCCAGCCTGGGCGTGCAGATCCACGGCGGCATGGGCTATGTCGAGGAAACCGGCGCGGCGCAGTATCTGCGCGACGCGCGCATCACGCCGATCTACGAGGGCACCAACGGCATTCAGGCGATGGACCTGGTCGCGCGCAAGATGATGGATGGCGGCGAGGCCGCCTTCCGGCTGCTGCAGGAGATCGAGGACAATGCCGAGATTGCGCGCGCCACGCTGCCGGAACTGGCCGGCGATGTCTGGGCCGCGGCCGAGACGCTGCGCGAGGCGACCGAGTGGCTGATCGGCCAGGATATGACCGACCGTTTCGCCGGCGCGGTGCCCTATCTGCGCGCCTTTGCCCGGATCCTGGGTGCGCATTACCACCTGCGCGCCGCCCAGGCCGACCCGGAGGGGCCGCGCGCGCGCCTCGCACAGGTTTTCATCCGGCGCATCTTGCCCGAGCACGCCGCGCTTCTGGTGCGTGCCCGCGAAGGGGCCGGGGCGCTTTACGCACTCTCGGCTGACGATCTGGAGGTGGCATGAGCGACGCCGGCACCAGCGCTACCCTGAGCACCGGGTCGGGTATCCGGCATCCGTTCGACGCCCCGCCCGAGACCGGCACGGCGACCGAAGTGGCGCCGGGTATCCTGTGGCTGCGGCTGCCGCTGCCGATGGCGCTGGACCATGTCAATGTCTACGCGCTGGACGACGGTGACGGCTGGACGCTGATCGACACCGGCTTCGACACGCGCGGGGCGCGGGCGATCTGGGCCGATATCCTGGCCGGGCCGCTGGCCGGAAAGCCGGTGCGCCGGGTCGTGGTCACGCATCACCACCCCGATCATATCGGCCTAGCCGGCTGGTTTCAGAGCGAACATGGAGCCGAGCTCTGGACCACACGGACGGCCTGGCTTTTCGCGCGGATGCTGGTGCTGGACGAACAGGAGCGCCCCTCGGCCGAATCGATTGCCTTCTGGCGCGCAGCGGGGATGGACGCCGACCTTCTGGCCAAGCGCGCCGCCGAGCGGCCGTTCAATTTCGCTGATGTCGTGGCCCCGCTGCCGCTGGGCTTTCACCGCTTGCGCGAGGGCGCGGAGGTGATGATGGGCGGGCGGCGGTGGGTGGTGCGGATGGGGAACGGGCACGCTCCCGAACACGCCACCTTCTGGAGCCTCGACGACAATCTGGTGATCGGCGGCGACCAGCTTCTGCCGGGGATTTCCGCCAATCTGGGCGTCTATGCCACCGAGCCCGAGGCCGATCCGATCGCTGAATGGCTGGAAAGCTGCACGCAGCTTGCGGCCTTTGCCCGGCCCGAGCAATTGGTCCTGCCGGGTCACAAGCTGCCCTTCACCGGCCTGCCGTTGCGCCTGCGCCAGATGGCCGAGAACCATCACGGCGCGCTCGATCGGCTGCTGGCGCATCTGGACCGTCCGCGTTGTCCGGCAGAATGTTTCGCGCCGCTTTTCAAGCGCGAGATCGGCGAGGGGGTCTACGGCCTGGCGCTGGTCGAGGCGGTGGCGCATCTCAACCATCTCTATCGCACCGGACGAGCGCGGCGCTGGCGCAGCGCCGAGGGCGTCTGGATGTTCGCCGCGGCGTGAGCTGTCCTTTGCCGGATGACAGCGCAAATCGCATCGGCTAGAGAAAGGCAAATCAGTAGTTACGGGGGATCTCGCATGGCCGAGCACGAACATGGATCGATGGACATCACCGAGCAGGAAAAGACCTTTAACGGCTTTATGCGCGCAGCGGTCTGGGTCGTGGTCATCGTCATCGCGATATTGATCTTCCTGGCGCTCGCCAACGCCTGATCCGCCAGCCCGGCCGCGTTGCCGTCGATCCTGCGGGTTTCCGACATGCGAGTGTTTTTCGTGGCTCTCGGGCTAAGCGCACTGGTACTTCTCGGCGCGTGCACCAAACCCGTGGTCTGGGCCAGCGATGCCGAGGTATCGGCGGCGCGCTACCGCCATTCCGGCTCGGCCGAGATCATGCTGTTCAACGTGATCAGCCACGAGACCGGCAAGGGCGAACATTCGGCGTTGATGATTTCCGCAAGCGAGCGGGTGCTTTTCGATCCGGCCGGAAGCTGGGCGCATCGCGAAGCGCCCGAGCGTCATGACCTGCATCACGGGTTCAACGACCGGATGCTTTTCATGTACACCTTCTACCACGCTCGGCGCACCCACTACGTCCAGACGCACCGGTTGCGGGTCAACCCCGAGGTGGCCGAGGCGATCCTGACCCGCGCTCGTGCCGTCGGACCGGTGCCCGATTCCTATTGCGCGCGGTCGATCGCCACTCTGCTGCGTGGGGTGGAGGGGTTCGAGAGCCTGCCGGTGACGTGGTTGCCGAATTCGCTGTCGGCCGCCTTTGCCCAGTTGCCAGGCGTCGTCGAAGAACAGTTTCACTCCGACCGCGAACCGACGGTGCGCCGCGCCGCGCAGCCCCAGCCTCAGGCGGTGAACTGAAGGACGGCAAAGAGCGTCGCGGCGCCGGTGACGATCGCCCAGAGCACGTTCTTGGTCCAGTAGCCCACACCCAGCGTCACCGCCGCTGCCAGCAGGCGCGCGGGGTCGGCTTGCCCGTCCGTGGCCGCCGGGTAAAGGACCAAGGGCGCTATCAGCCCAGGCAAGACCGCAACCGGCGTGTAGCGCAGATGGCGAAGAAGCCAATCGGGGAACTGGCGCCGCCCGGCCATGCCGAGGAAGGAAAAGCGCAGAAGGAAGGTTCCGATGGTCAGCGCCAGGATGATGAGCCAGATCTCGGCGGTCGAGTAGTCCATCATGCCCCCTTGGCGCGCTGGCGGGCGAGCCACACCTCGACCTGCGCGCCGACGACCATTGCCAGAAGCGCCGCGGCAAGGAGGCCCAGGTTGAAGGGCAGAAAGGCCAGCACCAGCACCCCGAGGACCGAGGTGAAGGCCGCCGCGACATGCGCCAGGGTGCGCAGCATCGGCGCGATCACCGCCAGGAAGGTGATCGGCACGGCGAAATCGACGGGGAGGCCGGGGGGGATGCGGTTGCCCAGCACCGCACCCAGGTAGCTTGCCACGCACCACATCGGCACGATCAGGGCGACCGATCCCAGGTAGAAGCCCATCCGGCCCGGGAGTGACAGCTTCGGCGCGGCCTCGTATTTCGCATGGGCGAGGGCGTAGGATTGATCGACCAGAAGATACGCCACGAAGGCGCGGTGCAGGACCGGCGCCTTGCCCAGATAGGGCGCGAGCGAGGCCGAATACATCGCCAGTCGCAGGTTCACGGCCAGCGCCGTCGCCATGATGATCAGCGTGGGTGCGTTCTCGGTCATCAGTTGCAGCGCCGCCAGTTGCGAGGCCCCGGCGAAGACGCCGATCGAGAAGCCCATCGTCTGCGCGACGGTCAGGCCCGCCTCGGTCGCGACGACGCCGAAGACCATGCCGAAGGGCACAACCACCAGCAGGAAGGGCAAGCTGTCACGCACTCCTTGCAGGAAATAGCGGCGACCTGACAGCGGGTCGGGGGGTTTGGCGGGCGGGATCGGGGCGGTCATGCGGTTCTTTCAGGAGAGGTGGCCGAAGCTGCCAGTGGCACGGCCGAGCAGCCGAAAGGCACGGCCGCAGCGGCTGTTTGCCAGGCGCGCAAGATCGGCGTCATCGGCCTCGGGCAGGAATGTCAGAAGCCAGGTATCGAAGGCCGCCACGAACCGATGCGCAGCGCTGCGAAAGGCTGGATCGCGCCGCATCCGCCCGACGGTGAGCGACAGCAGGTCGCGGTCGCCGACTTCGCCCAAGGCCGCGATCGCGTTTCCGCGCGTCCCCGCAGCATAGAGACGCCAGAGTTCGGGGGCAGGGCGGCCCTGAACGGCATCAAGTTTGATCCCCTCCTGCGCCAGGAGGGAAAGCACAAGGTGCGCGCTGCGAATGACCGCGGCCAGCTTCGGGTCCCCGGCCAACGCGCTGCGCAGCGCGTCGAATCCGGCTTCGTCAGCCTCGGAGCGAGGGAAGTCCAATGCCGCCCAGAGCGTCGCGCGCGAGGCCGAATTTGGATCGCGCGCGGGGCTGGCCACGGTCTGATCGGTCGGCACGGGGGCGGCGGACTTAGATGTTGGCCCGTTGCGGGCCGGCTCGCTGCGCTTGGGCGCGGCATCGGCGGATTTCAGGCGCCGGGCCAGCGCCTCGGTCTCGGCAAAGAGCGTGCGGGCCTCGGCAAGGGCGCGTCGCGCGCGGCGCAACGCCAACCAGCCCGACACCGTCAGAAGCAGCGGCAACGCCCAGGCGATGGCAAGCACGGCCAGCCGCGCCTCGGCTCCAAACGGGGCGATCAGGTCTGGGCGGTAGAAGCCCAGCCAGATCGCCGCGATCCAGAGCACGGTGGCCAGCAGCAGGGCCAGCCCAACCAGCAGCCGTCGAGCCGGGCTGTCCGCATCGCGCTGCGTATCGGCCATGCTGCGGGCCTCTCCCTATCGGAACTCGACCGAGATCACCTCGTAGTTGCGCTCGCCGCCCGGGGTCCGCACCTCGATCGAATCCCCGGGCTCCCGGCCGATGAGCGCCCGCGCCAGGGGGGAGCGGATGTTGAGCAGACCGCGTTCGATATCGGCCTCGGCCTCGCCCACAATCTGGTAGGTGCGCTCTTCCTCGGTATCCTCGTCGATGATGGTGACGGTAGCGCCGAACTTGATCGAACCCTGCAGGCGCGTGGGGTCAATCACCTCGGCCCGGCCGATGATCGACTCCAGCTCCTTGATGCGGCCTTCGATGAAGCTCTGCTTTTCGCGCGCGGCGTGGTATTCGGCGTTCTCCGACAGGTCGCCATGTTCGCGCGCCTCGGCGATGGCGCGGATCACGGCGGGCCGGTCGGTGCTTTTCAGCTGCTTCAGCTCTGCATCCAGCGCGTCGAAGCCACGGCGGGTGATCGGTATCTTTTCCATCGGCTGCACCATGAATGAAAACGCCCGCGGCCAAGGCCGGGGCATTGATGTCGTCTCAAGCCAAGAGATACCAGTGCCGGTGGAATTGCAAGCCCCGCGCAGTCGCCCTTTTGTTAGGCTTGGACGATTGACCCTTGCGGGTGGGCTGCGCTATCGGTTCTGCGCCTTGCGATCAGCCAATCACAACCCGGGAGCCCCCATGAGCGAGATCGAACGCGAGTCAATGGAATACGACGTCGTCATCGTCGGTGCGGGGCCGGCGGGCCTGTCGGCGGCGATCCGTCTGAAGCAACTCGATCCCGATCTGGGCGTGGTCGTGCTGGAGAAGGGCTCCGAAGTCGGGGCGCATATTCTGTCGGGCGCGGTGCTGGATCCGGCTGGACTGGACGCGCTGATCCCCGATTGGGAAGAGAAGGGCGCGCCGATCACTGTACCCGTGCGCAAGGACCGCTTCTACGTTCTGGGTGAGGCGGGGCAGCTGCGGGTGCCCAACTGGCCCATGCCCCCCCTGATGAGCAACCACGGCTGTTTCATCGTCTCGATGGCGAATGTCTGCCGCTGGCTGGCCGAGCAGGCCGAGGCGTTGGGGGTCGAGATCTTTCCCGGCATGGCGGCATCCGAGATCGTCTGGGGGGACGACGGGCGCGTGGCGGGCGTCGTGGCCGGCGAGTTCGGCAAGAACGAGGACGGCACCCCTGGCCCGAACTACGAGCCCGGGATGGAGCTGCTGGGCAAGTATGTCTTCCTGGGCGAAGGCGTGCGCGGGTCGCTCTCGAAAGAGGTGATGCAGCGGTTCGATCTGTCGAAAGGCAAGGAGCCTCAGAAATTCGGCCTCGGCATGAAGGAGATCTGGGAGATTGACCCCGAGAAGCATCAGGAGGGATCGGTCACGCACACCATGGGCTGGCCGCTGGGCTCGAACGCGGGCGGCGGGTCGTTCATCTACCATATCGAGAACAATCAGGTCTATGTCGGCTTCGTTGTCCATCTGAACTATGAGAACCCCTATCTGTCGCCGTATCATGAATTCCAGCGGTTCAAGCATCACCCAATGGTCGCGGAGCTTCTGAAGGGTGGCAAGCGTGTGGCCTACGGTGCGCGCGCGATCAGTGAGGGTGGCTACCAATCGATCCCGAAGGTGGTCTTCCCGGGGGGGGCGCTTCTGGGCTGCTCGGCCGGACTGGTCAACGTGCCGCGGATCAAGGGCAACCACAATGCGATGCTGTCGGGCATCGCCGCGGCCGAGGCTGCCCATGAGGCGATCAAGGCAGGACGCGCCGGCGACGAGTTGACCGGCTACGAGAAGCAGCTGCGCGACGGTCCCGTCGGACGGGACCTGAAGAAGGTGCGCAACGTCAAGCCGATGTGGTCGAAATGGGGACTCATGCCCTCGCTCGCCTTGGGCGGGCTCGACATGTGGACGAACACCCTCGGCTTTTCGGTCTTTGGCACGATCGGCCACGGCAAGAACGACGCCGAGGCGACGGGCCTGGCCGCGCGGTTCGAGCCGATCGACTATCCGAAGCCCGATGGCGTCCTGTCCTTCGACCGGCTGACCAATGTCGCTTTCTCGTTCACCAACCACGACGAGAACCAGCCCGCGCATCTGACGCTGAAGGACCCGTCCGTTCCCATCGCGATCAACCTGCCGAAATATGCCGAACCCGCGCAACGCTACTGCCCGGCCGGTGTCTACGAAGTGGTCGAGGAAGCAGGGCAGTCGCCGCGGTTCGTGATCAACTTTCAGAACTGCGTACATTGCAAGACCTGCGACATCAAGGACCCCAGCCAGAACATCCATTGGGTGACCCCGCAGGGCGGCGACGGACCGAACTATCCCAACATGTGAGCCGGGGGGGGGCGGATTGCCCCCCATCACACGGCAGTGCATTGCCCTTGCCGAGCCCCGGGGCTACATCTGGCCCGAGCCCCCGGGCGCGGCCCGGGCATGTGCCGCAATTGTTCCGGAGCCGCCCTTGCCGCGCCGACCCTTCCTGCCTTCGATCCTTGTTGCCGCCTCGCTGTCGATGACCTCGGCCCCGGCGCTTGCCGCCGATGGGACGGCGGGCGCTTTTCTCGCCGCCCGCATCGCCGGGAATGCCAATGATTTTGTCTCGGTCGTGCCCTACCTGGAACGGTTGATGGAGAGCGAGATCGCCGCGCCGGAACTGCGCGACAGCTTGGCCGGCTCCTACCTGGCGCTGGAGCGCCATACCGAGGCCGCGGCCGAGGCGAGCGTGCTGATGACGGAGATGCCGCAAAGCAGCACCGGCGCGCTGATCCGGTTGGGCGAGGCCTTTGCAGCGCGCGACTATGCGGAGGTGTTGGCCCGGATCGAGGCCGGCGCACAGACGCATCCGGCCGCCGATGGGCTGGCACAGGCCTGGGCGCATCTGGGACAGGGCGACATGGACGAGGTCTTTGCCGCCTTCGACCGTGTTGCCGCACAGGAAGGAATGCTCGCTTTCACGCTCTATTGTCGGGCGCTGGCACTGGCTCTGGTGGGCGATGTCGAAGGCGCCATCGCGCTGATCGAGGATCCCGAGACCGGTGTTGCCGATGCGCTCAACCGTCGCGGTGTGATCGCGCATGCCCAGATTCTCGGCCAGCTCGAACGGTTCGACGACGCGCTGGAGCTGTTGGCAGAGGGCTTTCCCACCGCCATCGACCCGCGGATCGAGGAGATGCGCACCGCCTATGCCGAGGGGCGTGCGCTGCCCTTCGACCTGATCACGGATCCCGCCGACGGCATGGCCGAAGTGATGGCGGTCATGGCCGCTGCGCTGCGCGGCGGGCAGGGCAGCTTCGATGCGCTTCTCTATGCGCGGGCTGCGGCTTGGATCAATCCCGACCTCCTGGATGCGCGGATGATGATCGGTCAGATCTTCTTCGAACTGGATCAACCGGAACTTGCCGATCTGACCTTTGCCGAGATCCCGGCCGACTCGGGGTTCGCACTGCCGTCGACAATGGCGCACGCGCAGGTTCTGGACACGATGGGGGAATTGCAGCAGGCCATCGCGCTGCTGGAGGATCTGGTCGCCCGCTTCCCCGAGGCGATCGCCGCGCATCAGGGTCTGGGCGACTTCCTGCGCCGGGACAACCGGCACCAGGATGCCGTCGACGCCTACTCGCGTGCGATCGAGCTGATGGAAGCGCAGGGGCTGAGCGGCGAATGGCCGCTTTGGTTCGCGCGCGCCGTGGCGCATGAGCGCAACGACCAGTGGCCCGAGGCCGAAGCCGATTTCCGCCGCGCGCTCGTCTATGCGCCCGATCAGCCGCTGGTGCTGAACTACCTGGGCTATTCGCTGGTCGAACGGCGCGAGAATCTGGACGAGGCCCTGGAGATGATCGAGCGCGCGGTCGAGGGGGACCCCGACAGCGGCTATATAGTCGACAGCCTGGCCTGGGCGCTCTTCCGACTGGGCCGCTATGACGAGGCGCTGCCGCATATGGAGCGCGCGGTCGAGCTGATGCCCTCGGATCCGATCCTCAACGACCATCTGGGCGATGTTTACTGGGTTCTGGGGCGCTACCGTGAAGCGCGGTTCCAGTGGCGCCGCGCGCTCTCGTTCGGGCCGCATGACGACCTGGACATGGAGCGGGTGCGCCAGAAGCTGGACGTGGGCCTTTATCAGGTGTTGGAGGACGAAGGCGAGACGCTGCCGCATCAGGACCTCTGATGCCGACGCGCCTGGCCCCGGCCAAGATCAACCTGACGCTGCATGTGACCGGCCAGCGCCCGGACGGCTATCACGATCTGGATTCGCTCGTGGTCTTCGCGGCAATCGGGGACGAGGTGACGCTCGATCCGGCGGGTTCAGGCGGCTTTCAGGTCACCGGGCCGCGCGCCGCGGGCGTGCCCACGGATGCGTCAAACCTGGTAACCCGTGCGGCACGGGCGATGGGCGCGGCGGATGCGGCGCTGAGGCTGGTGAAGCATCTGCCGGCGGCGGCGGGCATGGGCGGCGGCTCTTCGGACGCCGCGGCGGCCTTGCGGCTTCTGGCCGAAGACCGTGCGCTTTCCTTGCCGACGACCGAGGCGTTGATGGCGCTGGGGGCTGATCTGCCTGTCTGCATGGCAGCGCCGGCGCCCGCCCGGATGCGGGGGCGGGGGGACCGGGTCACCCCGGTCGCGCCACTGCCCCCCCTGGGGCTGCTGATCGTCAACCCGGGTCTGCCGCTGTCCACACCGGCGGTATTCGCTGCCTTGCAGGTCCGGCAGAACCCGCCGATGCCCGATCCGCTGCCCCACTGGTCCGATGCCCGGCAGTTCTGCGACTGGCTGCGGACGATGCGCAACGACCTGGAAGCGCCGGCCCGCCTGCTGCTGCCCCGGATCGGCCAGCTGTTGGAGGAGTTCGCGGCGGCGCCGGGATGTCTGCTGGCGCGGATGACGGGATCCGGGGCGACCTGCTTCGGTGTTTTCGACGATCCGGTCCTGCTTGCGGCAGCCGCGCACCAACTGGAAGCACCGGGGCGCTTCGTCGCCGCGACGCAACTTCTGACGGCCAGCGATCAGCTCACGCGGGCGACGACGTAGTCCGACAGATCTGCCAGGATCTCGCGAAGCGGATGTTCGGGAAGATCCGAAAGAGAACTGCGCGCTCGCGCGGCCCAGTCGATCGCCGTCGCCCGCGTGCTTTCCAGCGCGCCGTGGTGGTTCAGCAGGTCCAGCGCCCGGTCCAGATCGCCGGGTTCCTGCTTGCCGCGCCCGATCACCCGCTCCCAGAAGGCGTGTTCCTCGGCATCAGCGGCGGCGACAGCGCGGATCACCGGCATCGTCAGCTTGCGTTCGCGGAAATCGTCGCCGGTGTTCTTGCCCAGGGCATCGGCCAGACCCGCGTAATCGAGATAATCATCGACGATCTGGAAGCAGACGCCGAGCGCATCGCCATAGGCATGCAGTGCGCGCACCTGCCGTTCGGGCACGCCCGCGATCACCGCGCCCGCCTCGCTTGCCGCCGAGAAGAGCGCGGCGGTCTTTCCGCGCACGACCTTGATATAGGTCTCCTCGGTCGTCGCCAGGTTCTGCGCGGCGGTAAGCTGCAAGACCTCGCCCTCGGTGATCGTGGCCGAGGCATTGGAGAGGATCGACAGAACCCGCAGGTTCCCCGTCTCGACCATCAGCTGAAAGGCGCGGGCAAAAAGGTAGTCGCCGACCAGCACGCTCGACTTGTTGTCCCACAGAAGGTTGGCCGTCGGACGTCCGCGGCGCTGGTGGCTTTCATCGACGACATCGTCGTGCAGCAGCGTGGCGGTATGGATGAACTCCACCGCCGCGGCCAGTGCGTGATGGCCCGTGCCGTCATAGCCGCAGAGCCGTGCAGCGGCCAGCGTGAGCATCGGCCGCAGCCGCTTGCCGCCCGCCTCAAAGATATGCGCGGTTACTTCGGGGATGCGCGGCGCATTCTCCGACGCCATCCGGTCGCGGATCAGGTCGTTCACGCGCGCCATGTCGGCGGCCAGCCACTGGGCGAGGCGGTCTTGAGGCGCGGTTGCGGAGGTATCCAACAGCATCGATTTCCCGGAATGGCTCGACAAGCCTTCGAGCCTGTCGTTAACTGGTGACATGAGGGAACTGCTGCGCACAAACGACCCCACGATCATTCCCTACGCCACAACCCTGCTTCAGGGCGAAGGTATAGAGTGCTTTGAACTCGACGTCCATATGAGCACCCTGGGGTTCGTGCCGCGCCGGTTGATGGTCCGGCAGGAGGATCTGTTCATGGCCCGCGCCATCATGCGCGAGGCAGGCGTGCCGCTGGAAAGCTGAACCATGCCCTTTGCCGAAGCGGCGCTGAGTTGCGACTCCTTCCTGGATGGCCGCCTGCGGATCCTGCAGCCCGTGCAAGGATACCGGGCGGCGACCGATCCGGTGCTGCTGGCCGCGGCCGTGGACGCAACACCCGGCGACAGCGTGCTGGAGTTGGGCTGCGGGGCAGGGGCGGCGCTGCTGTCGCTGGCGTTGCGGGTGCCGGAACTGGCGCTGGCGGGCGTGGAGCGGCAGGCGGATTATGCCGAACTCGCGCGACGAAACGCCGCGGCAAACGGGATCGCGATTACCGTCTGGCATTCCGATCTGGCCGCGCTTCCGGCAGAGGTGCGCGCGCAGAACTTCGATCACGTTCTGGCCAACCCGCCCTACTACGCTGCCGCGGGCACGCCCGCGCGCGATCCCGGCCGCGCCGCGGCGCTGCAGGAAGCGACGCCGCTTTCGGTCTGGATCGATGCGGGCTTGCGGCGGCTCAGGGCCGGGGGCTGGCTGACGCTTATCCTGCGCACCGATCGCCTGCCCGCTGTTCTTTCTGCGCTGGACGGACGTGCCGGTGCCGTATCTGTTCGCCCGCTGGCCTCGCGCGCGGGTCGCGACGCCGGGCGCGTCCTGATCCGGGCGCGCAAGGGCGCGCGTGCACCGTTTCGGCTGCTCGCGCCGCTGGTCCTGCATTCGGGGCCGGCACATCTGCGCGATGGCGACGACTTTTCGCCTGAGGCGCGCGCGATCCTGCGCGATGCGGCCCCGATCCGTTGGGAGTGACCCGGGTGGCGACACCCGGTGCAACCTGTGGGCGGGTTCGTCGCAGGCGGATGCACGCCGGTTTCATGTGACAAGCCGATGAAGATATGCTCCAATCACCCCGTTGCACACCTTCAGAGGAGGAATCCATGTCGCTCACTTCGCATCTTCAGGAACTGCGCCGCAAGCACGAGGCCCTCTCCCAAAAGGTGGAAGAGGCGCAGCGATCGCCCGGCTTCGATGATCTGGAGATTGCCGAGATGAAGAAGCAGAAATTGCGTCTGAAGGAAGAGATCACGCGCCTTACGACCTCGTGACGCGCGCGCGGGCGGCGCGACCGGCCTGAGCCGCCAGTGCCGCACCGCCCGCAATCAGGACCGCCGCCAGCAGAAGGGACAGGGTCGCGGGGGCCATTCCCGCCGCCACCAGAATCAGGGTCGAAAGCAGGGGTGCGGCGTAGGATGCGGTGCCCAGAAGTTGGATGTCACCCTTCTTCACCCCGATGTCCCAGGTGAAGAACGCAAGGCCCACGGGTCCCAGGCCCAGCCCCAGCACCGCGAGCCATCCCAGCGTATCCACCGGCCAGGCCGCGGTTTCGAAGGCCAGATGCGCCAGCGCCGACAGCGCACTCGATGCCAGGCAGAAGACGACCACCGCCGCCGTCGGCACATGGCCCAACCGGCGCGATCCCAGCGAATAGCTTGCCCATGTCAGCGCCGCCACGAAGGCCAGCGCATAGCCCGGCCCCGCCCCCTCGATCGCCCCGATGCCCCCGGCGACGATCAACCCCGCCCCGGCAAAGGCCAGAAGCGCGCCCAGGACATGGCCCGCGCGCAACCTCTCGCCCGGCAGCAGCCCCGATCCCACCACGATGAGCAGCGGCCAGAGATAGGCGATCAACCCGGCCTCGGCCGGTGGCGCCAGGCGCAGGGCGCTGAAATAGAGGAAGTGATAGCCGAAAAGCCCGGCGGTGCCGAAAGCGTAGACCCGCAGCGAAATCCCCGCCAGCCGTCGCAACCCCCCGGTCACCATCAGCCAGGCCAGCCCGGCGATTCCGCCGATGGCGAAGCAGAGCGCGTTCAGCAGGAAGGGGGGCACCGGCGCGGAGCCGACGGTGAAGAAGGCCAGCAGCGCCCAGAGCGCGACGGCGGAAAAGCCGATCAACGTGGCACTGGCGCGGGTCATGTCGGTCTCTCATGCAACGGGCCCGGGTGGCTGACCCGAGCCCGTTGGTCTGTTCAGCGGATCAGCCGAAGAACTGCGCCCCGTTGGCGCTGATCGTCGAGCCGTTGATGAAGCCCGCGTCGTCCGAGACAAGGAAGGCCACGCAGCGCGCGATCTCCTCGGGCTCGCCCAGGCGGCCGGCGGGGATCTGCGCGATGATCGACTCGCGGACCTTTTCGGGCACGGCCATGACCATTTCGGTCGCGATGTATCCGGGGCAGACGGCGTTGGCGGTGATGCCCGCGCGCGCGCCCTCCTGCGCCAGGCTGCGCACGATGCCGATGTCGCCGGCCTTGGTCGCGGCATAGTTCACCTGCGCGAACTGCCCCTTCTGGCCATTGACCGAACTGATCACGACCACGCGGCCGAACTTGCGCTCGCGCATGCCGGACCAGATCGGGTGGATGGTGTTGAAGACGCCGGTCAGGTTGGTGTCGATCACCTGATGCCACTGATCGGGCGTCATCTTGTGGAACGGTGCGTCGCGGGTGATGCCGGCATTGGCCACAACGATCTCGATCGGGCCCAGATCGGCCTCGACCTTGGCGATGCCCTCCTTGGACGCCTCGTAATCGGCGACGTTCCACTTGTAGGTCTTGATGCCGGTCTCATCGGTGAATTTCGACGCGGCCTCATCGTTGCCGGCATAGTTCGCCGCGACCGTGTAGCCCGCCTCCTTCAGTGCCTTCGAGATTGCCGCGCCAATACCGCGCGAGCCGCCCGTAACCAGTGCAACCCGTCCCATGTCTCCTCCTTCATCCAGATGCTTATTGAAATTCTGTTATCGTCACAAAGCGGCGGGCGCAAGAATATTGCGCCCGCCTTTCCGGTCAACGTTCCAGGCACATCGCAACGCCCATGCCGCCGCCGATGCAGAGCGTGGCCAGCCCCTTTTTCGCATCCCGGCGCTGCATTTCAAAGAGCAGCGTGTTCAGGATCCGTGCGCCCGAGGCGCCGATGGGATGGCCGATGGCGATCGCGCCGCCGTTGACGTTCACGATCTCCGGATCCCAGCCCATGTCCTTGTTGACCGCGCAGGCCTGCGCGGCGAAGGCCTCGTTGGCCTCGACCAGGTCCAGATCGCCCACTTTCCAGCCGGCCTTTTCCAGCGCCTTGCGGCTGGCGTGGATCGGTCCGACGCCCATGATCGACGGATCCAGCCCCGCCGTGGCGTAGGAGGCGATGCGCGCCAGCGGCGTCAGACCGCGCTTTTCGGCTTCCTCGGCCGACATCAGCAGAACGCCCGCCGCGCCGTCGTTGAGCCCGCTCGCATTCGCCGCGGTGACCGAGCCGTCCTTGGCGAAGGCCGGGCGCAGTTTCGCCATCGCCTCCAGCGTGGCGCCGTGGCGGATGTATTCGTCCTGATCGACCACCGTCTCGCCCTTGCGGGTCTTGACCGTGAAGGGCACGATCTCGTCCTTGAAGCGGCCGTCCTTCTGCGCGGCTTCGGCCTTGTTCTGGCTGGCCACGGCGAATTCGTCCTGCTGCTCGCGGCTGATCTGCCACTTCTGGGCGACGTTCTCGGCGGTGTTGCCCATGTGATAGCCGTTGAAGGCGTCCCACAGACCGTCCTTGATCATCGAGTCGATGAACTTGGTGTCGCCCATCTTGATGCCCGACCGCAGATGCGCGACATGGTTCGACAGCGACATGCTTTCCTGCCCGCCGGCGACGACGATCTGCGCATCGCCCAGCTGGATATGCTGCGCCCCCAGCGCCACCGCCCGCAGGCCCGACCCGCAGACCTGGTTGATGCCCCAGGCCGCGGCTTCAATCGGCAGGCCGGCGTTGATATGCGCCTGACGCGCCGGGTTCTGGCCCTGTCCCGCGGTCAGCACCTGGCCCAGGATGGTCTCCGACACGTCGGCCTTGTCGATCCCGGCGCGCTCGATCAGCGCCTCGATCACGGCGGCGCCCAGGTCATGCGCGGGGGTATTGGCGAAGGACCCGTTGAAGGAGCCCACGGCGGTGCGGGCGGCGGATACGATCACGACATTGGTCATTGCAACTCCTCTGCGGATACGGGCGCAACGGCGCGCCCGGGGTTGAGAGGAGTCTTACGCCCGATGCGGTCGCAGGGCAATGCAGCGGTGCAGCGGCGGCCAGGGCGCGGGGGGCAGTCAAGGACCTCCGCAGGCGCCGTCCGGATGGGGCCAGCCCGGCCGCGCCAGCCTCGATCCCGGCCACGGCGCTTCGGTCACCGGGGTGCCGAAATGGGAGCCCTGCAGGCAATCGACGCCGATCTCGACCAGGTAGCGGTCATCCTCGGCCGATTCGACCTCTTCGGCGGTGACCAGCGATCGCTCGACGTGACCGCGCCGATTGCGCGGCGGGGGCGGGGCGGATATAGCGGCGCAGACAGCAGCATGCGGGGGCGAGGATGAGCGAGAGCGGCGCGAACACCATGTGGGGCGGGCGTTTTGCCGGCGGCGTCGATGCGATCATGGAGGCGATCAACGCCTCGATCGGCTTCGACAAGCGGCTGGCCACGCAGGACATCGCCGGCTCGCGCGCCCATGCCGCGATGCTGGCCGCGCAATCGATCATCACCGCCGAGGATGCGCAGGCCATCGACGCGGGTCTCGAACAGGTCGCGGCCGAGATCGCCGCCGGCGACTTTCCCTTCCGCGCCGATCTGGAGGACATCCACATGAACGTGGAGGCCCGCCTGCGCGAGCTGATCGGCGCCCCCGCCGGCCGGCTGCACACCGCGCGGTCCAGAAACGACCAGGTCGCCGTCGATTTCCGGCTGTTCGTGCGCGAGCAGTGCGACGCGGCCATCCAGGGGATCGAGGCGCTGATGCGCGCCTTCCTTGCGCAGGCCGAGGCCGGTGCCGACTGGGTGATGCCCGGCTTCACGCATCTGCAGACCGCCCAGCCGGTGACCTGGGGCCACCACATGCTCGCCTATGTCGAGATGCTGGCGCGCGACCGCTCGCGCTTCGCCGATGCGCGCGCGCGGATGAACGAATGCCCGCTGGGCGCCGCCGCCCTTGCCGGCACCTCCTTCCCCATCGACCGCGAGGCGACCGCCCGCGCGCTGGGCTTCGACCGGCCGACGGCCAACAGCCTCGATTCGGTCTCCGACCGCGACTTCGCGCTCGACTTTCTGTCGGCCGCCTCGATCTGCGCCATGCACCTCAGCCGCTTCGCCGAAGAGCTGGTGATCTGGTCCTCGGCGCAGTTCCGCTTCGTCACGCTCTCGGATGCCTTCTCCACCGGCTCGTCGATCATGCCGCAGAAGAAGAACCCCGACGCGGCCGAGCTTCTGCGCGCCAAGCTGGGGCGGATCATGGGCGCGCAGGTGGCGCTTCTGGTGGTGATGAAGGGCCTGCCGCTGACCTATTCCAAGGACATGCAGGAAGACAAGGAACAGCTTTTCGATGCCGCCGACACGCTGATGCTGGGCCTTGCCGCGATGGAAGGGATGGTGCGCGACATGACCGCCAACCGCGCCGCGCTTGCCGCCGCCGCCGCCTCGGGCTTTTCCACGGCGACGGATCTGGCCGACTGGCTGGTCCGCGCGCTGAACCTGCCCTTCCGCGACGCCCATCACGTCACCGGCACCCTCGTCCGCATGGCCGAGGAGGCCGGCTGCGACCTGCCCGACCTCACGCTCGCGCAGATGCAGACGGTCCATTCCGGCATCACCGCCGATGTCTTCGATGTCCTCGGCGTCGAGAATTCGGTCCGCTCGCGGCTGTCCTACGGCGGCACCGCGCCGCAGCGGGTGCGCGAACAGATCGCCCGCTGGCAGGGGGCGCTGGGATGAGGGGGGCGGGATCGCGGGCACTGTTGCTGGCCGCGCTTCTGGCGCTAGCTGCCTGCGGTGTGGCCGCCCCGCCCGAATCCCCGCCCGAAATCCCGGGCGGCCCCGACCTGACCGATTTCTGGAGCGGCTGACATGGCCCCGATCCGTTACCTCTGGCTTGCGCTGGCCGTCTGGGGCACCGTGCATCCGATGTATTACTTCATCGGCTGGTTTCGCGAGAATACCTGGTCGATCATGGCGATGGTCGATGCCTGGCACGCCAACCTCGCCACCTCGGGGCTGGTCTGGGACCTGACGGTGGCGGCGGTGACGCTGACCCTCTGGGTCATTGTCGAATGCCTCCGCACCCGCAACTGGCGCGGGCTGCTGGCGATCCCGGCCACCTATTGCATCGGCGTCAGCTGCGGGCTGCCGCTCTATCTCTTCCTTCGGCACGCCGCCGCCCCGGCGCGCGCCTGACCCATCCCCGACGCGGCAGGAGGCCGGCTTGGATCACTTCCTTTATCGTGACGGCGAACTGCATGCCGAGTACGTCGCCCTGCGCGACATCGCCAATGCGGTCGGCACGCCCTTCTACTGCTATTCGACCGCCACGCTGAGCCGCCACTACCAGCTCTTCACCGAGGCGCTGGATCCCCTGCCGCATCTGGTCTGCTTCGCGGTGAAGGCCAATTCCAACCTCGCCGTGCTGAAATTGCTGGGCGATCTGGGCGCGGGGATGGATGTCGTCTCGGGCGACGAATACCGCCGCGCCCGCGCCGCCGGCGTCCCCGGTGCGCGCATCGTCTTCTCCGGCGTCGGCAAGACGCCCGAGGAGATGCGCCTCGCCCTCGATGGCGGCATCCGCCAGTTCAACGTCGAATCCGAACCCGAACTGGCCGCGCTTTCCCAGGTCGCCAGCAGCCTCGGCACCACCGCGCCGATTGCCTTGCGCGTCAACCCGGACGTCGATGCCCGCACCCATGAGAAAATCGCCACCGGCCGCAAGGAAGACAAGTTCGGCGTGCCGCTCGCCCGCGCGCGCGAGATCTACGCCCAGGCCGCGCGTCTGCCGGGGCTGCGCGTCATCGGCATCGACATGCATATCGGCAGCCAGCTCACCGATCTCGCCCCGTTCGAGGCCGCCTATACCCGCATGGCCGACCTCACCCGTCAGCTGCGCGCCGACGGCCATGTGATCGAACGGCTGGATCTCGGCGGCGGGCTCGGCATCCCCTACACCCGCTCGAACGACGCCCCGCCCCTGCCCACCGACTACGGCGCGATGGTCAAGCGCGTCCTCGGCGATCTGGACTGCGAGATCGAGATCGAGCCGGGGCGCCTGATCGCCGGCAACGCCGGCGTCCTCGTCGCCCAGGTCATCTACCGCAAGCAAGGCGAGGGGCGCGATTTCCTCATCCTCGACGCGGCGATGAACGACCTGATCCGCCCGGCGATGTATGGCGCGCACCACGACATCGTCCCCGTGGCCGAGGCCGCCCCCGGCACCCCGCTTTCCCCCGTCGATATCGTCGGCCCGGTCTGCGAGACGGGCGATACCTTCGCCCGCCAGCGCCCGATGCCGCCGCTTTCGGCCGGCGATCTGGTCGCCTTCCGCTCGGCCGGGGCTTACGGCGCGGTCATGGCCTCGGAATACAACACCCGCCCCCTCATCCCCGAAGTGCTGGTCAAGGGGGATCACTTCGCGGTTATCCGGGCCCGCCCGACCTTTGACGAAATGCTCGCACGCGATACCCTCCCTGCGTGGATGTGAGGATGGATCGACATGGCCCGTGACGCCGACCCCGCCGTCGCCATCACCCGCGCGGTGCGGCTGACGCAGGCGGGGATGCTGGCCGAACGGCTGGCGCAGGCGTTCTGGCTGCCCGTCGCGCTGGCGCTTCTCGCCTTCACCGTCCTTGCCTTCGACCTTCTCGCACTCCTTCCCCTGCGCTGGACCGGCTGGCTGGTGCTGGCCTATGGCTTTCTCTTTGCCGTCGCGCTGGTCATCGCCTTTCGCCGCTTCCGCTGGCCCGACCGGGCCGAGGCGGTGGCCCGGCTCGACCGCAGCCTGCCGGGCCGGCCGCTG
>CAZKSE010000044.1:1908-21596 GCA_964555305.1 uncultured Rhodobacter sp. | reverse complement strand
ACGGGAGCTTGCCGAAACCCTGGGTCAGATCGCTGACCGCCAGCCCATCCGGCAGCTCTTGCACGATACCTGTTTCCGAATTGGCCAACTGAACGGTCGCGTCGGCGGGATCGGGCACCGACACGCCACCGTGAGCGTCCAGCGGCAGGTCCGCCCGACACCAGGCTGCAACCGCGTCGTGCTCGATACCCGCACAGTGCAACTCGCGGCCCGCGCAAGCGAGCGCTGCGGCTTCTGTCGCGCCGGATGTGAAGACGATATCCGCCCCCTCGGCACCAAGAGCTGCCGCAACCTGCGCGCGCGCCTTTTCGATCGCGCCACGCACCGCGCGCCCCTCGGCGTGAACGGAGCTTGCGTTGCCGGTCAGATCCATCGCCGCGACCATCGCCGCCTTCGCCTCGGGGCGAAGTGGGGCGCTGGCGTTCCAATCGAGGTAGAGACGCGCCGCCATCTCAGGCGACCCTGAAAAGGCTCGGCACCGCGGGACAGGGCTTCAACCGATTGAAGGCCACATCCTCGAGCGTCGTCTGATGCAGAAAGACATACACCTGCGCGCTCAACCCTTCCCAGAGCCGGTTGGCCATCGACTGAGCGCGCGAGCCCGACAGGGCCCCGGTCGCCCCCGCGCCCTTCTCGAGCGCGCTGTAGCTCTCTTCGACGGCCTCCAGAACCTCGGCCACGCGGATCTCTGCGGCGGGGCGCGCCAGGCGGTATCCGCCGCCGGGGCCGCGCACCGAATCGACCAGTCCAGCCCGCCGTAACTTCACGAACAGCTGCTCCAGATAGGCAAGCGATACGTTCTGACGCCTGGCGATCTCGGCCAACGAAAGATGCTGGGCACCGGATTTCTCCAGTTCCTGCACCAGGTCGATCATCGCGACCATCGCGTAACGGCCTTTCGTCGACAGTTTCATCGACACCCCCAGCTTGGCCCCGGATGGACCCGCCCGCCGTGCAACGGTCAGGCCAGACAGACGGGCGAGTGCGTAAAGTGATTGACGCCCGCCCACACCCTGCTTATCTGCTAGCCGCCTCCGATCTGCCCCCGCAGCCCGGACAGAAGCAATTTGGAATCGTTCTAGGTTAGCCGACCGGTCTTGTCAACTATTGCCGCGCCGGCCGCCGGAAAAGATGCACCGGAGCAAAAGGTTGCCGTATGCCTGAAGTCATTTTTCCCGGCCCCGACGGCCGTCTGGAAGGTCGTTACCACCCCCAGCCCAACCGCGACGCCCCGATCGCCATCGTGCTCCACCCGCACCCGCAGTTCGGCGGCACGATGAACAACAAGGTCGTCTACAACCTGCACTATGCGTTCCATTCTCTCGGGTTCTCGGTCCTGCGGTTCAATTTCCGCGGCGTCGGACGCAGCCAGGGTGAGTACGATCAGGGCATCGGCGAGCTGTCGGATGCCGCTGCCGCGCTCGACTGGTTGCAGGCAATGAACCAGAGCGCGCGACACTGCTGGGTCGCGGGTTTCAGCTTCGGCGCCTGGATCGGGATGCAGCTGCTGATGCGCCGGCCTGACATCACCGGCTTCGTGTCGGTTGCGCCGCCGGCGAACATGTATGATTTCAGCTTTCTCGCGCCCTGCCCGGCCTCCGGGCTGATCATCAACGGCAGCGCCGATCGTATCGCGCCGCCGAAGGATGTCGCGGGCCTGGTGGCCAAGCTGCATGAGCAGAAGGGCATCACCATCACCCATTCCGAGGTCGAGGGCGCCGATCACTTCTTCCGCGATGAAGAGGCGCATATGCAGCCGATGATCAGCCAGGTGAAGGACTATGTGAAGCGCCGCCTGACCGAGGTCACGCGCTGATGGCGGCGGCGATCCGCGTCGCCACCCGCCCCATCGACGGCCAGAAACCCGGGACCTCGGGCCTGCGGGCCAAGACCCGGGTTTTCCGGCAACCCCATTACCTGGAAAACTTCGTGCAAGCCGCCTGGGCGGGGCTGGGCGGAATAGCCGGCAAGGTGCTGGTCCTGGGCGGCGATGGGCGGTACTTCAACGAGAGCGCGGCGCAGGTGATCCTGCGCATGGCCGCAGCCTCGGGCGCGGCGCGGGTGATCGTGGGGCAGAACGGGATCCTCTCCACCCCCGCGGCCTCTCATCTCATTCGCAAGCGCGGCGCGCATGGCGGCGTGATCCTGTCGGCCAGCCACAACCCCGGCGGCGACGATGCGGATTTCGGCGTCAAGGTGAACACCGCCAACGGCGGCCCCGCGGCCGAGGCGGTCACGGCCCGCATCCATGCAGAAACTCGGCAGATCGACCATTACCTGACGCTTGAGACGCCCGACCTGGACCTCAGCCATCCAGGCGAACAGCGGCTTTCCGACACGGTGGTCGAGGTGGTCGACCCCGTCAGAGATTATGCTTCTCTGATGGAAGAGTTGTTCGATTTCAAGGCGATACAATCTCTTCTTGCCAGCGGATTTCAGCTGCGCTTCGACGCGATGCACGCCGTGACAGGCCCCTACGCGACTGAAATCCTGGAACGCCGCCTGGGCGCTGCGCCGGGATCGGTATTGAATGCCACGCCACTTCCGGATTTCGGCGGGGGCCATCCGGACCCTAACCCGACCTGGGCCAAGCCCCTCTACGATGCCGTCCTTGCCGCGGACGGGCCCGATTTCGCCGCCGCCTCAGATGGCGATGGTGACCGCAACATGATCCTCGGGCGCGGGATCTATGTCAGTCCGTCCGACAGCCTGGCCGTGCTTGCGGCAAACGCGCATCTTGCGCCGGGCTATGCTGCTGGGCTGGCGGGCGTGGCCCGGTCGATGCCGACCAGCACCGCCGTCGACCGCGTTGCCGCCGCGCGCGGGCTTGACTGCTATGCCACTCCTACGGGTTGGAAGTTCTTCGGCACTCTCCTCGACGCCGGCCGCGTGTCGCTGTGCGGCGAGGAGAGTTTTGGCACCGGCTCGGACCATGTGCGCGAAAAGGACGGGCTCTGGGCAGTGTTGATGTGGCTGAACATCCTTGCGGCGACGGGCAAGACCGTCGCGCAGGTGCTGCAGGACCACTGGGCCGAATTCGGTCGCACCTATTACTCCCGCCATGATTACGAGGCGTTGGAGACCGTCCTCGCCCAAACGCTGATCGACGATCTGCGCGCCGCCCTTCCCACCCTACCCGCCACCGAAGCAGGCCCCCTGCGCGTGGCCGAGGCCGCCGATTTCGCCTATACCGACCCGGTCGATGGCTCGCAGATCAGCGCGCAGGGGATCGAGATCCATTTCGACGGCGGCGCCCGTGCCGTCCTGCGCCTGTCGGGCACCGGGACCGAGGGCGCGACGCTCCGCCTTTACATGGAACGCCACGACGCCCGCACGCTGGACCTGGACCCGCAGCAGGCGCTTGCGCCCGTTATCGAGGCGGTCGAGGCATTGACTGGCCTTGCGGCCCGAACGGGGCGCACCGCGCCCGACGTCATTACCTGAGCGCCGCGCGCGCCGCCACGCCGTGCATCGCCTCGGCCAGTTCATGAACCGCAGTTCCGGCCATCGAGCGGAACGTATAGACCTCGAACGCTTCGGCGGCGGGGCGCAGGATCAGGCAAGGCATGTGGTTGAGCAGACTGCGCGCCACCGACCCGGCCGGGAAGGCTGACAGGCGCAGGTCAAGCGGCACCAAACGCGCGAGAGTCGCCGCCGCCCCGGCACCGGACAGATGCAGGCCCGCCCAGCCGTCGCCTTGATCCGTCAGGGCGGCATGCTCGGCCAATGAGCGGGGCGCATCCTCGCCCATCAGGAAGGCCGTCTCGCGCCCCGCCCAGACCGCGCGCGCCTTTCCGGCAACGATCATCTCTCCAGCCGCGGGGAAGCCCAACCCCAGTCCGCGCAGGGCCGCATCGACCGCTCCGTGGTGACCTGGCCAAGGCGCAATCGCGGTGATCGCCTGCCATCCGCAGGCCGCCAGCCGGCAATCGCCCGCCTCGATCGGCAATGCCTGTCCGGCGAAGGCAGCTGTTTCGCTCAAGTCAACCACGCATCCGCCCTCCCTCCGGGTCCAGGAAAACCGGATCGCAGACCCGGCAGAGCACCTTCCGCCCGCGCAAACCGTCATCCAGCCGCACCACCTGCCCATGCCGCGCGCGCCCGTTCTTCAGAAAGCCCAGCCCCAGCCAGCTTCCCAGCGTCGGAGAATAGCCGACCGAGGTGACATAGCCCTGCCCATCCTCGGAACGCGCCGGGGCATCCCGGTCATAAAGATGCGCCCCGGCCGTCAGCGCCTCCTGCGGCTCCAAGGGTTGCAGGCCGACGAGTTGCTCACGCTCCGGCCCCCTCAGCCCGGGACGTTGGCTCGCCGCCTTGCCGATGCAGTCCTTCTTCGGCGACATCATGCGGTCCATTCCGATGTCAAAGGCGGTCACCCTTCCGTGGATCTCGGCATGGGTGATGAACCCTTTCTCGATCCGCAGGACGTTCAATGCCTCCATCCCGTAGGGCCCGCCCCCCAGTTCCCGCGCCGAGGTCACGAGCCTGTCAAAAAGGTCTGCGCCGTATCGCGCGGGTACCGCCAGTTCAAACCCCAGCTCGCCCGAGAACGAGATGCGAAAGACCCGCCCGGACACGCCAAGAATGCACCCGGGCGCGTACCCCATGAACGGCAAATCCTTTGCCTCGGCGGGATCTTGCAGGACGGCGTTGAGAAGATCGCGGGCTTTCGGCCCGGTGAGGACGATCTGCGCCCACTGCTCGGTGACCGACATCATGCGAACGTCCCAGTCGCCGCAGAACGCCTGATGGACGAAATCCAGATGCCGCATCACCAAGCCAGCCGCAGCGGTCGTCGTGGTGATCAGGAAGTGCCGGTCCGAGAGCCGGGCGCAGGTCCCGTCGTCCATCACATGCCCATCGTCCCGCAGCATCAGTCCATAGCGGACCCGCCCGGGTTTCAGCGTGGACATCATGTTGGTGTAGACGAAATCCAGAAAACGTCCCGCGTCAGAGCCTTGCACGTCGATCTTTCCGAGGGTCGACACGTCGCAGACGCCCACCGCCTGCCGGACCATTGTCACCTCGCGGTCGCAGGCCTCGCGCCAGGTCGCCTCGCCTTCCCGCGGGAAGTAGCTGGGGCGGAACCACATGCCCGCCTCGATCATCGGCGCGCCCATCCGGCGCGACGCCGGATCCGAGGTGGTCCGCCGTTCGGGCGCGAAGCCCTTGGCGCGCCCCCCCGCCCCCAGCGCGGCGATTGAAACAGGAACGAACGGGGGACGGAAGGTCGTGGTGCCTGTCGCCGGGATGCCCTGCCCGGTCGCTTCGGCCAGAATGGCCAGCGCAGCCACGTTCGAGGACTTGCCCTGGTCGGGCGCCATGCCCTGTGCCGTGTAGCGTTTCATGTGCTCGACCGAGGCGAACCCTTCCTGCGCCGCCAGCGCCACGTCCTTCGTGGTCACGTCATTGGCAAAGTCGAGCCAGGCACGCCCCGATGCCTCCACCGACCAGAGGGGCGCGATGTCGTAGGCCCCGTCCTCGGCCCGCGGGACTGCGGTTTCGGGGATTTTCAACTCCAGTTCCGACAGCACGGCGCGCGCCGCGGCGACGCCCCCCTCAAGGCAGGCTGCGGTAGAGAAATGCCCCGCCGCCGCGCCCGCGACCGTCAAGCCGGGCACCATGCCGGGCCGGGGGACGAAGGCTGAAAGCGATGCGTCCCAGTCCGGCCACGCGCCGGTGTGGCAGGCCAGGTGCAGCGTCGGGTTCCAGCCGCCGGCCAGCGCCAGTGTCTCGGCCGCGATCTCACTCACGCCGCCCTTGTGGCGGAAGCGCACGGTCTTAACTCCCAGCCGCCCGGTCGTGCCCACAACCTCGCCTCGGTAGACGGGAAATTCCTCGGTCACCGCGATACCCGGGCGCGGATCGACATAGGCGAGGATGCGCACACCCTCGCTCGTCAACGCGCGGGCAGTCTGCAACGCACTGTCGTTATTACCGAAAAGGACCACACGCCCAGGATCGACACCCCAGCGGTGCGCATAAGCCCGCAGGGCCGAGGCCATCATCACGCCGGGGCGATCGTTGTCGGGATGCGCGATGGGCCGTTCCAGCGCGCCGGCGGCAAGGATCGCGCGCCTGGCCACGATCCGCCAGAAGCATTCCCGCGGCACATCAGCCGGCGCCGACAGGTGAAGGCCCACGCGTTCCAGACCGCCAAAGGTTCCGTCGTCATAGGCGCCGGTCACGGTGGTGCGCGGCATAAGCCGCACGTTCGGCAGCGCCCCCAGTTCCGCCAGCACCCCGGCGGCCCAGGCATCGCCCTTTTGCCCGCCGATCTCGGGCGCGTCCGCCAGAAGCCGCCCGCCCATCTCGCGGTCTTCCTCGGCCAGGATCACGTCGGCGCCGGCGCGCGCGGCGGTCAGCGCGGCCATCAGCCCCGCGGGGCCGGATCCGATTACCAGCAAGTCGCAATGCGCCCAGGCCTTTTCATACCGCGCGTCGTCATGGCGGCCCGACAGGCTGCCCAGCCCGGCGGCGCGGCGGATAAGGGGCTCGTAGACCTTCTCCCACCAGGCGCGGGGCCACATGAAGGTCTTGTAGTAGAAACCCGCCGACAGGAAGGACGAGAACCGGTCGTTCACCGACAGTGCATCGAAGGCGAGCGAGGGCCAGCGGTTCTGGCTGCGCACGGCCAACCCGGGGTAGACCTCCTGCATCGTTGCGCGAACATTGGGCGTGTGCTGCCCGCCCTCCAGAACCTCGACCAGCGCGTTCGGCTCTTCCGAGCCTGCGGTCATCACGCCGCGCGGGCGGTGGTACTTGAAGGATCGCCCCATCAACCGCACGCCATTGGCCAGAAGCGCCGAGGCCAGCGTATCGCCCTGATAACCTTCATAATCACGGCCATCGAAGCTGAAGCGCACGGGCCGCTCGCGGTCGATCCGGCCCTTGCCGGGGATGCGGTTCGACTGTCTCATGCGCCCGCCCCCGCGACGGGTTCGCAAGCGATGATCGCGTGCGTGACGGTGTTGCGGGTCACCTTCAGCCAGCAACCGCAGGGGTCGTGATACCAGAGGTCGCGCGTCTCGCCCGCCGGGTTCTCGCGGTTGTGCAGATAGTCATCCCAGGCCTGGGCCGGGGCCTCGGCCGCCGGGCGGTCGAGGTAGTCCTCGGACCCGTAATAGGTGAATTCGCGCCGGTCGCGGGTGCCGCAGCAGGGGCAGGTGATACGCATGATCCCTCAGTGCAGGTTGTGCTGGCTGCCGGTGCCTTCTTCATCGAGAAGATGCCCGGTGGCGAAACGGTCAAGCCGGAAGCGGCGGGCGACGGGGTGCGGTGTGTCGGTCGCCATCAGATGCGCAAGGCACCAACCCGAGGCAGGAACGGCCTTGAACCCCCCGTAATTCCAACCACAATTGATGAAGAGCCCCTCCACCGGCGCCTTGTCGATGATCGGCGAGCCGTCGGGCGACATGTCCATGATACCACCCCAGGAGCGCAGCACCTTCGCGCGTCCGATCATCGGCATAAGCGTCATGCCGGCTTCCATCACATGCTCGACCATCGGCAGGTTGCCGCGCGCGGCGTAGGAGGCGTAGAAGTCCAGATCGCCGCCGAAAACCAGCCCGCCCTTGTCGGATTGGCTGATGTAGAAATGCCCCATGCCGAAGCTCACGACATGGTCGATGCAGGGTTTAAGCCCTTCGGTAACAAAGGCTTGCAGCACATGACTCTCGATCGGCAGGCGCAGCCCGGCCATCGCGGCGACCTGGCTGGAGCGGCCGGCGACGACCATCGCGACCTTGTTCGCACGGATCGCGCCCCGGGTCGTCTGCACGCCGGTCACGCGGCCTCCTTCGATATCGATGCCGGTGACCTCGCAATTCTCGATCAGGTCGATGCCGCGCCGGTCGGCGGCGCGGGCATAGCCCCAGGCCACCGCGTCGTGGCGCGCGGTGCCGCCGCGGGGGTGGTAGAGGCCGCCGTAGATCGGAAAACGGGTCTGCTCGAAATCCAGATAGGGCAGCATCCTGCGCACCCCCTCGCGGTCCAGGAGCACCGCGTCATCGCCCTGGGCGAGCATTGCGTTGCCGCGCCGGGCGAAGGCGTCGCGCTGGCCGTCGGAGTGGAAAAGGTTGATCAGACCGCGCTGCGAATGCATGACGTTGTAGTTCAGATCGGCCTCCAACCCCTCCCATAACTTCAGGGAATGGCTGTAGAATTCGGAATTTCCCGGCAGGAAGTAATTGGCCCGCACGATCGTCGTGTTCCGCCCGATATTGCCCGAGCCCAGGTAGCCCTTCTCCAGCACCGCGACATTGGTGATGCCGTGGTTCCTTGCCAAGTAATAGGCGGTGGAAAGCCCGTGGCCGCCGGCGCCGATGATGAGGACATCATAGGCGGGCTTGGGGTCGGGCTTGCGCCAGGCGGGACGCCAGCCCCGGTTGCCCAGAAGACCCTGGCTCAGGACCCGAAAGCCGGAATAGCGCATGGACGTGCCCCTTCTTCGTGGCGTCATGAAAGCGTGCGCGCGCGGCCGGCGCAAGGGGCGTCGTGCCGCCATCGCGGGCGGCGAGGCCGGGCCGGGGCGATCGTGAAAGAAATCCTGACAGGGCGGCCGCAGGCGTGGGGCGCGGCAGCGGGCAGATCGGGCCGTTTGCCTTGTTTTGTTGGAAAACCGGCGTAGGACAAAAGTAGGACTCGCGTGGGACAAACGTAGGACAAACGTAGGACTCCTTGGGACCAAACGCCCCGATTTCGGCGAAAATGGCGTGCGGGCGCAACGTTCGGTGGGGGGTGCGGCGCAACGGTTTTGGGCTGGATGAGGCCAGTTCGGGCGGCGGCCAAATAAAATAATATGTGGAATATTATTTTTATCGGCGCCGTCTGGCCCCCCTGGCGCCCGGCCTCGGAAAGGGCAAGGCCCCAAGCCATCGACCGGCCCCGCCCCAGCACCCTCCTCGGCGGCAGGGCCCCCTCGCCGCGCCCCACAGGGGCGCGGCGCCCGGCCCAACGCGAGGAGAGTTGTGCGCGGAACGCGCACAGCTGGACGAGGGGCGGGAGCCTCGTGGAGTCCGTGGACTCCCCTGGCAGCGCCGCGGCGGTGCCCGAGGTCATGGTGTCCCGTGTTATTCCGCGGCGATGCGGAAGACGGGCTTCATCCGGGCCAGGATCGACTCGGAGAGGTGGCATTTCACCTGGTGGCCCTCGGCGAGCGTGCGCATCGGCGGCACCTCGGCCTCGCACAGGTTGCCGGGGACCTGCGCCTTCCAGCGGCAGCGGGTCTGGAACGGGCAGCCCGGCGGCGGGTTCATCGCCGAGGGAATGTCACCTTCGAGCACGATCCGCTCTTTCTCGATCCTCGTGTCGGCAACGGGGACGGCCGACAGCAGCGCCTCGGTATAGGGGTGGTAGGGCGGGTCGAAGACCTGGTCGGTGGTGCCCAGTTCGACCACATGACCCAGATACATGACCATCACCCGGTCCGACAGGTAGCGGACGATGCTGAGGTCGTGGCTGATGAACAGAAGCGTCGTGTGGTTCTGCCGCTGGATGTCCATCAGCAGTTCGGTCACCGCCGCCTGCACCGAGACGTCGAGCGCCGAGACGGGTTCATCGGCGACGACGACCTTGGCGTTGCCGGCGAAGGCCCGCGCGATGCCGACGCGCTGCTTCTGCCCGCCCGAGAGCTGCCGTGGCATCCGCGTGGCGAATTCGCGCGGCAGTTTGACAAGGTCCAGCAATTCCAGCATCCGCTCGTGCCGCTCGGCGTCGGATTTGCCGACCTTGAAGATCTCGAGCGCGCGGATGATCTGCCGGCCCACGGTCATCGAGGGGTTGAGCGTGTCGAACGGGTTCTGGAACACCATCTGCAGCGAGGAGACGGTATCGGTGTGGCGATGCTCGATCGGCGTCGATTGCACATTCTCGTCGAAGAGCATGATCTTGCCGCTGGTCGCCGTCTCGAGCCCCATCAACACCTTGGCGAAGGTGGACTTGCCGCAGCCCGATTCGCCGACGATCGCCAGCGTCTCGCCCTCGCGCGCGTCGAAACTGAGCGTCTCGTTGGCCTTGACGACCTTGGTGTCGCCCCCGGAAAAGAGCGTCGAGGCCGCGACCTCGTAATACTTGCGCACGTCGTCCATGCGCAGCACGACCTCGCCGATGCGTGAGCCCTCGTGGCGGGCTTCGATCGGCGGGGGCCTGTCCCAGTCGATCTCGTCAAGGCGCAGGCAGCGTGAATGGTGGCGCATGTCGCCGGCGACCGGCGCCATGGCGATGTCGGTCGCGTTGCAGCGCCCGTCCACGAAATAGTCGCAGCGCGGACCGAAATTGCAGCCCGGCGGGCGTTCATGCGGCAGCGGGAAATTGCCCGGGATGGCGCGCAGCGGGCGTTCGGTCTTGCTGGCGCCGGGCAGCGGGATCGCGCGAAAGAGCGCCTGCGTATAGGGGTGGCGCATCCGGTTGAAGACGTCGTTGATGGCGCCGGTCTCCACCGCCTCGCCGGAATACATCACCGTGATGCGGTCGCAGACCTCGCGGATGAGGCCGAGGTTGTGGCTGATGAACAGCATCGAGGTGCCGTATTTCGCGCCCAGTTCCCGCACCAGCTCGACGATCCCGGCCTCGACCGTGACATCGAGCGCGGTGGTCGGCTCGTCGAGGATCAGCAGCGCCGGTTTCGACATCAGCGCCATGGCGATGACGATGCGCTGCTGCTGGCCGCCGGACAGCTGGTGGGGATAGGCGTCGAGGATGCGGTCGGGATCGGGCAGGCGCACATCGGCGATGAGCTGGCGGGCCAGCGCGCGGGCCTCGGCTGCCGGCATCGACTGATGGATCATCGGCACCTCCATCAGCTGGCGACCGATCTTCATGGCCGGGTTCAGCGAGGCCATCGGCTCCTGATAGATCATCGCGATCTCGGAGCCGCGCAGCTTGCGCAGATCGGCGTCGCCCATCGTGGTCAGGTCGCGCCCCTTGAAGCGAATTGAACCGCCGACGATGCGCCCGTTCACGCCCAGATCGCGCATCACCGCCAGGGCCACGGTGGACTTGCCGCAGCCGGATTCGCCGACAAGGCCCATCGCCTCGCCCGGGTAGACGGTGCAGGAGAAATCCATGACCGCCGGGATTTCGCGCAGGCGGGTGAAGAACGAGATCGAGAGATTGTCGATTTGCAGGATCGGTTCGCGGGCAGCGTGATCAGGCATGGGATCCCCCCCAGGCGGTCAAGACGGGCGATGTTGGCGGTGCCCGGGAAAAACCGGGAACCGGACGGACACTCACGTGTTCTTGACCCAACAAAACGTACAATTCGAAAGGAGATCGAGACATGCCAATCATCCTCTGGCTTCTGGGCGTTCCGCTGTCGCTGGTCATTCTGCTGCTGCTGTTCGGCGTCATCTGACCTGCCTCGCGTCTACGGACCGACATGACGGGCGTCGCCTTCGCAGGCGGCGCCCGTTGGCCATCCGGGCCCTGTCGGCGATGCGCGGGCTCAATCGCGCAGGCTTTCTTCGCGCAGCCCGTCGGCCAGCAGGTTCAACCCCAGGACCAGCGACATGAGCGAGAGCGCCGGCACCAGCGCCGGGTGCGGATAGACCGTCAGCAGACGGCGGCCATCGTTGATGGTCGAGCCCCAGTCGGGGCTTTCGGGGCTGACCCCCAGCCCGAAGAAACCCAGCGTGCCCAGTAGGATCGTCGTGTAGCCGATGCGCAGGCAGAAATCGACGATCAGCGGGCCGCGCGCATTGGGCAGGATTTCCCACATCATGATGTACCACGGCCCCTCGCCCCGCGTCTGGGCGGCGGCGACATAGTCGCGGGTACGGATGTCCATGGTGATGCCGCGCACGATACGGAAAACGGTGGGCGCGTTGACGAAGACCACCGCCACGAAGACGTTGAGCAGGTTCGCCCGCATCCCCCAGACGCCCAGCGGATCGGCGTTGAAGGCCAGCCCCGAATAGGCCCAGAGCCCGACCAGAAGCGCGGCGCCGACATAAAGGTTGCGCTTCATCGGCTGGGTGAAGAAGCGCGCGTTCAGCAGCACCATTACGAAGAGCACCGGCACGAGGAACAGGATGCCCGCCATCACGGTGGGGATCATGGTCTGCTGGATCTCGGGGGCGACGAGCAGGAAGAAGAGAAGGATCACCGGAAAGGCGAGGACGAGGTTGGCAAGGAAGGTCAGCGAGGTATCGAGCCTGCCGCCGAAATAGCCCGCCGGCAGGCCGAGCGAGATGCCGATCATGAACGAGATCATTGCCGCGAAGGGCGCGATCGTCAGCACCTCGCGCGCGCCCATCACCGCGCGCGAGAAGACATCGCGCGCCAGGCTGTCGCCGCCGAGCAGGTAGTAGGGGTAAAGATCACCCGGCGTGCCCAGGGGCGAGCCCGGCACCGCGTTGCGCATCCCGCGCAGCTGCGCCAGCGGGTCATGGGTGATGATCAGATCGGCAAAGAGCGCCGTGAAGACCCAGAACAGCACGATGGCAAAGCCCACCATGCCGACCGTCGAATCGAAAAGCTTTCCGTAAAGCCCCAGCCGGCGCCGGAAGTGCCACGAGAGCACGAAGACCAGTCCCAGCGCCACCCAGACCGGCAGCAACTGCTGCGCGATCCGCCCGATGATGGCCAGCCAGCCAAGTTCCTCCATCCTCGCGCCCTCCTTACGTCACGCGGATGCGCGGGTTGAGATAGACATAGCCGATGTCCGAGATCAGCTGCGTCAGCAGGACCACCACCACCGCGACGACCGAGGCGGCGAGCAGCAGTTCGATGTCGTTGTTCACCGCCGCCTCGTAGAGCGTCCAGCCGAAGCCGGGGTAGCTGAACAGCACCTCGACGATGACGACGCCGTTCAGAAGCCAGGGGATCTGCAGCATGATCACCGTGAAGGGCGCGATCAGCGCGTTCCTGAGCGCGTGCTTGAGGACGATGTTGCCGAAGCTCACGCCCTTCAGCCGGGCGGTGCGGATGTATTGCTGGGTCATCACCTCGGTCATCGAGGCGCGCGTGATCCGCGCGATGTAGCCCATGCCGTAAAGCGCGATGGTCAGGACCGGCAGCGTGAAGTTCCAGAAGGTGATCCCTTCCAGCGCCGAGCGCGCGTTGCCCTGAAAGAGCACCGGCCCCTGGATCACGCCCCAGTTCGCCAGAAGCGGCGACAGCCCCACCGTCGAGGAGGCCAGAAGCGCAATGAAGAGCACCCCCGAGACATATTCCGGTGTCGCGGTCGAGGCGATGGCGAAGGTGGAAAGCGAGCGGTCTGTGCGCGAGCCCTCGCGCATTCCGGCGAGGATGCCGACGATCAAGGCCATCGGCACCATGACGATCAGCACCCACAGCATCAGCCAGCCGGTCGCCGCAAGGCGGTCGCCGATGACCTCGCTCACCGGCGCGCGGAAGCGGGTCGAATATCCCCAATAGCCTTGCAGGAGCCCGCAGCGCGCCCCGGCGCCCTCGGGACCCGTCCGCTCGACGCAGCGCCCGCGGATCGTGCCATCGGCCTCCTCGCGGACCCAGCCGGGCACCACGCCCAGCCATTCACCATACCGCACCAGCATCGGCTGCGCATAGCCGTTGCGTTCCAGCCAACTCGCCACCTCGGCATCGGAGATGCGCGTGCCCGCCTGGGTCTTGGCAAGCGTTTCCAGCTTGGTCGGCAGGTTGGTCAGGAAAAAGACGACGAAGGTCAGGCAGAGCGCCGTGATCAGCATCACGCCGACGCGGCGAAGCAGGAACATCAGCATGGCGACTCCGTCGGCTTGGCGGCGAGGAGCAGCATGGTGCTACCGACCCTCGGCAAGGCGGTTGACACGCCGGGCGGGGAACACCCGCCCGGCGCACGCCGTGTCACGACTTCCAGTAATTCTGGTAGTGGATCTCGAAGGTCGGATGCATTTCCGCGTTGTGGATGCCCGGGCGCGCATGGCGGAAGAGCGAACGCCAGTAAGGCTGGATCAGCACCCCCTCCTCCTGCATGATTTCCTGCAGCCGCTGCATCACCTCGCGCCGTTCGTCGGCATCGGCGATGCCATTGGCCTGGGCCAGCAGCTCGTCGAACTCCTCGTTCGAGAAGGCGGCTTCGTTCCACGCCTCGCCGGAGCGATAGGCGAGGTTCAGAACCTGCACGCCCAGCGGGCGCATCGCCCAACTGGTCGCCGAGAACGGATAGGTCAGCCAGTCGTTCCAGAAGGTCGCGCCGGGTAGAACGGTCCGGCGGATATTGATGCCGGCGGCACGGATCTGGGCCGCGATGTTGTCGCAGGTCGCGGTATGGAACGACTCGTCGGTCGAGATCAGTTCGAACTCGTAATCGCCCAGACCGGCATCCTCGAGCGCCTGCCGCGCCCCGTCGGGGTCGTAATCCGGTGGCGGCAGTTCGGCATATTCCGGATGGATCGGGCAGACGTGATGGTTCTCGGCGACGGTGCCGAGGTCGTTATAGCCCAGCTCCAGCACCGTCTCGTTATCGACCGCCAGGATCAGCGCGCGGCGCACCTCGCGCCGGTCGTAGGGTTCCTGCTCCTGGTTGAAGCGCACCGCCAGCGTCGCCGAGGTCACCGCCTCGGTCTGCTCCATGCCGATGGCGGTGAAGATGTCGAGGAAATCGCCGGTCGACTCGTAGAGCATGTCGATCTCGCCCCCCTCGGCCGAGGCGACCCAAGCCGACGGGTCGGCGCCGAGATCGATGAATTCGATCCGGTCGAGCCAGGCGCCGTTGCCTTCGTTCCACCAGGTGTGGTCGGGGTTGCGTTCGATCACCGCACTGATGCCGGTCTGGTGGCTGACCGGACGGTAGGGGCCGGTGCCGATGGCATTGCCAATGGGATCGCCGGTGAAGGACGGATGCACCACCGCTGCCGGATAGTCGGCCAGATTGACGATGAGCGCGATGTCGGGGGCCGAGAGATGCAGACGCAGCGTGTGCTCGTCCACCACCTCGACCGCGCCATCGCGCAACTGCCCGTCCTCGGACAGCGCCGTCATCCGCGAGGCCATCGAGTTGCCCTCGACCGAGGTATCGGCCCAGCGTTCGAAATTATGCGCGACATCCTCGGCGGTGAAGGCATCGCCGTTGTTCCAGGTCACGCCCTGCCGGACGCGCAGCGTGTATTCGGTCGCATCCTCGTTGGCTTCCCAGCTTTCCAGGAGAATCGGGGTCAAGGAGCCGTCGCGTTCGTACTGGACCAGGTATTCCAGCCAACCGCGGCAGACATTGGCCAGTTCCGACCAGTCCCAGGTGCGCGGGTCGCGCTGCGCCCGGATATCCATCTGGATCCTGAGCGTACCGCCCTCCTGCGGGGTGTCTGCCCGTGCGGCGGTTGGCGCGGCGAGACCCAGAAGCCCGTAAGCCGCCGGCACCGACACGCCCAGCGCAGTTGCGCGGGTCAGAAACTCCCGCCGGTTCAGCTTCCCCTCCCGGCATTCGCGCGCATACATCCGCGCGGCGGAATGAATCGACCCCTTACCGTTTTTCGCATGTTTCATCGAACTCTCCCTGTGTGTCGACGTGTCGTTCTTTTCCCGCGCGGATATGTCGGATGCGCAGGTTTGTCCGCTTATCGAGCCAGAAGGTCGGGCCGGTGCGTGACCTTCGGCGACCTGAAATCATCCAAACGCGACCTCCGGCCGATTGCAAGCCGTTTTCGACTGCCCCGGTCATTCGTTGCGCGGTGCACCCCCTTCGAAGTCATTTCCTTTCACATAGTCGCAGGGGGCCTCCTGCATCTGCAGATGCAGCGCGGTGCCGTCGTAGGGATGGGCGCGGGCGCGGGCCTCGTCGAAGGCGATGCCGAGGCCGGGGGCGTCGGGAGCGCGGATGAAGCCCTCCTCGACCGTTATCGCGTGGCCGATCAGCGGCAGGTGGAAGGCACCGCCCTCCTCGATGCATTCGACGAGCAGCAGGTTCGGCAGCGTGACGCCAAGGTGGATGTTCGCCGCCCACTCGACCGGACCGGCATAGAGATGCGGGGCCACCTGCGCGCCGAAGGCCTCGGCCAGCGCGGCGATCTTCTTCGTCTCCCACAATCCGCCCGACCGCCCGGTCGCCGGCTGCAGGATCGACGCCCCGCCCGAGCGCAGCAGCGTGCCGAATTCGGCCTTGGTCGTCATCCGCTCGCCTGTGGCGATGGGCAGGCGGACGGCCTGCGCGACCTGCGCGAAATCCAGAAGATTGTCGGGCGGGATCGGTTCCTCGTACCAGAGCGGCTGGTAGGGTTCGATCGCCGCGCCCAGCCGGATCGCGCCCGAGGGGGTGAACTGACCATGCGTACCGAACAGGATGTCGGCGCGGTTTCCCACGGCTTCGCGGATCGCCCTGAGCATCCGCACGCTCAGGTCGATGTCCCAAAGCCCCGGCTGATGCCCGCCGCGGAAGGTATAAGGGCCCGCGGGGTCCAGCTTCAGCGCCGTGAAACCGCGCTCGACATAGTGCAGCGCGGATTCGGCCTGCATCTCGGGGCTGGTCCAGAAGGCGGCCTTTTCATGCTGCGGCAGCGGGTAGAGGTAGGTATAGGCGCGCAGCCGCTCGTTCATGCAGCCGCCCAGAAGCGCCCAGACGGGCCGGTCGCGCGCCTTGCCGAGGATGTCCCAGCAGGCGATCTCCAGACCCGAGAAGGCGCCCATCACCGTCAGGTCAGGCCGCTGCGTGAAGCCCGAGGAATAGGCGCGGCGGAACATCCGCTCGACATTCTCGGGGCTGTCGCCCTGCATGTGGCGGGTGAACACATCCTCGATCACCGCCCGCATCGCCGCCGGCCCGACCGAGGCCGCGTAGACCTCGCCATGACCGGTGATCCCGCAGGCGGTGGTCAGCTTCACCACGATCCAGTAGCGCCCGCCCCAGCCCGGTGGCGGCGTGCCGATGACGAAGATTTCGAGGTCCTGAAGTTTCATGGACAGCCTTTCTTTACATCCGCATCCGTTCGCCCGCCGGGTCGAAGGGCGGCTCCAGCGCGATCCGCGCCGCCCGCCGCTCGCCCATGATCTCGACGGCGAAGAGCCCCGCCTCGCCGCGTTCGGCCAGCGCGGCCGGCAAATAGCCCTGTGCCATGGACACCTGCACCCAATGCGCATAGCCACCCGAGGTCACCCAGCCTACGACCCGCCAGTCGCCATCGCGCACCGGGTCGGGGCGCGGCATCTCCTGCCCCGTAGCGTCGAAGCGTGGCGCGCCGTAGCCGTGGGGTTGCTCGATGGTGCCGTGATCCGCGCCCACCTTCGCCCAGATCGGCTCGTCGCCCAGAACATCGGCATCGCCGGCCTCGATCATCAGCGACACGCGCCGCAGCCGGGGGCCGGCGTCGCGCTCGGCGACCGCCGCCGCGCGGCCGATGAAATCGGGCTTCTGGAGCTTGACGAAGCGGTCCATCGCCCCCTCGAACGGCCCGTAGATGGGCCGCAGTTCGGCAAACCAGGTCGGGAAGTTCTTTTCCAGCCGCATCGACAGAAGCGCCCGCATGCCGAAATCGACGATCCCGTGGGCCTGTCCTGCCGTCTTGATGGCCAGGTAGACGCGACGCTGGAAGCTGGGCTTCATCCAGATCTCGTAGCCCAGATCGCCGGTGTAGGTGATCCGGTTGACCATGCAGGGGGCGCCGGCCACGTCCATCTCGCGGAAATCCATGAAGCGGAAAGCGTCGTTGGAGACATCGGTATCGACCAGCGCCGCCAGCACCGCGCGCGTCTTCGGCCCGGCCAGCATCAGCCCCACCAGATCGGTATGGAAGCGATGCACGCGGACGGAGCCATCGGCCGGCAGATGCCGCTCGAACCAGCGCATGTGATATCTGGAGGCCGCCAGCGATCCCCAGATCAGGAAGCGCGTCTGCGCGGCCCGCGCGATGGTGAAATCGCCGATCAGCTTGCCGCGCTCGTTCAGCATCGGGCTGAGGACCAGCCGGCCTACCTTCGGCATCGTGTTGGTCATCAGGTGGTCGAGCCAGGCCTCCGCCCCCTGCCCCGTGACTTCGTATTTCGCGAAATTGGCGATCTCGGTGACGCCAACGTGCTCGCGCACGCCACGCACCTCGGCGCCGACATGCTCGAAATCATTGGAGCGGTGGAAGCTGAGGACATCATGCGCTTCTTCCGCCGAAGGGGCGAACCAGAGCGGTGTCTCCAAGCCCCAGCTGTCGCCCATCACCGCGAAGTTGTCGCGCAGCATGATGTCGTAGAGCGGCGTCGTCTCGGCCGGGCGGGCTGCGGGCAGTTCCTCGTTCGGGAAGCGGATCGAGAAGCGGCGCGAATAGTTTTCGCGCACCTTGGCGTTGGTGTAGCGCAATGTCGCCCATTCGCCGTAGCGGGCGACGTCCATCGCGAAGATGTCGTGGCCGGGGTCGCCCTCGACCATCCAGTTCGCCAGCGCCAGCCCGACGCCGCCGCCCTGCGAAAAGCCTGCCATCACCGCGCAGGCGCACCAGAAGTTCGTCAGCCCCTGCACCGGCCCGACCAGCGGGTTGCCGTCGGGGGCGAAGGTGAAGGGGCCGTTGATGACGGTCTTGATGCCCGCCTTTTCATAGGGTGGGAAGTGGCGGAAGCCGATCTCCAGCGAAGGCGCGATGCGGTCAAGGTCCGGGGCCAGCAACTCATGCCCGAAATCCCAAGGGGTCGACACCGGCGACCAGGGTTTTGCCGCCTTCTCGTAGGTGCCCAGCAGGATGCCGCGCCCTTCTTGCCGTGTATAGATCTCGCCCTTGAAATCGATGACGTGGATCAGCTCGCGGCCCATCTTCTCGTTGAACTCAATGACCTCGGGCATGTCCTCGGTCAGCAGGTACATATGCTCCATCGCCAGCACCGGCAGCTCGAGCCCGACCATGCGACCGACCTCCCGCGCCCAGAGGCCGCCGGCGTTGACCACATGCTCGGCGCGGATCGTGCCGTTCTGCGTCACCACGTTCCAGGTGCCGTCCGCGTCCTGAGCAAGCTCGGTCACGGGGTTGCGCAGCTCGATCTCGGCGCCCAGCATCCGCGCGGCCTTGGCATACGCGTGCGTGGTACCCGACGGGTCCAAATGCCCCTCCACCGGGTCCCAGAGCGCGCCGACGAAATGGCTTTCGTCCATCAGCGGGAACATCGCCTTGGCCTCATTGGGCGTGATCAGCTCCGTCTCCATCCCCAGGCAGCGGCCACGGGCATGGGCCATGCGCAGGAAATCCATCCGCTCGGGGCTGTCGGCCATCATCACACCGCCCACCAGATGCAGGCCGCAGGACATGCCGGTCAGCTCCTCCAGCTCCTTGTAGAGCGAGATCGTGTAGGCTTGCAGCTTGGCCACGTTCGGATCGCCGTTGAGCGTGTGAAAGCCCCCCGCCGCGTGCCAGGTCGACCCCGAGGTCAGCTCGGACCGCTCCACCAGCAGCACATCCGTCCAGCCCGCCCGTGCCAGGTGATAAAGGACCGAACAGCCCACCACGCCCCCGCCGATCACCACGGCCCTGTATTGCCTAGTCATGCGTCCCTCTCCTGCGGGGGATGGGCCCCCATTCCGATCAGTGTCTCGCGCAGCCTTCGGGCTGTCTTGTCGTCGGTCGCGGATCCGGTGACGAAAGGCAGGCCCGGCCGCTCCGCCGTCCAGCCGACCACGACCAGCGCCCGCGCGCAAGGCTCGTGATCGAGCGCCATAGCCCAGGAGCGGCAATCGATGGCTGCGAGCTCCGCGCGCCCCTGCGCCACCGCGCGGATCGAGGCGCGGTGGCCGCCGGTTTCGACGATCTCGAGGCCGGTCCTGTCCG
>CAZKSE010000044.1:0-1808 GCA_964555305.1 uncultured Rhodobacter sp. | reverse complement strand
CACCCGCAGCCCCGGCACCAGCCCCAGCGACATCGGCCCCCAGCAGCATTGCGACAGCGCCAGCGCCGGATCACGCCAGAGGCCGAGCAGCGCCGCCTCATCGGCCGGTCGTTCCAGCACCTCGGGCAGCATGAGGCCAGATCGGGCGCGCAGATCGGTCCAGAACGCATCGACGCCCGCCCGCACCTCGGGCCAGTCGTACATCGGCAGGGCGGCGCGCCCGCTCACGCCGCGCGCTGCCGCTCTTTCGGCGCGGGCGGACGCGGCGCCTGGGGTGGGTCGGGCCAGAGGCGCAGGGCGGGATGCGCCACGGGTTCCTTGGCGCAAACCGCATGCGCGCGGAAAAGCTGCCAGTAGTTGCGGAAGACGTAGCCGCCGTTGAGCGCCTGCCAGTGTTCCTTGCGGTCAGCGTAAAGGCGGGGCAGCGCATACCAGGGCGCGGCGGGGATCTGGTGGTGCACGATATGCAGGTTGTTGTGAAGGAAGAGCCAGGCAAGCGGCGAGCGTTCGACGATGATCGTCCGCCCCTCAGGCGTTTCGTGCCAGCGATGCTCGGCAAAGGTACGGATCGCGATGAGCGAGAGCGCGGGCCAGACCACCGCGAGCGTGTAGAGCCAGAGGGGGATGCCGAACAGGACCAATGCCGACAGGACCGGCAACAGGCTCACGGCATGGAGCGCCCAGGCCCGGCGGACGCCCCTTGCCCCGCGCCAGAGGGCCCGCGCCTCGGACGCGAGGAACCCGGCCGCGCCAAGGACCGGACCCAACGCCATCCGGCCCAGAAGCGTGTTGTTGACCTGCAGCACCGTGCGGAACCAGCGCGGCAGGGCAGACCATTGGAACCGCGCCTTGTAGTAGCTCTCGGGGTCGTCGAACGGGTCGGTCAGACGCTCGTCATGATGGTGGGCCAGATGCGTCGCCCGGTACCGCCGGTAGGGATAGACCAGCGTCAGGGGCAAGGTGACCAGCGCCTCGTTCAGCAGACGATTGCGCGTGGGATGGCCGTGCAGGCATTCATGCGCGAGCGAGGAATGCAGCGCCGCGAGCACCGCCATCACCGCCAGTGCCAGCCAGGGTACCACCGGCCAGAGCCAGATCCCCGCCGCCGCCCAGCCCGCATAGGCCAGCGCGATCAACCCCACGGTCGGCCATTCGATCCGCATGGATCCCCCTCTTTGTGTCGTATGGGGTCATTCTGGGCAAATTGCGCGCTGCGACAATGCGCGATTGATCGGCAGCATCGACGGCGATTGACGCCTTTGATCACATATCGTTACTGAACGCATCAGATGTGCGGGGCGGGATATGGACAAGCGTCAGGCGGCAGCACGGTTTCGGGAGCGGCTCATGGCGTTGCAGGTGGGCGCCGGGCTGACGCAGACGGCATTGGCGCAGGCGATCGGCATCGACCGTTCGGCCCTGTCGCAACTGACCAGCGGCGCCGCCCCCCGGCTGCCGCGCGCCGAGACGGTGCTGGCCATCGCCGAACGCTTCCAGGTCTCGGCCGATTGGCTGCTGGGTCTGAGCGACGACCGCGCCAGCACGCCGCAGGTGCTGAACGCCGTCGAGACCGAGGCCGCGCTCGATGCCGAGGCGCGCACCGCGATGGAACGCTGGCACCACGAGGCGTCAGGGCAGAAGGTCCGCTACGTTCCCGCGCAACTGCCGGACCTGATGCGCACCGAGGCGGTGATCGCCTTTCAGGCCCAGAAATCCGAGCAGGAACGCCAGCGCCTGCAGGCGCAGACGGCGCGGCGGCTGCATTTCTCGCGCATGCCGGAATCGGATATCGAGATGTGCATGCCCTT
>CAZKSE010000043.1:0-21685 GCA_964555305.1 uncultured Rhodobacter sp. | reverse complement strand
GCGCTGGCCGGCCATGCGGGCGCGGCCCTGGCCGGCTACATGCCGATCCGCACCGAGGTGGACCCGCGCCCGGTGATGGCCGCGCATCCCGGCCCGGTCGGCGTGCCGGTGATCCAGGGGCCGGGGCGCGCGCTGGTCTTCCACCGCTGGACGCCGGACGCCGAGATGGTCGCCGGCCCCTATGGCGCGCAGATCCCCGCGCGCGGCGAGCCGGTGGTGCCGCAGGTGGTGATCGTGCCGCTGGTGGGGTTCGACGCGCGCGGCTTCCGGCTGGGCTATGGCGGCGGCTTCTACGACCGCACGCTGGCGGCGCTGCGCGCGGCCGGCCCGGTCACGGCGATCGGCCTGGCCTACGCCGCGCAGGAGCTGGACGAAGTGCCGGTCGATGCCTTCGACCAGCGGCTCGACCTGATCGTCACCGAGGGCGGGATCCGGCGCTTCATAGGCTGATCGGCGGGGCGTGCGCCAGCGCACACCACGCCAACAGACTGAAACACCACGAAAAAAACCGTGATCTCATCCCGCACGCACCGTGCCGGGCCGCCTGAACGGTAGCTAGGGGGGCCCGGCGGGGGCCCCGCGTCAGTCGTTCGAGGCCGCCAGCGACAGCCGCGCGCCGCTGGGCGGGTTGGGGCTGTTGGCATCCATGAAGTCGAAAACCAGCGGGCGGATGTTTTCGCGCCAGCTGCGCCCGGCGAAGATGCCGTAATGGCCCGCGCCCGGCTCCAGGTGCTGGGCCTTCTTGCTGTCATCGAGGCCGGTCAGCAGATCGAGCGCGGCGAGGCACTGCCCGGGGGCCGAGATATCGTCCTTGGCGCCCTCGACGATCTTCACCGCGACCTGGGTGATCTTGCCGATATCGGCGAGCCGGCCGTTCACCACGAAGGCGTTGCGCGCGATCTCACGCTCCTTGAAGACGCGCTCGACGGTGGAGAGGTAGAATTCGGCGGTCATGTCCATCACCGCCAGGTATTCGTCGTAAAAGCGGTTGTGTTTGTCGCGCTCGCTGTCCTCGCCCCGCGCGGCGGCGGTGATCTTGTCGGCGAAGCCCTGGGCGTGGCGGTCGAGGTTCATGGTGATAAAGCCGCCAAGCTGCAGAAGCCCCGGATAGACGAGACGCCCGACGCCGCGATACTTGAAGCCAACGCGCTGGATGGCGAGGTGTTCGAGCTGGCCCATCGTCACCCGGCGACCAAAGTCGGTCACCTCGGTCGGGGCGGCGTCGGGATCGACCGGGCCGCCGATCAGCGTCAGCGTGCGGGGCTGCGCGTCCGGCTGATCCTCGGCCAGGATCGCGGTGGCGGCAAGCGCCAGCGGCACCGGCTGGCAGACGGCGACGACATGCGTATCCGGGCCCAGATGCTTCATGAAATCGACAAGATACTGGGTATAATCCTCGACATCGAACTTGCCGGCGGAGACGGGGATGTCGCGGGCGTTGTGCCAGTCGGTGATCCACAGCTCGGCATCGGGCAGCAGGCTTGCCACGGTCGAGCGCAGCAGCGTCGCGTAATGGCCCGACATCGGCGCCACCAGCAGGATGCGGCGGGGTTTTTCCGGCCGGTTCTGCACCCGGAAGCGCACCAGATCGCCGAAATCGCGGGCCAGTTCGACCTGCGTCTCGACCAGGTGGTCGCGCCCATCCTCGGCCACGACGGTGCGGATGCCCCAGTCGGGCTTGATCACCATGCGCGCGAAGGCGCGTTCGGTCACGCGCCCCCAGGCGGACATGACCTTGAACATCGGGTGCGGAACCAGGCCCCAGACCGGATAGGAGGCGAAGGCGCGCGCCGATGCCCCCAACCACTCATTGGTGTTGCGAGCCGCTTCCATCAGGTCGTAAGTGGCCATCTGCCTCATGCAATTCTCCTGCCTCTGGCGCGGCCGGCCAAGTCGTTCCTTTGCAACTCGGCACGATCCGTTTATGCTGTTCATGCTGCACTGCAGGACGATAGGTGGGGAATTGCGTCATGGCAACGTCAGGAAATGACGAATCCAAGAATTTGGACAAACTAAACGCGAACATCGCCCGAATCGAGGCATTGACGCAACGTCTCGTGTCGGCGTTTTCCCGAAAGCAGCCGCAACGCACGGACCTTCAGGGGCCCGATCCGACGCTCTACATGCGCGCGGCGACCGCCTATTGGGCCGAGATGGTGAACAACCCCTCGAAGGTGATGGAACATCAGATCGGCTACTGGGGAAAGACGCTCAAGCATTTCGTCGAAACGCAGGAGGCGTTGCGCCGCGGCCAGTTGACCCCGCCCGAGGACAACACCCCCAACGACCGCCGCTTTTCGAACCCACTGTGGAAGACCCATCCCTATTTCAACTTCGTCAAGCAGCAGTATCTGATGTCCTCGCAGGCAATCGAAGAGGCGATCGCGAGCATCGATTCGCTCGACCCGCGCGAGAAGAAGCGGCTGGAATACTTCGGCCGGCAGATCATCGACATGCTGGCGCCGACGAATTTCCTGGCGACCAACCCCGATGCGCTGGAGCGCGCCGTGGCGACCGATGGCGAGAGCCTGGTGAAGGGGATGGAGAACCTGGTGCGCGATCTGGAGGCCAATGACGGCGAGCTGCTGGTCACGCTGTCGGACAAGGAGGCCTTCAAGATCGGCGGCAACATCGCCACGACCGAGGGCGCCGTGGTCTTCCGCAACCGGATGTTCGAGCTGATTCAGTACAAGCCGACGACCGAGAAGGTCCACGAGACGCCGCTGCTGATCTTCCCGCCGTGGATCAACAAGTTCTACATCATGGACCTCAAGGCGCAGAACAGCCTGATCAAGTGGATCGTCGATCAGGGCTACACACTGTTCGTGGTCAGCTGGGTCAACCCCGATGCCAGCTACCGCGACGTCGGCATGGACACCTATGTCGAGGAAGGCTTCCTGACCGCCATCGAGAAGGTCAAGGAGATCTGCGGCGTCAAGACGATCAACACGATCGGCTACTGCATCGCCGGCACCACGCTGAGCCTGACGCTGGCGCTGATGAACAAGCGGCGCAACCGGGCGGTCAAGTCGGCCACCTTCTTCACCACGCTCACCGATTTCGCGGATCAGGGCGAGGTGGGGGTCTTCCTGTCGAACGATTTCATCGACGCGCTTGAGGCCGAAGTCGAGGAGAAGGGCTACCTGCACTGGTTCTTCATGTCGCGCACCTTCTCCTACCTGCGCTCGAACGACCTGGTCTACGGGCCCGCCATCCGCAGCTACATGCTGGGCGAGGCGCCGCCGGCCTTTGACCTGCTCTACTGGAACGGGGACGGGACCAACCTGCCGGCGCGCATGGTGGTCGAATACCTGCGCGGGCTCTGCCAGGAGAATCACTTCGCCGAGGACGGCTTCACGCTTTGCGGCGAGCGCGTCACGATCGACGGGGTCAAGGTGCCGCTCTGCGCGATTGCCTGCGAGACGGACCATATCGCGGCTTGGAAGACGAGCTTTAGGGGCGTGTCGCGGATGGGGTCGAAGGACAAGACCTTCATCCTGTCGGAATCGGGCCATATCGCCGGGATCGTGAACCCGCCCACCAAGAAGAAATACGGCCACTACACCAGCGAGACTCCGGTCGATGCCTCGGAAACGCCCGAGAGCTGGAAGGCCGCCGCCACGCATCACGAGGGATCGTGGTGGCCGCGCTGGGAGGAATGGCTGCGCAAACGTTCGGGCAAGCAGATCCCCGCCCGCGAATTGCCCGAGGACGTTCTGGCGCCGGCGCCGGGCACCTATGTCTCGTCCCGGCCGAACACGGAAGATGCCTGAACCGAGGCAACGGGCGGGCGGAACAATCGGCTCTGGATGCGGTGTCGGACACTGCGGCCGGGGCGATTTGCCTCGGCCAGGCGGGAAACGTCTCGTTAAGAAATTTTTGCCGCGCTGCAGAAACAGGGGTTGATTTTCTGCGGTGCAGCATTCATATTCCGAGCAGTCGCAGCAAACCGGTCCCCCCCGGAGAATTCAAGGAGAATATCATGGCCAAGAACGACATGAGCAAGATGATGCAAGACATGATGGGTGCATTCCCCGTCGACACGAAGGCGATGCAGGACGTGTTCAAGACCCAGGCTCAGCTGGGTGAGCGCATGAGCAAGGTCTACCTGGAAGCCGCCGAGAAATCGGCCGACGTTTCCACCAAGTGGACCAAGTCCGCGCTGGCCAAGATGGGCGAAGTGTCGACCGTCAAGGAAGAGCCCGCCGATTACGCCAAGTCGGTCACCGATTTCGCTTCGGCCTCGGCCGAGCTGGCCGCCGAGCATATGTCCTCGTTCGCCGAAATCGCGAAGCGCGTGCAGATGGAAACGGTCGAGCTGATGCTGGCCGCCGGCAAGGACATGTCGGCTGAAGCCACTGCCGCGATGCAGAAGGCCACCAGCGACGTGACCGCGGCCGCCAAGAAGGCGTCCGACGAAGTCGCCGCCGCGGCCAAGAAAGCCACCACGGTCGCCGCGAAGTAATCGAACGGGCAGCTTCTGCCCGAACCACAGGATTTCCGGCCTCCTCCCGGCTGGGAACAGGAAACGGGCGCACCCTTGGGTGCGCCCGTTTTTTTCATAGGCGCGCCCCGGCAGCCCCCCCGGCAGCCCCCCCGGCAGCCGTTCCCGGTTGCCCGGCTTGCAGAAAACTGTTTCATGCAGCGGCAAGCCGGTCTAGGTTTGCTGCATTGCAACGAAAGGGTCGCTCGCCGTGTCCGAAAGTGCCAAGCCACTACTGATCAAGCGCTACGCCAGCCGCCGTCTCTACAATACCGAGAGCAGCGACTACGTCACGCTTGAGGATATCGCGGGGTTCGTCCGCGCCGGGCGCGAGGTGCAGATCATCGACCTGAAGACCGGCGACGACCTGACGCGCCAGTATCTGCTGCAGATCATCGCCGACCACGAAAGCCGCGGCGAGAATGTCCTGCCGCTCGATGTCCTCAACGATCTGGTTCGCAGTTATACCGCGCAGGCGCAATCCGTGGTGCCGCAGTTCCTGGCGATGTCCTTCGAGATGCTGCGCGAAGGGCCGGGCAAGTTCGCCGAACAGATGAAGGCGATGAACCCGATGATGGCCCAACTGTCCAAGATGCCGGGCTTCGAGGCGATGCAGCGCCAGCAGATGGCCTTCCTGGAATCGATGGTCTCGGGCTGGCAGGCGCTGGCCGAGAAGGAAAAGAAGGAAGCCGGCACCGCCGAGACCGAGGAAGAAGACGAGGATCTGGGCGAGATCCGCCGACAGCTTGCCGCGCTGGAGGCGAAGCTCGCCAAGATGAGCAAGTAGCGGGCGGTCAGTCCTTGCGCCCGACATTCCGGGCGAAGGCGGTCTCGAAGGCCTTTTTCTGCTCGGCGCTGGCCTCGCCCTGGTGTTTGGCGGTCCATTCCTTGTAGGGCATACCGTAGACGACCTCGCGCGCGCGGTCCTTGTCCATCTCGATCCCTTCGTCGGCGGCGGCCTCCTGGTACCAGCGGCTCAGGCAGTTGCGACAGAAGCCCGCGAGGTTCATCATGTCGATGTTCTGCACGTCGGGGCGGTCGTGCATCAGATGCTCGACCAGCCGGCGGAACGCCGCGGCTTCGATCCGGGTGCGGGTGGCGTCGTCCATGTCTCTCTCCCATGACTGTCTTTTGCCGGAACTGGCCCCGAGCGGCGGCGCAGTCAAGGGCGGGCGTGGTCGTTAGCGATACCGAATTCTCGGGCGGGACGGTTGCCCCGCCCGGCCAAATGCGCGATAGCTTTGCCCAACGCAGACCACGGGGCCGCCGGCATGAGACGTCAACGCAACGTGAAGATCGTCGCCACCCTGGGGCCCGCCTCGAACGACATGGCGACGATCCGCGCCCTGTTCGAAGCCGGCGCCGACGTCTTCCGGCTGAACATGAGCCACGGCACCCATGACGAGATCGCCGCGCGCCATGCAATGGTCCGCGCCGTCGAGGCAGAGACCGGCCGCCCCATCGGCATCCTCGCCGACCTGCAAGGCCCGAAACTGCGCGTCGGCGTCTTCGCCGCCGGCGCCGCCGACCTGGGCGAGGGCGAGCGCTTTCGTCTGGATCTCGACCCCGCCGACGGCACCCCTGCCCGCGTCAACCTTCCTCATCCCGAGATCTTCGCGGCCCTCATGCCCGGCTCGATGCTGCTGGTCGATGACGGCAAGATCCGCCTGCGGGTCGATGAATGCAGCGCCGAGCACGCCGATTGCACGGTGCTTGTGGGCGGCACCATCTCGAACCGGAAGGGCGTGAACGTCCCCGATGTCGAGTTGCCCGTGGCGGCCCTGTCGCCCAAGGACCGCGCCGATCTGGAATTCGCCTGCAGCCTGGGGATCGACTGGCTGGCGCTGAGCTTCGTGCAGCGCCCCGCCGATGTGATCGAGGCCCGCGGGCTGGCCGCCGGCCGCGCCGCGATCCTTGCCAAGATCGAGAAGCCCTCGGCGCTGAAGGTCTTCGACGAGATCCTCGAGGTGTCCGACGGGATCATGGTGGCGCGCGGCGATCTGGGGGTCGAACTGCCGGTCCAGGCCGTCCCGCCGATCCAGAAGCGGCTGGTGCGCAAGGCGCGCACGGCCGCGAAGCCGGTGATCGTGGCCACGCAGATGCTGGAATCGATGATCTCCTCGCCGATGCCGACGCGGGCCGAGGTCTCGGATGTGGCCACCGCCATCTACGAGGGCGCCGATGCTGTCATGCTCTCGGCCGAATCGGCGGCCGGCGCCCACCCGGTCGAGGCGGTGCGCACGATGCACAACGTCGCCGTCTCGGTCGAAAGCGATCCGACCTGGCGCGAGATCATCGCAGCCTCCCGCAAGATCAGCCATTCGAACGTCGCCGACGGCATCGTCGCCGCCGCCCGAGAAATCGCCGAGACGACCGACATCAAGGCGATCTGCTGTTTCACCGAATCGGGCTCCACCGCGGGCAAGGTCGCGCGTGAACGCCCCTTCGTGCCGATCGTCGCGCTGAGCCCGAAGACCGAGGCCCTGCGCCGAATGTGCCTTTACTGGGGCACGCATTGCGTTGCCACCGGGCCGATCGATCGGTTCAAGTCCGCGGTGATCAGCGCCGTGCGCGCGGTCCGCGATTTCGGCTTCGCCGAGGAAAGCGACCAGATCGTGGTCACCGCGGGCATCCCGTTCAACGTGCCCGGCACGACCAACATCCTGCGCGTCGCGCCTTGCGATGAACGGCTGATCTTCCGCGCCGAAGCCGAATAGGCCCCTTGCACGCGGGGCCCCGCCTCGCTATACGCCACGCTTCATCCGCGCGGCCGGCCGATGTGGCATGCCGAGTCGCGCGTCAACCTCTCGAAAGAAGGAGACGGAAATGCCCAAGATGAAGACCAAGGCAAGCGCCAAGAAGCGCTTCAAGGTCACCGCTACCGGCAAGATCCTGTCGGCCCATGCCGGCAAGCGGCATGGAATGATCAAGCGGACGAAGAAGTTCATCCGCGACGCCCGCGGCACCCGGGTATTGAGCGAGCCGGATACCCGGATCGTCAAGACCTACATGCCCTACGACCGGTAAGGAGACCTCACCCATGTCACGCGTAACTTCCGGGAAAGTCACCCACGCCCGTCACCGCAAGGTCGTCAAGGCCGCGAAAGGCTATTATGGCCAGCGTTCGCGCAACTTCCGTACCGCGACCCAGGCGGTCGACAAGGCCAACCAGTATGCCACCCGCGATCGCAAGAACCGCAAGCGCAACTTCCGCGCGCTGTGGATCCAGCGGATCAACGCCGCGGTGCGCGCAATCGATCCGACGCTGACCTATTCGCGCTTCATCCACGCCCTCGGCGCCGCCGGGATCGAGGTGGATCGCAAGGTGCTCGCCGATCTTGCGGTTCACGAGCCCGAGGCGTTCGGCCAGATCGTCGAAAAGGCCCGCGCCGCGACCGCCTGATCCGGCGTCCGACCGACGAGACGACATCAGCGCAATGACCGCGGGGGCCGCACCCCCACCCGCCGCGCAGCGGCGACAGGTCTTCTGCGCAGCAGTCCGCATTGCCCCGCGCCGATCCGGCGCGGGGCTTTTCGTTGCCCGCCCGAACCCGCGCTTGGCCCCGCGTGACAGTCTCGCGCCCATGCGCTATGCCCGGGGCCGACACCGCCCCGCAGGAGCGCTCCCGCATGACCCAGTCCCAATCCCCCGCCGACCGCGCCAAGGCCGCCGCCGCGCGCCGCTCGGTCGATTTCGTCGAGGGCGGCATGAAGCTCGGCCTCGGCACCGGATCGACCGCTGCGCTGATGGTGCGGGCGTTGGCCGAACGCGCCCGCAAGGAGGGGTTGGAACTGACCTGCGTCGCGACCTCGACCCGCACCGCCGATCAGGCGCGCGGCGAAGGGCTGCATGTCGTCCCCCTCGACGAGGCCGGCTGGCTCGACCTGACGATCGACGGCGCCGATGAATTCGACGCCGACCTGTCACTGATCAAGGGCGGCGGCGGGGCGCTTCTGCAGGAAAAGATCGTGGCGTCGGCCAGCGACCGGATGATCGTCATCACCGACGCTTCGAAAGAGGTGAAGACCCTCGGCGCCTTCGCCCTGCCGGTCGAGGTCATCCCCTTCGGCTGGACGACGACCCGCACCCATATCGAGGAACTTCTGGGCGGAATGGACGTGATGGGCACCCGTGTCACGCGCCGAATGGCCAGCGATACCCCCTTCCGCACCGACGAGGGCAATTTCATCCTCGATCTCGCCCTCGGACGGATCGGCGACGCGCGCGCACTTTCGCGGGCCCTCAATCAGATCCCCGGCGTGGTCGAGAACGGGCTTTTCCTCGGCATCTGCGACGTGGTGGTGATCGGCCATTCGGACGGCCGGGTCGAGACGCGCGATCTGCATGCCGGCACGGTCCATGAAGAGACGGTGCTGTTCGAGGAAAGCGACAACATCTTCCGCGACCTCTGAGGCGCGGGGCGGATCCGGAGGCAACATGGATTTCGACTACGACCTCTTCGTCATCGGCGGCGGCTCGGGCGGGGTGCGCGCGGCGCGAATCGCGGCCTCCGAATACGGCGCGACCGTCGCCCTGGCCGAGGAATACCGCATGGGCGGCACCTGCGTGATCCGCGGCTGCGTGCCGAAGAAGCTGATGGTCTTCGCCTCGGCCTATCCCGCGGCGATGGAGGAGGCGCGCGCCTACGGCTGGCAGGCAAGGTGCGAGGGGTTCGACTGGCAGGGCTTCCGCAGCACGCTGCACGCCGAACTCGATCGGCTTGAAGGGATCTACACGCGCAACGCCGAGAATGCCGGCGTCACGCTGCACCATCAGCGCGCGCATCTGGTCGATCCGCATACCGTGGCGCTGGCCGACGGCAGCCAGTATCGCGCGCGCCACATCCTGATCGCCAGCGGCGGCACGCCCTGGGTGCCCGAGGAGTTCCGCCACCTCGGCGCGATGACCTCGAACGAGATCTTCCTGCTCGAGGAGTTGCCGAAATCGATCCTCATCGTCGGGGGCGGCTTCATCGCCTGCGAATTCGCCTGCATCCTGCAGGGGCTGGGTGTCGAGGTGGCGCAATATTACCGCGGGGCGCAGATCCTGCGCGGTTTCGACGATGACCTACGCAGCCATGTCGCCGCCGAGATGGCCGCGCAGGGGATCGGCCTGCAGGTCGATACCGATCTGGTGGACATGGAGCGGCTGGAAGACGGCCGTTTCGCGGTCACCGACACCCGCGGTGCCCGACGTGAATTCGATCAGGTGCTGTTTGCCACCGGGCGCACGCCCATGACCCAGGGCCTGGGCCTGGAAGAGGCCGGGGTGAAACTGGCCGACAGCGGCGCGGTGATCGTCGATGAATGGTCGCAGACCAACATCCCGTCGATCTTTGCCGTTGGCGATGTCACCGATCGGATCAACCTGACACCCGTCGCCATTCGCGAGGGGCACGCCTTCGCCGATACGGTCTTCGGCGGCAGGAAGCGGGCGGTCGATCACAGCCTGGTCGCCAGCGCCGTCTTCACCCGCCCCGAGGCCGGCACCGTCGGCCTGACCGAGGCCGAGGCGCGCGACCGGGGCCCGGTGTCGATCTACATGACCACCTTCCGGCCTATGCAGTCCGCGTTTGCCAGTGGCCAGTCGCGCGTCATGATGAAGCTTGTCTGCGACCGCGACAACGACAAGGTCCTCGGCTGTCACATCGTCGCGCCCGGTGCGGGGGAGCTCATCCAGATCGCCGCCATCGCCATCGGCATGGGCGCGACCAAGGCCGATTTCGACCGCACCATCGCCGTACATCCGACGATGAGCGAGGAAATCGTGCTGCTGCGAACCCCTGTTCGACAGGACTGAATCAAACCTGTCGAAACGTTGCCGCGGGCCTTGGGTTCCTGCACCCGGGGTCACTTCTGCGCGACATCCGGGCGCAGTCGGGCGTTTGCGGGTTGATTCAGTTATGGTTGCGTCCACCTTGGTGAGGTGGCAATCAGCGACAATTCGAAGCGACGATCCAAGCAAGGAGAGGCCATGTCTGGCAATAGTGGAGGCCCCTGGGGCGGCGGCGGGAACCGCGGCGGTAGCGGGGGCCGGGGCTCGGGTGGCGGCCAGGGCCCGGGCAATCAGGGACCGCAGATCCCCGAAATCGACGACCTGGTTAAAAAAGGTCAACAGCAACTCAAGGTACTCATGGGCGGCCGCGGTGGCGGCAGCGGCGGCGGGCGCGGCCCGTCGGGGCCGGGGATAAGCGGTCGTGGGGTCCTGCTGGGCCTTGCCGGTCTCGCGGTGCTCTGGGTCTTTGCGTCCTTCTACACCGTCCGTCCCGAGGAACGCTCGGTCGAGCTGCTGTTCGGCTCGGAATACCGCATCGGTCAGCCGGGTCTGAATTTCGCCCCGTGGCCGATCGTGCGTGCCGAAATCGTGCAGGTGACCAGCGAACGCGTGACCGAAGTCGGCACCGGGCGCTCGGCGATCGACACCGGCCTCATGCTGACCCGCGACGAGGCAGTCGTGGATATCGAATTCCAGGTCGTCTGGAACGTCGCCGATCCGGCGCGGTTCCTGTTCAACCTGGCCGATCCGCAGGAAACCGTGCGGGCGGTGTCGGAATCGGCGATGCGCGACATCATCGCACGCTCCGAACTGTCGCCCATCCTCAACCGCGACCGCGGGGCCATCGCCGCCGACCTTCGCCAGGCGGCGCAGGGCACGCTGGAAAGCTACGAGTCGGGCATCAACATCATCCGGGTCAACTTCGACAAGGCCGACCCCCCGCGTGACGTGATCGACAGCTTCCGCGAAGTGCAGGCCGCGCGTCAGGAACGCGACCGTCTGGAACGGCAGGCCGACGCCTATGCCAACCGGGTTCTGGCCGCCGCACGCGGTGAGGCCGCGCAGATCCAGGAAGAGGCCGAAGGCTATCGCGCCCAGGCCGTCAACGTCGCCGAGGGTGAGGCAAGCCGCTTCCTTGCGGTCTGGTCCGAATATGTGAACGCGCCGGAAGTCACCCGCCGCCGGATGTATCTGGAAACGATGGAACAGGTGTTGGGCGACATGGACCTGACGATCCTCGACAACGTGATGGGCGAGAACGGCTCGGGCGTGCTGCCTTACCTGCCGCTTGACCAGCTTCGCCAGAGCCAGAGGGGGAATGGCCAATGAAACGCACCGCTCTGCTTCTGCCGATTGTCGTGATCGCCGCGGCGATCGGTCTGTCGGCGCTGTTCATCGTCGATGAACGCGAGAACGTCCTGGTGCTTCAGTTCGGCCAGGTCAAACAGGTCCGCACCGAACCGGGTCTTGGCGTGCGCGTCCCCTTCATCCAGGAAGTCGTGCGTTATGACGCCCGGATCCTGGGCCTGCAGACGCAGCCCCTTGAGATCACGCCCCTCGATGACCGCCGCCTGGTGGTCGATGCCTTCGCGCGCTGGCGGATCACCGATGTGGAACGCTTCCGTCAGGCTGTCGGCATGGAAGGCATCCGCGCCGCGCAGGTCCGGATCGACCGGATCATGAACGCCGCCATCCGCGAGGTGCTGGGCGCCGTGCCGTCGGGTGCCGTTCTGTCGGAAGACCGGACGACCCTGATGAACCGGATCCGTGATCGCGCCCGTCGCGAGGCCGGCGGGCTGGGCGTCGAGATCATCGACGTGCGCCTGACCCGCACCGACCTGCCGGAACAGAACCTGGCGGCGACCTTCGCCCGGATGCGCGCCGAGCGTGAACGCGAGGCCGCCGACGAGATCGCTCGCGGGAACGAGGCCGCACAGCGCGTGCGCGCACTGGCAGACCGGACGGTGGTGGAGCTCGTCTCCTCGGCCCGCCGCGAGTCGGAGATCATCCGTGGTGAAGCCGATGCCGAACGCAATCGGATCTATGCCGAAGCCTTCGGCCAGGACCCCGAGTTCTTCGCCTTCACCCGGTCGCTGACCTCCTATGAGCGCGCGCTCACCGGGCAGAACACCGCGATGGTGCTGAGCCCGGACAGCGAGTTCTTCCAGTTCCTGCGCACCGACGGGCTGGGCGGGCAGCTGTCCGCAGGCAGCGGCAGCCCCCTCGCCTCCGAGGCGCCGGCAGCCGCGCAGGGCCTTCCGCAGGCCTCCGAGGATGAGGCCGGCACCGAAGGCACGGACATCACCAACTGACGAAGGAACCCGCGCCCGGCAGACCGGGCGCGGGTTTCGACACTCCTCATGCCCACCAACCCGATCCCCGCCACCGGCACGACAGCACCGACCCTGGAGCCGGGCGAAAAGGTCGTGACCGAACTGCGCACCGATCGGGGGCGGTACTGGCGCGATCACGCGGTCCTTGCGCTGGTCGGCATGGCGGGCGCAGGCCTCTTTCTCTGGCTCATCGGCAGTGAGCACGCCGCAATCGGTGCCCTGGGGGCCGTGCTGGCGTTGGCCTTGCGCGGTGCCTATCTGGCAAGCGAACAGATGAAGGCGCGTTGGCTTGTGACCGACCGCCGCGTGATCCTGCCCAGCGGCGGCTCGGTCATGCTGCTCGAGGTCGAGACGATGCGCAAACTGATGGGAGATCTGCAACTTGTCACCCGCAGCGGCGACAAGCATCTCATCAAGCATCTGGGCGACGCCGACGCCGCGCTGGCCACCCTGACCGAGGCCCGGTCCCGCCGCGCCCGCCGCAAGCGCGGCTGAGCTCTAGTCCCCGCCGATCCGCGCGCGCACCAGCCGCGTCAGTTGAGTCTGCATCCGCGCCGTGCGCAAACGCAGGGCCATTGCCGCATGGACGGGCTGCTCCAGCACCGGCGCCTCGGCCACCATCAGCGCCCCGCCTGCATCGACCAGCGCCCGTGCCGTCGCCTCGGTCAGGTAGGCCGTGCCGCCGATCGCGGTCAGCATCTCGGCCACCGTGGCGTTCTGCCCTGAGACAAGGGGCGGCGCGGCAAGGGCCGGTAACAGCCGGTCATGTTCGGCAGCCATCGCCGGGGCGTAATTTCCCAGAATGTATCGTTCGGGCTGGACTTCAGTCAGCTTCCGGGCGTGGGTGGACACCATCCGGTAGCGCAGCGCGCCGAGGAGCACGAAATGCAGATCCGGGTGCGGCCGCGGCGTGAACAGGACGGCGAAATCCTTGAACCCCGACAGCACATCGGCGCACATCTGCGGTGAATAATCGGTCTCGATATAGAAGCCGCAATCGGGCAGCGCCGCGCGGAACGCGCCGATCCAGTCCCCCAGCCCCGATCCCACCAGATCATGCTGCAACCCGATCCGCAGCATCATCGCCCGGTCGCCCGTGCCCCGCACCGCCCGCACCCCGCGGTGCCATTCGGCCAGCAGAACCCGCGCATGGCTTTCGAACTTCAGCCCCTCGGTCGTGGGTTCGGTCCCGGCACGCGAGCGCGTGAAAAGCTGCGCGTCCAGCTGGCGTTCGAGCGACCGCAGCCGCGCCGTGACCGTGGGCTGGGCCAGCCGCAGCCGTTCGGCCGTGCGGCGAAAGCTGCGCGTCGCGCAGAGGTCCAGAAAGGTTTCCAGCAGTTCAATCTGCATGTCGCGGCCTGATAGAGAATTTCGATCAATCTACCAAGGGTCCGGAAATTGACAACGGCTCGCGCGCCGCCGACACTCCCCCTGGCAACGAAAGGGTCGGGCATGGCAGACGGGACGCTTACGGCACGCGTGGTGATCATTGGCGGCGGCGCGGTCGGGGCCTCCTGCCTCTATCACCTGGCGCGCGCCGGCTGGACCGATGCCCTGCTGCTGGAGCGCAACGAGCTCACCGCCGGCTCCACCTGGCACGCGGCGGGCAACGTGCCGACCTTCTCGTCCTCCTGGTCGATCATGAACATGCAGCGCTACTCGGCCGAGCTTTACCGGGGCCTTGGCGAGGCGGTCGGCTATCCGATGAACTACCACGTTACCGGCTCGGTGCGCCTGGGCCATACGCGCGAGCGGCTGCGCGAGTTCCAGCGCGTCGTCGGGATGGGCCGCTATCAGGGGATGGACCTCGACATCCTCGCGCCCGCCCAGATCCGCGACCGCTATCCGTTCCTGGAAACGCACGACCTGACCGGGGCCCTCTATGACCCTTACGACGGGGACATCGACCCCGCGCAACTGACCCAGGCGCTGGCCAAGGGCGCGCGCGACCTCGGCGCGCGGGTCGAACGCTTCCGCCCCGTCACCGGCGCGCGGCGGGAAAATGGCGAATGGGTGCTGGAAACCCCCAAGGGCGAGGTCCGCTGCGAGATCGTCGTCAACGCCGCCGGCTACTACGCCGCCCGTGTCGGCGCGCTCTTCGGCCGGCGCGTGCCGATGATGGTGATGGCGCATCAGTACCTGATCTTCGACACGATCCCCGAACTGGAAGCCTGGAGCCGCGAGGTGGGCCACAAGCTGCCGCTCCTGCGCGATGTCGACAGCTCCTACTACCTCCGGCAGGAGAAGATGGGCTTCAACCTTGGCCCCTATGAGAACCCCGGCCGCGCGCACTGGGCCACCCCCGACGACCCGATGCCCGAGGATTTCAGCTTCCAGCTCTATCCCGACGACCTCGACCGCATCGATTTCCAGATCAACGACGCGATGGCCCGCGTGCCGCTTCTGGAAAAGGCCAGCCTGCAGAAGGTCATCAACGGCCCCATCCCCTACACGCCCGACGGCAACCCCCTGATCGGCCCCATGCCCGGCGTGCCCAACGCCTTTGAAGCCTGCGTCTTCACCTTCGGGATCTGCCAGGGCGGCGGGGCGGGCAAGGTGCTGGCCGAATGGATCACCGAAGGCGCGACCGAATGGGACATGTGGTCCTGCGACCCGCGCCGCTTTACCGGGTTCGAGGATCACGCCTATTGCGTCGCCAAGGGGCTCGAGGTCTACGGCCACGAATACGCCGTCCATTTCCCGCACCACGCCTGGACCGCAGGGCGCGACAAGAAGCTCTCGGCGCTGCATGACCGACTCAAGGACCGCGGCGCGCAATTCGGTGCCTACAACGGCTGGGAACGCGCCAACTGGTTCGCGCGCCCCGGCGACGACACATCCGAGGCCGCCCAGCGCACCTGGGACCGCGAGGGGCCGTGGTTCGGTGCCGTGCGCGCAGAATGCGAAGCCGTGCGCGACCATGCGGGCCTCATCGAGATCCCCGGCTTCACGCGCCTGCGCCTTCGGGGCCCCGGGGCGCGTGCCCATCTCGACGCCCTCACCCCCTCGCGCCTGCCAAAGCCCGGCCGGCTGGGGCTGGCCTATTTCCCCGATGCGCGCGGCCGGATCGTGACCGAAACGAGCGTGATCCCCGCGTCGGAGGACGACATCACCTGCATCACCGCCGCCGTCGCCCAATCGCACGACGCCGATGTGCTGCGCCAGCGGCTGCCAGACGGCGTGACCCTGACCGATGAGAGTGAGAGCTGCACCTGCCTTCTGCTCACCGGGCCGAAGTCCCGCGATCTCCTTGCCCCGCTCACCGACGCCGACCTGGCGCGGCCCTGGCTCTCCGCCCAGCCCGGCGTCAGCGTCGCCGGCCGGCCCGCCACCCTTCTGCGCGTCTCCTTCGCCGGCGAGCTGGGCTGGGAAGTGCATTGCACCCCCGCCGACGCGCCCGCCATCTACGACGCGCTCTGCGCGGCCGGCGCGCATCCTTTCGGCATGTTCGCCCTGAACAGCCTGCGCATCGAGAAGGGATACCGCGCCTGGAAGGGGGATCTTTCAACCGACTACACCCTCCTCCAGGGGGGGCTTGAACGTTTTATCGACTGGTCCAAGACCTTCCCCGGCAAGCCCGCGCTTCAGGCCGAAAAGCAGCGCGGCCCGGCCAAGCGCTTTGTCACACTCAGCGTCGATCCCGGCGATACCGACCCGCCCTATATGTCGACCCTCTGGCATGGCGGTCAGGTGGTGGGCGAGACGACCAGCGCCGCCTGGGGCCATCGTGCGCAGGCCTGTGTCGCGCTCGGGATGCTGCGCACCGACCTCACCGCCCCCGGCACCGCCATCGAGGTCGAGGTCTTCGGCCAGCGCCGCGCCGCGACCGTCCAACCCGACGCCCCCCTGTGGGACCCCGCCAACGAAAGGCTGCGCGGATGAGCGATGTCATGCTCCTCGACGGCGGTATGGGGCAGGAGCTCGTCCACCGCTCCGGCGACAACCCTCATCCGCTCTGGGCGACCAAGGTCATGCTGGACCACCCCGGCCTCGTGCAGCAGATCCACGCCGATTTCTTCGCCGCCGGCGCCACCATTGCCACCGCCAACACCTATGCCATCCACCACGACCGGCTGGCGAAACACGGCCTCGATGACCGCTTCGCCGATCTTCACGCCGCCGCCCTGACCGAAGCCGAGGCCGCCCGCGATGCCCACGGCTCGGGCCGGATCGCGGGGTCTCTCGGCCCGCTCGTCGCCTCTTACCGACCTGATGCGCATCCGCCCCACGACACCGCTGTCGCGCTTTACGCCGAAGTCGCCGCCATCCTCGCCCCGCGCTGCGAGCTGCTGATCGGCGAGACCGTCGCTTCCATCGCGCACGCCCGGGCGCTGATCGCCGGCGCGCGACCGGCAGCAGCAGCCCACGGGATCCCCCTCTGGCTCTCCGTCACCGTCGATGACCGCGACGGCACGCGCCTGCGCTCGGGCGAGCCCATCGCCGGTCTTTCGGGCCATCTCGACGGTGTCGCGGCGCTCCTTGCGAACTGCTCCGCGCCCGAGGCGATGGATCAGGCCATGCCGCAACTGAACGCCCACGGCCTGCCCTTCGGCGCCTACGCGAACGGCTTTCAGCAGATCACCACCGATTTCCTCAAGGAGTCCCCTACCGTCGATGCCCTCTCCGCCCGCCCCGAAATGACCCCTGAGCGCTACGCCGATTTCGCCCTTGGCTGGGTCGCTTCGGGCGCCACAATCGTTGGCGGCTGCTGCGAGGTCGGTCCCGTCCATATCGCCGAAATCGCCCGCCGCCTGCGCGCGGCCGGCCACAAGATCGTCTGAGGCCGCATGGCACCCCCCTCCCACGCACGGGTCGTGATCATCGGCGGCGGCATCTCGGGCTGCTCGGTCGCCTATCACCTGGCGAAGGCCGGCTGGCGCGACGTGGTCCTGCTGGAACGGCGCCAGCTTACCTGCGGCACCACCTGGCACGCCGCGGGACTGATCGGCCAGCTCCGCGGCTCCCGCAACATGACGCGGTTGGCCAAGTATTCCGCCGACCTCTATGTGCAGCTCGAGGCCGAGACCGGCATCGCGACCGGGATGCGTCAGACCGGCTCCATCTCCGTCGCCCTGACCGCCGCGCGGCACGAGGAATTGCGCCGCTCCGCCGCGCTGGCCCGCGCCTTCGACATCGAGGCGCACGAGTTCGCCCCCGAAGACGTCAAACGCATGTACCCGCATCTGAACGTGGCTGACGTCATCGGCGCCGTCCATCTGCCGCTTGATGGCCAGTGCGACCCGGCGAACATCGCCATGGCCCTGGCGAGAGGCGCGCGACAGAGGGGCGCCACGATCCTCGAAGGCGTGAAGGTCACCCGCGTCACGGACGACGGCAGGCGCGTCACCGGCGTGGAATACGAGGCCGACGGCGAGACCGGCACCATCGCCTGCGAGCATGTCGTCAATTGCGGCGGCATGTGGGGCCGCGATCTGGCCGCGCAGTCGGGCGTCACGCTGCCGCTGCACGCGGCCGAACATTTCTACCTCGTCACCGAACCCATTCCCGGGCTTGAGCGTCTGCCGGTTCTGCGCGTGCCGGACGAATGCGCCTATTACAAGGAAGACGCCGGCAAGATGATGCTCGGCGCGTTCGAGCCCGTCGCCAAGCCCTGGGGCATGGACGGCATCCCCGAGGATTTCTGCTTCGACTCGCTCCCCGAGGATTTCGCCCATTTCGAGCCGATCCTCGAGATGGCGATGCACCGCCTGCCGATGTTCCAGACCGCCGGCATCCACACTTTCTTCAACGGCCCCGAAAGCTTCACCCCCGACGACCGCTACTACCTGGGCGAGGCGCCGGAGATGGGCAATTACTGGATCGCGGCGGGCTACAATTCCGTCGGCATCGTCAGCTCGGGCGGGGCCGGCATGGCGCTTGCCCACTGGATGACCGAGGGCGCGCCGCCCTTCGACCTCTGGGAGGTGGACATCCGCCGCGCCCAGCCGTTCCAGAAGAACCGCCGCTACCTGCGCACCCGCGTCACCGAAACCCTGGGCCTGCTCTACGCCGACCACTTCCCCTACCGTCAGGTCACCACCGCCCGCGGCCTCCGCCGCTCGCCACTCCATGAGCATCTGAAAGCCTGCGGCGCGGTCTTCGGCGAGGTCGCGGGCTGGGAACGCGCCAACTGGTTCGCCCGCGACGGGCAAGAACGCGACTATCGCTATTCCTGGGGTCCGCAGAACTGGTTCGACAATCAGCGAAATGAGCATCTGGCCATCCGCAACGCCGCGGGGCTTTTCGACATGACCTCCTTCGGCAAGATCCGGGTGGAGGGGCGGGACGCGATGGGCTTCCTGCAACGCCTCTGCGCCAACGATGTCGATGTCGCGCCGGGCCGCATCGTCTACACCCAGATGCTCAACGACCGGGGCGGGATCGAATCCGACCTGACCGTCACCCGCCTTTCCGACACCGCCTTCCTGCTGGTCGTCCCCGGCGCGACGCTCCAGCGCGACCTCGCCTGGCTACGCCGGCATCTGGACGCGGCCTTCGCCGTCATCACCGATGTGACCGCCGCCGAATCCGTCCTCTGCCTGATGGGCCCGCAGGCGCGCGACATCCTCGCCCGCGTCAGCCCGGACGCGCTGGGCAACGACGCCTTCCCCTTCGCCACCGCGCGCCAGATCGAGATCGGCTTCGGCCTCGCCCGCGCGCATCGCATCTCCTATGTCGGCGAGCTCGGGTGGGAACTTTACGTCGCCACCGATCAGGCCGCGCATGTCTTCGAAACCCTGCTCGATGCCGCCCCCGAACTCACCCTCTGCGGTCTCCACGCGCTCGACAGTTGCCGCATCGAAAAGGCCTTTCGCCATTTCGGCCACGACATCACCGACGAGGATCACATCCTCGAAGCCGGCCTCGGCTTTGCCGTCAAGACGGAGAAGGGGGATTTCATCGGCCGCGACGCCGTCCTGCGCAAACGCGAGGCCGGCCTCGACCGCCGCATGGTTCAATTCCTGCTGCAGGACCCCGCCGCGATGGCTTACCACAACGAGCCGATCCTGCGCGACGGTCGGATCGTCGGCACCGTGACCAGCGGCAACTACGGCCACCACCTCGGCGGGTCGGTGGCGATGGGCTACATCCCCTGCCCCAATGAGACCGCCGCCGACCTGCTCGGCTCCAGCTATCAGATCGACATCGCCGGCCGCCTCGTTCCGGCCACCCCTTCGCTCAAACCCCTCTACGACCCCACAGGGGCGCGCACACGCCTCTAGGACAGGAGACCCGCACATGACGGAAGATCTCTGCACTCCCGCCCGGGCACGTCGCCACGGGCGCGCCGCGCGCATGGCCGAACGCGCGGCGCCGCTGGCCGAAACGCTGCGCCCGGTGCGTGCGGGCCTGGAGGGGGGCCAGTATCGCCCGCTGACCGACGCCGGCATGGCCCGCATCCACGAAGCCGCCCTCACGGCGCTCGAAGAGATCGGCCTTGCCAACGCGCCCGCCTCGGGCGTCGCCGCGATGACGGCGGCCGGCGTGCAACTCGGCGACGACGGGCGCCTGCGCTTTCCCCGCGCGCTGGTCGAGGACATGCTGGCGCTGGCCGCGCGCGACATCACCCTTTTCGCCCGCGATCCCCGCTTCGATCTGCACCTTTCGGGCGCGCGGGTGCATTTCGGCACGGCTGGGGCGGCGGTGCATGTCGTCGATCTGCAAACCGGCGGCTATCGCGACTCGACCGCGCAGGACCTCTTCGACGCGGCGCGGCTGGTCCAGCATCTCGACAACATCCATTTCTTCCAGCGCATCTGCGTCTGCCGTGACGTGACCGACAACCTGGAGATGGACCTCAACACGCTCTATGCCTGCCTGTCCGGCACGACCAAGCATGTCGGCACGTCCTTCTCCGACCCCACCCATGTGGAACCCTGTTTCGACCTGCTGCATCTGGTCGCCGGGGGCGAGGCCGAATGGCGCGCGCGGCCCTTCGTGTCGAACTCCAACTGCTTCGTCGTCCCGCCGATGAAGTTCGCCGAGGAATCCTGCATCACGATGGAGGCCTGCATCCGGGCCGGGATGCCGGTCTTGCTGCTCTCGGCGGGTCAGGCGGGGGCGACCGCGCCGGCGCCCATCGCCGCGGCCATCGTGCAGGCGGTGGCCGAATGCCTTGCCGGCGTCGTCTATGTCAACGCCATCGCGCCCGGCCATCCGGCGATCTTCGGCACCTGGCCCTTCGTGTCGGACCTGCGCACGGGGGCGATGTCGGGCGGCTCGGCCGAACAGGCGCTGCTGACGGCGGGCTGCGCGCAGATGCACCGCTTCTACGGCTTGCCCGGCGGGGCGGCGGCAGGCATCGCCGACAGCAAGCTTCCGGACATGCAGGCCGGATGGGAGCAGATTCTGTCGAATGTGCTGGCGGGGCTGTCGGGGCTGAACATGGTCTACGAGGCGGTCGGCATGCACGGCTCGCTTCTGGGCTTCTGCCCCGAAAGCATCGTTCTGGGCGACGACCTGCTGGGTCAGGCGTTGCGCTGCATGAAGGGGATCGAGGTCAGCGAGGATTCCGTCGCGCTCGAGACGATGCGCGCGGTCTGCCTGGGCGGACCCGGCCATTACCTGGGCGCCGACCAGACCCTGAAACTGATGCAGACCGAGTATCTTTACCCCCGGCTCGCCAACCGGATGAGCCCGAAGGAATGGGAGGAAGCCGGCCGCCCCGACCTGCTGACCAGCGCCACGGCGCGGAAGGAGGCGATGCTGCTCGCCGCCCCGTCGCAGATCCCGCCCGAGATCGACCTCGAGGCGCGGCGGCGCTGGAATTTCCGCTTCCACGCCTGACCGCGGGGGCTCACGCGTGAACATTCCTTCAAGCTATTGACATTGCCGCGTAATTCGTTGCCGTTGCCCGCACTGATACCTTCTGGTGCGGCTGCCCGAACGCATCGGCTGCCGGGCGGTCCCAGAAGTTTCATTGCAGTTAACGCGCCTGAATATCCTAGCTAAATCAATGCGCTGTGATTTTGTGCAAGTTTGCACACCCCACCGGATCAGCCCCGGCGCGGCCCTCTCCCCGCTCAGCCATCGCTACCCCACACGTCCTTCTCGTCCATTCCCGAGCGCCCCTCCCTCCGCTCCAGTTCCGCC
>CAZKSE010000042.1:0-22208 GCA_964555305.1 uncultured Rhodobacter sp. | reverse complement strand
GCCGGGCCGTTGCCGCGGATCTGCAGCGACAGCCGCCAGCGCAGCTTCAGCGTCTGGCCGATCATCGCCGTCAGCAGCGCCGCCTCGGCCACCAGCGCCTCGATCGGGGCGGGATAGTCATGCTGTTCGAGCACGCGCTGCAGGACGCCATCCAGCCGCACGACGCGGCCGCGGATGTCGCTGCGGTCAAGCTGGAAGGGCAGGACGGTATCGTCCCAGGCGATTTGCGCACCAAGGGTCATCGGTTGCCTTCGGTCAGGGCTTGGAATCAGTCCATGCATATAGGAAGTGAGGCGGCAGGGCCAAGGGGCAATCCCGATTCGGTCCCGCGCCGACGCCCGCAGAACCGCACAGGAGCCCCGCATGACCCCGCGCTATGGCGAGCCGCCCGAACGGGGCCGTCGCTACCGGCGGCGCCCGGGGGTCTATGCCGTCCTGTGGCGCGCGGGCCGCATCCTGCTGACCCATCAGAGCGCGCCGCATCCCGAATTCCAGCTGCCCGGCGGCGGGATCGACCCCGGCGAAAGCCCCCTGCGCGCCCTTCACCGCGAGGTGTTCGAGGAGACCGGCTGGCGCATCGCCCCGCGCTACCGGCTGGGGGCGTTCCGGCGGTTCACCTTCATGCCGGAATACGACCTCTGGGCGGAAAAGCTCTGCATCGTCTACCTCGCCCTTCCGCTGCGCCCGGTCGGCCCGCCGCTGGAGCCGGGCCACAGCGCCCACTGGCTGACGCCCGCGTCGGCGGCCGAGCGGGTGGGCAACCCCGGTGATGCCGCTTTTGTCAGGCAGGTCGCGCGGAAATTTCTGGCCTGACGCGGTCCCATTGGGCAAAAAGAACAAAAAACAACGTGGGCAGAGCGGACATGTGGATGATTCGAGTATTCGTGGCGGTGCTGCTGGCAGCGGCGCTGACGGCCTGTTCCAGCGGGCCGCGCTTTCTCAGCTACAACGGACCGGAAGTGACGCGCGTGATCGTGCACAAGGAATCGCGGCAGATGTATCTGATGCACCATGACCAGGTGCTGAAGCACTATCGCGTGCAGCTGGGCTACCCGAACGGGCACAAGCAGCAACGCGGCGACCGGCGCACGCCCGAGGGCGAGTATTACATCGACCGGCGCAACCCGCGGTCACGTTTCCACCTGTCGCTGGGGATCTCCTATCCGAACGAGCAGGATATCGAATTCGCCGCGGCGCGCGGGGTGCATCCGGGGGGCGACATCTTCATCCACGGGCGCGGGCCGAACCATCGCCGCGTGCGCGGTGACTGGACGGACGGCTGCATCGCCGTCACCGACCGGGAAATGGAGTTGATCTACGCGATGATCCGCGACGGAACGCCGATCACCATCCTGCCCTGACGCGGGTCCCGCCGGCTCAAAGGCCGGCGAGCGGCCCACTGGTGGCGCGGCCCATGGTCATGACCCACCAGAGCTTGCCGCTGGGCTCCTGATACCAGGCAAAGCCGATTTCGTTCTTCTGCGGATCGAGCATGATGCTGCGCGTCTCGCGGCCTTCGAGCCACGCGGTCAGCGTCTCAAGCTCGGTATCATAGGTTTCCGCGACCACCTCGCCGCGGAACTCGCCCCGGTACCCGACGCGGTTGATCCGGTCGAGCGGAGTGGACAGGTCCGAACTCCAGAGCCAGGGCCGGGACTGCCGCGCCATGTCGCGCGCGTGCATCGCGGCAGCTGCCGTCAACTGGTCGTTCAATTCGACAGGACCCAGTCCGCGTTGCGCCCGCGCGGCGTTGAAACCATCGCGCATCCGCGCCTGAATACGCGGCGCATCCCCCGGAGCGATCCGGTAAACCGTCGGAACGGGGCGGCCGTCCGGCCCCATGCGCATCGAGGTATTGACCGGTTCACAGGCTGCAACCGCCAGCGCGGCGATGGTCAGGAGGGGCAGAAGCGGATTGGGCATGACGATTCCATCAGCGGCGGACAATAAATGGCATACATGTTCAGACAGCACAGCTTAGCGGCTTGCGTCACCAAGTTCAAACCCACTAAAGCGTGAGTGGTTCCGGAAAAGTTGCCGCAGAGGCGGTTTTGCCATAGACTTCAGTCGTTCCGGCTTCGGGGGATGCAGGGATGACAAGCGAATCGACACCACGCCTGAACCGGCGTCGGTTTCTCGTCGCGGGGGCGGCGGTTGGCGGCGTTCTGGCTGCGCCTGCGGTTCTGGCGCAATCGGGAACCGCCGGTCGCGCGCAGATGGAAACCGATGTCCGCGAGACCGTGCGCCACAACATCATGGGTTTTACCCCGCGACGCTGGCGCGACCATTTCTCCAGCCTGCGCGGCGGTGCCATCCTTTGCGACACCCTCAGCCGCTGCGTGCATTACTGGTCCGAGGATCAGCGGATCTATCGGCTCTATCCCTCTTCGGTTCCGATGACCGACCAGATGACCCGGCGCGGCCGCACGCGGGTGGTGCAAAAGGTCGTCGGTCCCAGCTGGTCGCCGACGGCAAACATGCGCCGGCGCGATCCCGGTTTGCCCGCCTTCGTCCCGCCCGGGCCCGACAACCCACTGGGAACGCACGCGCTTTACCTGTCCTGGCAATATTACCGGGTGCACGGCACGAACGATGATCGCAAGATTGGGCGGCGCGCGTCGAACGGCTGCATCGGGCTTTACAACCACCATATCGAGGAGCTTTTCAGCTATGCTCGCGTGGGCACACAGGTGTTGCTTATTTGACGACATGCTCCGCAAAGTCGGGCCAGCTTTCGTGAACACCCGTTGCTTTTTGCGGATCACGGTGTTTTCAGAAATAGGACGATCTGTCGTCTTTACCGCTCTGCATCGTCAGGATTCTCCGAAGCGATGTCATGAACTTACTGGAGGTTGACATGAAGAAACTTGCTCTCGCCGCGCTTTTCGCCACCGTTGGTGGTGCCGCCATGGCCGGTGCCCTTGCCGATCCGATCATCGAACCGGAAATCATCGTCGAGCACTCGACCTCGTCGGCTGCCGGGATCATCATCCCGATCCTGCTGCTGGTCGCCGCCGTGGTCGCGCTGCGCTGATCTTCGTCCCCCGGGACAATTGACGGGGCGAGGGGGCAACCCTCGCCCCGTTTTCGTTTCCCGGATGGACGTTCTGCGGCGGCGGGTCGGCGGCACTTGCGCCGAAAGTTTCACTACGGTTAACGCCGTTGAATTTCACAGCGAAATCAGTGCCTTGTCGAACTGAGCAAATTTGCACACCGACCGATTTCAGGGCCCCGGACCCCTTGGCCCCTTTGCCCGGCCCTCAGCGGTTCCAACCGCCGAGGTTGTCCTCGATCACGGCGCACAGCGCGTCGATATGCGCCGCGTCGTCGTTCAGGCAGGGGATATAGGTGAACTGCTCGCCCCCCGCCTCCTCGAAGCTTTCGCGGATTTCCTCGTTGATCTCCTCAAGCGTTTCGATGCAGTCGGCCGAGAAGGCCGGCGCGATGACCGCAAGCCGCTTCACCCCCTGTTTCGCCAGCTCGGCGACGTGGTCGACCGTGTAGGGCCGCAGCCATTCCTCGGACCCGAAGACCGACTGGAAGGTGGTCTGGATCTTGCCCTCCTCCCAGCCGAGCCGCTCCCGCAGCAGGCGCGTCGTCTTGGCGCACTGGCAGTGATAGGGGTCGCCCTCCATCAGGTAGCGTTTCGGCATCCCGTGGTAGCTGGACACCAGGACCTCGGGCTTCTCCTCGATCGCGTCCCAGGCGCGCGTCACCGATTGTGCGAGCGCCTCGATATAGAGCGGATGGTCGAAATAGGGCGCGACGGTGCGCGCGGCCGGCTGCCACTTTTCCTTCATCAGGGCGCGGAAAAACTGATCGCAGGCCGTGGCCGATGTGGCGCCGGCGTAATGCGGATAGAGCGGGAAGAAGAGGATCCGCTCGCACCCCGCCTCGACCATCGCGCGGACCTTGGATTCGGTCGAGGGGTTGCCGTAGCGCATGCAGAAATCGACCACGACATCCTCGCCGAAGCGCGCCGCCATCTTTTCGGCAATCCTTGCGGTCTGGTCCTTGGTGATCGTCATCAAGGGGCTCTCGCCCTTGTCGTGGTTCCAGATCGACTTGTAGTTCGCGCCCGAGGTGAACGGCCGCTTGGTCAGGATCACCAGTTGCAGGAGCGGCTGCCAGAGGAAGGGCGAATAGTCGATCACGCGCCGATCCGACAGGAATTCGTTGAGATACCGCCGCATCGACCAGTAGTCGTAATTGTCGGGCGTCCCGAGGTTGGCCAGAAGGACCCCCGTCTTGGCGCGCGCCACGGCCGGATGATCGGCGGGCGCATGTTCCAGTCGGCCGGTGCCGGGGGTGTCCTTGTGAACCGGGCAGACGGCGGCTTGCGGGGCGTGCTGTGCATCGAGCATGGCGGGCATGGTCCTTGGAAACTCTCGTTTCAGTTAGCGGCGCGGGCCGCGGGTTCAATCCTTGGGATGGGCGAGGGGGCGGGGCGTCGGCTCCAGTGGGATCTCGGCGGTGCCGAGAGCTTCGGCCAGGCGGGTGGAGGCGGCACCGGGGCGCAGGGGTTTGGGCTGGCTCTCGGCGGGTGCCCAGCCGGTCAGGAACAGCGTCTCGACCGTGGCCGGCAGGCGCCCTGACGCATCCGCCCAGCGATCGCGGTAAATCGCTTCGGCCCGCGCCACGACGCGGCGGGGCAGCGGCGCGGGATGGCGGTTGGCCAGCGCGTTGCCTTCGCCCATGGCGCGCAGATCGGAAACCAGATGGCGCAGGTCGCGGTAAAGAACCTGTCGCTTGACGCTATCGGCCACGGGCAGCGCCAGGCCGGCACGCTGCAGCAACCCGCCCAGATCGCGGATCTCGGCCATCGGAAGCACGCGGGGTGCAAGGCCGCCGGTCAGGTCGCTTTCCGCCTGCGCGAGTGCTGCGCGCAGCTCCTGTAGGCTCTGCCCGCCGAAAAGCGCGGCGATGAACAGCCCATCGGGGCGTAGCGCCCGCCGACATTGGATGATCTGTCCCAGCGGGTCGTCGGCCCAGTGCAGCGCCAGGGCGTGGATCACCAGGTCATGCGCGCCCGGCTCCAGCGCCAGCACGGGCGCGTCCGGCACAATGCGCGCGCCGGGTAAGCGGTCCGCCCAGACCTGCGCGAAGGGGGTCACTACCGCCGGAGCGGTAAAGCTTCTGTTAACCTCTTTCAGCCTCTCCTCGATCTCGTCGGCGGTATCCTCGTGCACGAACAGCGCAGGCGCGCGCAGGGCGCGGGCGCGCTGCGCGTCAAGACGAGGGCGATCGGTCAGGGCGGGAGTCATGGCCATGGTCTTGGCAGTCCAGGCCACGGAGTCAAGGGCAAGGGGGCGGAAATGACCGATCAGGCGGAAGACGCGACAGCGCCGGCAGCACTGCGTCAGGCAGTCTCAATGGCACTGCGCGATGCGCTGCGGGTCATCTATCCGCCGCAATGCCTGACCTGCGAAACCGCCGTGACCGAGGACGGAACTCTCTGCCCGGCCTGCTGGTCCGAGGTGCCTTTCCTGCACGGACTGGGGTGCGACAAATGCGGCCTCCCGCTTCCCGGCGACAGCGCCGCGGCGGTTTTGTGCGACGATTGTCTGCACATCGCGCGGCCTTGGGGGCGCGGACGGGCGGTGCTGAGCTACGGGGGCGGGGCGCGACGGCTGGTACTGGGGTTGAAATACGCCGACCGGCATGATGTCGCCGCCCCGGCAGGGCGCTGGCTCGCGCGGGCGGCGCGGCCATTGCTGCGCGCGGACAGCGTGATCGCGCCTGTGCCGCTGCATTGGTGGCGGCTGTTTCGGCGGCGCTACAATCAGGCAGCGCTTCTGGCTATGGCCCTGGCGCGAGAGACGGGGGCGCCGCATGTGCCCGACCTGTTGATTCGCAAGCGTCACACCGGCAACCAGGACGGTCGCAGCCGCGCGGACCGCTTCGCCAACCTGCAGGGGGCGATCAGGGTCCGCAAGGCGCGGTCCAGGCGGATCGTTGGGCGGCATGTGCTTCTGGTCGATGACGTGATGACCTCGGGTGCGACGCTGGCCGCGGCGACCGAAGCATGCTTCGCCGCCGGTGCCGATGCGGTCGATGTGATCGCGCTGGCGCGCGTCGGACGCGACGACGACCGCTGAAAACCCGTGACGCCGGCGCCAAAGGGTTCCTTTGCGCGCGCAGACGGACTACATCACCCTCAGGATGTGGAGAGTTTGCCATGCAGGCTGTTGAAATCTATACTTCGCCGCTGTGCGGCTACTGCCACGCCGCCAAGCGGCTGCTGCGGGACAAGGGCGTCAGCTTCACCGAGATCGACCTGGCCGGGGAGCCCGACCGACGGGCCGAAATGATCGGCCGCGCCGGTGGTCGGCGGACGGTGCCGCAGATCTTCATCGGCGACACCCATGTCGGGGGGTGCGACGAGCTTTACGCGCTTGACCGGGCGGGGGGTCTGGACCCGCTATTGCAGGGCGCGGGCTGAGCGATGCGCGCGGGCCTGTTGCAGATCACGTCGAGCGACGATCCGCAGGCCAACCTGCCGATGGTTCGCGATGCGGTGCGCGACGCTGTCGCGGGGGGCGCGGGGTTCGTTCTGACGCCGGAGGTGACGAATTGCGTCTCCTCCAGCCGGTCGCATCAGGCCCGTGTCCTTAGCGTCGAGGAGGCGGATCCCATGCTCGCGCTCTTGCGCGACGAGGCGGTGCGGGCAGGTATCTGGTTGCTGATCGGCTCGCTGGTCCTGAAGACGCAGGATGCCGACGGCCGGTTTGCGAACCGCTCGTTCCTGATCGGACCCGATGGCGGGATTGTCGCGCGCTACGACAAGATCCACATGTTCGACGTGCAGGTGTCGGAAACCGAGACCTATCGCGAATCGGCGGGCATCCGGCCGGGGGAGCGCGCGGTGTTGGCGCGCACGCCCTTTGCCGCGCTGGGGTTGACCGTCTGCTATGACGTGCGCTTTCCGCAGCTTTACCGCGCGCTGGCCCAGGCAGGGGCCGAGGTGCTGACCGTGCCCGCGGCCTTCAGCCCCGTGACCGGGGCCGCGCATTGGGAGGTCCTGCTGCGCGCCCGGGCGATCGAGACCGGCTGCTATGTGCTTGCCCCCGCGCAGACCGGGCAGCACCCGTCGGGTGACGGGCGGGCGCGGGCGACCTGGGGCCACGCGATGGCGGTGGCGCCATGGGGCGAGGTTCTGGCCGATGCCGGGACGGAGCCGGGCATCATCCATGTCGATCTGGACCTGGAGGCGGTGCGAGAGGCGCGCGCGCGGGTTCCGTCGCTCAGCCATGATCGCCCGTGGGAGGCGCCGGGATGAACGACGCTGCGTCCGAGGACACCTTGGCGGTAGCGCTTTTTGCCGAGCTTTTCATGGCCGAGCAGTTGGCGCGGGCGCGGGTGTCGAAGGTGCTGCCGAAGGGGATGGAGCTGTCGCATTTCAGCGTGCTCAACCACCTTGCCCGCCTGCAGGAAGAGCGCACCCCCGCGCAGCTGGCGCGCGCCTTTCATGTGACCCGCGGGGCGATGACCAACACGCTGGCGAAGCTGGAATGGGCCGGGCATGTCCATATCCGCCCGGACTGGGACGATGCGCGCCGGAAATTCGTCTCGATCAGCCCCTCCGGCCGGTCGGCCCGGGATGCGGCGCTGCATGCGATCGCGCCGGTGATCGTGGATCTGGCGCGCAAGCTCGGTCATGACCGCGTCCGGGCTGTCATCCCGGTCCTGCGCGAACTGCGCTCGATGCTGGAGCCGCGCGAGCCGGAGTGAGCCGGGCACCCCAAGGGTGTGCAGCGCTTACGGCAAGACGGCAGGAGTGGGCCAAATCGGGCGGGATGCGGCAAGCGTCCGCTGGCGGACCATCGGATAACCTGCTGACCTATAACCGAAATTCTGGCGCGCCAACCGGAATCAAAACATCGGTCGCCGCCTGCAATCATCAGGCGGGATGCGCGCTGGCCGTACAGCGGGCGGCTCAGTCGGTCAGCACCGTTGCCAGGGCCTTGGCCACGCGTGGCACGCTGGCGTCGGTCAGGCCGGCGGTATTGAGCCGCCCGCCGCCAACCAGATAGACGCCGAATTCCTCGCGCAGGCGGGCGATCTGCGCTTCGCTGCCGCCGAGGACGGAGAACATCCCCTGTTGCGCCGAGAGAAAGCCGAAGCGGTCCGACCCCGTTTCCTGCCGCAGCGCGTTCGCCAGCGACCGGCGCAACCCGTTGATGCGGTTGCGCATCTCTTCCAGTTCTTCCAGCCAGTCGGCCTTCAGCGCGGGATCGGTCAGGATGGTGGTGACGACCCGGGCGCCGTGGTCGGGCGGGAAGCTGATCGAGGCGCGGTTGAGCCCGGCGAGCGTGCCCTGGATCGCCGCGCGCTCGGCTTCGGGGGAGAGGACCAGGCAGATCCCGGCGCGCTCGCGGTAGAGGCCGAAATTCTTGGCCGCGGAGGCCGCGATGATCACGCGGGGAAGGCGGTCGGCCAGCAGGCGCAGGCCCGCGGCATCGGCTTCGACCCCAGCGCCGAAGCCCTGATAGGCGATATCGACGAAGGGGGTCAGGTCGCGTTCGGCCAGGAAATCGGCCATCGCATTCCAGTCCTGAGAGGTGAAATCCGCGCCGGTGGGGTTGTGGCAGCAGCCGTGCAGCAGCACGACATCGCCGGGTTGCGTCTGGGCCAGATCCTCCATCATGCCCTTGCGATCGAGCGCGCCTTCGGCCGCGTCATAGTAGCGATAGGTCTTCTGCTTGAGCCCGGTCACCTGTGCCAGCAACGTGTGGTTGGGCCAGGTTGGCGTGCTGATCCAGATCGTGGCGTTCGGGTTGGCGGTGCGGATCAGTTCCATCGCCAGCCGCACCGCCCCCGTCCCGCCGGTCGAGGCCGCCGCTGCAAGACGTTCCGGCGCAAAGTCGGGACCCAGAAGCAGCCCGGCCATCGCCGCGTGATAGGCCGGGTCGCCGGCGAGCGCGGTATAGGTCTTGGTGTCCTGCGTTTTCAGCAGATGCGCCTCGGCCGCTTTCACGGCGCGCATGACGGGGGTGTTGCCAGCGTCGTCGCGGTAGACACCGACGCCCAGATCCACCTTCTCCTTGCGGGGATCCTCGCCGAAAAGCTTCATGACCTGCAGGATGCCGTCGGGCGGCGGGGCGGTGAGTGACTGGAACATGGCGTCTCCTTTCACAGCAGCGGCTGTTGGAAGATCTGGTCGCGCATCAGGACGCGGGCGTGAACCTCGGTCCGGACGGGGGTGAAGCCGAAGCGCTGGTACTGGATCAGGGCGCGCGGATGATCCAGCGTGCAGGTGTTGACCGTCATCTTGCCCACTCCTTCGCGGCCCCAGCCGGTCAGGATGGCGCTTTGCAGAAGCCAGCTGCCGAGGCCTCGGCCCACGACCTCGGGGACGAGGCCGAAATAGGTCAGATCGCAGATCCCGGTTTCGCGCCAGTCGAGGATGAAGAAACCCTGCGGCCAGCCCCGCCCCATCAGCGTGAAAAGCGCGACGTCAGGATCACCCAGCCAATCGGCCATCTGGTCCTGCGGGACGTCGTGCATGTCGGTCCAAGCGTAGTCTCCGCCCACCGCGTCGTAGAGAGACAAGAAATACCAGCGTGGCGGAGTTTCGGCGCGCAACAGCACCGCCTGGCGCCCGACGGGCAATCGCGGCCAGCCAAAGCGCGGCCGTTCGGTCATCTCCAGCCAGGTGACGCGGTATTCCACCCGCTCTCCGGCGCGATGGGCGTGCATGGCTCAGCCCTTTCCGATCGGCAGGTCCGGATACATGCCCCATTCCGACCAGGATCCGTCATAGAGCGAATGCCGCGGGTGCCCCAGAAGTTCCAGCGCCAGGCTGATCACCGCCGCGGTAACGCCCGAGCCGCAGGTGGTGATCACCGGGCGATCCAGATCGACACCCGCCGCGGCGAAGGCGGCGCGCAGGCCGGCGGCGTCCTTCATGGTGCCGTCAGGGTTGAGGAGCTGGCCGAAGGGCAGGTTCAGCGAATTGGGGATATGACCGGCGCGCAGGCCGGGGCGCGGCTCTTCGGCCTCGCCGCGGAAGCGGTCTGCCGCGCGGGCATCGACGATCTGCCAGTCGCCCAGCTTTGAGGCGGCGGCGACCTGCGCCACGTCGCGCACCAGATGCGCCTGACGCTGGACGGTGATGTGCCGGTCGCGCACGACGGGGGGCAGGTCCTCCAGTTCGCGGCCCTCGGCCTTCCACTTGGGCAGGCCCCCGTCCAGCACCGCGACATCGGCCTTGCCCATCAGCTTGAAGGTCCACCAGACCCGCGCGGCCGAGAAGATCCCCATCCCGTCATAGACCACGACCTGATGCCCGTCGCCGACGCCCATTGCACGCATCCGACTGATGAACTTCTCGGGCGGGGGGGCCATGTGCGGCAGCTCCGAGCGCTGGTCCGAGATCTCGTCGATGTCGAAGTAGCGCGCGCCGGGGATATGCTCCTCGGCATATTCGGCGCGGGCGTCGCGGTTCATTTGCGGCAGGTACCATGAGGCGTCGAGCACACGCAGGTCGGGATCGGCCAGATGTGCGGCGAGCCAGTCGGTGGAAACAAGCGTGCGGGGATCGTCCGTTCGGGTGGGGGCGGCGGCCATCGGCGGCTCCTTCATCGCGGGCGGTGCGGCTTTGGTCCACTGGTAACGGCCGGGGCGCGCGCAGGCAAGGCCACTGCGCGGCCCGCCGCGTGGTTGGCGGTCTACCCCGCGGCGCGGACGCTCTTTTCCCCGCCGGGGGCGCGGGCTAAGGAGAGGTCATGCGCCGCAGCCTAACCGAGATCTACGATGCCCGCGTGGCCGAGGGGACGATCCGCCCCGATGCCGCACAACGCGCTATCCTGCCGCTTCTGGAGGCGTTTCGCCAGCGACTGGAGGCACCCCCGCCAAAGAAGGGCCTGCTTGCCGGCCTGTTCGGCAAGACCGCGCTCGAGGGGCCGATGGGCCTTTACCTCTGGGGGGGGGTCGGGCGCGGCAAGTCGATGCTGATGGATCTGTTCACCGACGCCACCGACATCAAGGCAAAGCGCCGCGTCCATTTCCACGCCTTCATGCAGGAAATCCACGCGGGCATGCATCAGGCGCGCAAACGGGGCGTCGAGGATGCGCTGGAGCCGGTGGCGCAGGCGGTGATCGCGCAGGTGCGGCTTCTGGCCTTCGACGAGATGCAGATCACCGACATCACCGATGCGATGATCGTGGGGCGTCTTTTCGAGAAACTTTTTGCCGGCGGCGTCATCGTGATCAGCACCTCAAACCGCCCGCCCGAGGATCTTTACAAGGATGGGCTCAACCGCGCGCTCTTCATGCCCTTCATCGATTTGCTGCGCCAGCGCATGCAGGTGACCGCGCTGGAGAGCGAGACCGACTACCGCCAGCACCGGCTGGAAGGGGCGCAGGTCTATTTCCATCCCGCCGATTCGGGCGCGCGCGATGCGATCGACACCCTCTGGCAAGAGCTGACCGGCGCCGATCCGGGGACACCGCTGGTCCTGACGGTTCAGGGGCGCAAGGTCGAGTTGCCGCAGCACCACAACGCTGTGGCGCGCGCGGATTTCTGGGATCTCTGCGGCCGGCCGCTGGGTCCGGCCGACTATCTGGAGATCGCGCGCGCGGTGCGGGTGCTGATCGTCGAGCATATCCCGCGCCTGACCGCGACCAACTACAACGAGGCGAAGCGGTTCGTCACACTGGTCGATACGCTTTACGAAGGGCGGGTTCGCCTGATCGCCAGCGCCGCCGACGCGCCCGAGAAGCTTTACATGGAAGGCGCGGGCTCGTTCGAGTTCGAACGCACCGCGAGCCGCCTGCGCGAGATGCAGGCCGTCGACTGGGCTGACGACTGGGCCGCAGTTGACGCCACGCAACAGGGCGCGGGGTAGGGCAGAAAGTGTCAGGGAGAAATCAATGGGGGGTTCCGGTTGCCCGGAACCCCCCATCTACCCACGTGCCCTTCTCGCACCACACGTGTAAACTGGAATAGGTCCGGACCATCCTGGCCCACGCCCTGAAGATGTCAGACCCGCCGCCCGCCGGCAAATGACAAATGCAACGGTTTTGAGGCAAATGCCCGCGGGCGTGAACGATCAGACGTAGACCGACTCTCGGCCGAAATGCCGGCAGAGCAGGTAGTAGACAACGGCGCGGTACTTGTTGCGCTCGGACCGGCCATAGGTCTCGATCGCCTTGTCGATCGCGGCATCCAGTTCTGGCCCGTCGGGCAGGCCCAGCTTGCCGATCAGGTAGTTCTTCTTCACCGTCTCAAGCTCTCCTGGCTGCGTGGCGGCAACGGTGTTGGCATCGGCGTCATAGATCGTCGGTCCGCAGCCTATGGTAACCTTGGTAAGCAGATCCATGTCCGGCTCGACCCCGCATTTGGTGCGCAGATCCTCGGCATAGCGCGCGATCAGTTCGTCACGGCGTCCCATGTAATGCATCCCTTCAATGATCGCGGGTCGCTTCCTGCCCGCCCCGGGAAGTCTGACCTTCACCCAGCTTTCTGGCAAGCCTGATCTGGCCAGGGCCCATGATCGGCGTGCCCCGGTCAGAATCGTTCGGCGCGCAGGATATGCGTGTCACTGACGCTGACCACGCCGATATGTTCGTCAAGGACGGGAAAGAGCGCCTCCAGCAGGATATCCAGACGCGAGGGGGTGATCAGGCAGATCACCGCGATCATCCCGGTAGCGCGGCCAACCGTCCCCTCGCGCGTCCAGCGCCCCGAGCGCCCCGATCCGCCGAGAACGGGCAAGATGGTGAACCCGGTGACGCCAGCCTCCTCCAGCGCCCTGGTCACCTGCTTTTCCATCACCGCCTCGATGATGACCTCGACGCGCTTGGCATGGTGCATCTGCATCGGTCAGCCTCCGGTCAGGGTCTGGGCCACGGCCATGTAGAGCGGGATCCCCAGGGTCAGGTTGAAGGGGAACGTGATCCCCAGCGCGAGCGTCAGATATAGCGCGGGATTGGCCTTTGGCAGCGCCACGCGCATCGCCGCGGGCACGGCGATGTAACTGGCCGAGGCCGACAGGGTCATCATGACGGCCACCCCCCCGGCCGAGAGGCCCAGAAGAAGCGCCGCCGCCAGCCCGAAGCCCGCACCCACGAGCGGCATGGTCAGGCCGAAGGCCACGACCCCGGGCGTCACGATCCGCCCGGCGGCGCGCAATTCGCGCCCCGCGACGATACCCATGTCCAGCAGGAACAGGCAAAGCACACCCTTGAACGGCGCGACGATGAAGGGCGCGATCTCGTTCATGCCGCGCTCGCCGGTGATCCAGCCGATCGCGAAGGCGCCCAGCAACAGCACGATCGAGCCGTTGAGCAGGATCTCGCGCCAGAGATCGCCATCCATCCGGCCGCCCGCCCCGCCGCGCGTCGCCAGCCATAGCGCCGAGACGATGGCCGGTGCTTCCATCGCCGCGGCGACGGCGACCATGTAGCCCTCGTGCACGATCCCGCCCGCGGTCAGAAGCGAGGTGGCGGCGACGAAGGTCACGATCGAGATCGAGCCGTAATGCCCGGCGACCGCCGCGGCATCGATCGTCGAAACGCCTCGCGCCAACGCCCTGAGCAGCACGAAGGCCACGAAGGGCAGAACGAAGGACAGCACCACCCCTGCCAGAACCGCCAGCCCCAGGCTGATGTCGGCCCCGTGCTGCGCCACGCTGGCGCCGCCCTTGAAACCGATGGCGAAGAGCAGATAGAGCGACATGCCCTTGGCGATGGCTTCGGGAAAGGTCAGGTCGGACCGCGCCAGCGAGGCCGCCACGCCCAGAACGAAGAACAGGATCACGGGCGACAGCAGGTTCTGCCCGGCCAGCGAAAGAATTTGCTCCATGATCCCTCCGGCCCAGTTGAGCCCCCGATAACTTCAGTCGGTCGAACGGTCCAGTACCCGGGTCGTGGTTTGCCCTGAATCCGTCGGCGCCCGTGTTCCCGCGATGACCGGTCAGAGCCGGCGCAGCAGTTCCGGCGTGGGCCAGCCATCCGCGGGCAGGCCAAGTTGCGCCTGCACATCCTGCACCGCCGCGCGGGTATTGGCGCCAAGGATCCCGGTCACACCGCCGGTGTTGAAGCCCCGCGCCTGAAGCCGGCGCTGCAATTCGCGCATCTGGTCACGGTCGAGCCCGGGTTGCGGATTGCCCGCGTCGTAGACCGGCGCGCCATCTAGCCGGGTGGCGAAATAGGCGGCGGTCACGACATAGGTGAAGCTCTGGTTCCATTCGAAGAGGCTGCGGAAGTTCGGAAAGACCATGAAGGCCGGCCCCCGGTGTCCCTGCGGCAGGATGATCGAGGCGCGCATCGACCCTGCGGGCAGGCTGCCGTGGCGGGGCTGGACGCCAAGGCGTTGCCAGTCGGCGACGGTCAGTTCGGTCCGCAGCCCGGTGCGCGTCAGGTCAAGCCCCTGCGGGATGCGCACCTCGTGCAGCCAGGGCTCGCCCGCGCGCCAGCCGTGGTGGCGCAGCAGTGCCGCGCCTGACAGGATCGCATCGGGGAGAGAGCGTTTCAGGTCGATTTGCCCGTCGCCATCGCCATCGACCGCCAGGCGCAGGATATCGGTGGGCAGCATCTGCACCATGCCGATCTCGCCCGCCCAGGCGCCGGTCGTGCTGGCGGGGTCGAGCATTCCCTGCCGGTATAGCTCGATCATCGCCAGGACCTGGGGGCGGAACAGTTCGGGCCGGCGGCAGTCATGGGCCAGCGTCACCAGGGCGTTGGCGGTGTTGAAATCGCCCTGGAAGCTGCCGTAGTCGGTCTCGAAGGCCAGGAAGGCCAGCAGCATCGCTGGGGCCACGCCGTAGTCCCGCTGCGCCCGGTCAAACAACGCGGCCTGCTGCTGGCGCATACGCTGCCCGCGGTTGAGCCGGTCCTGGCTGATCAATTGGCGCGAGAAGTCGATGAAGGGCCGGGTGAAGAACCCCTGCGAGCGGTCGCGTTGCAGCACGGACTGGTCCTGCCGGACGCTTTGGAAGAAGCGGTCCACCAGATCGCGCGATTGGCCCTGCGCCACGGCTTCGGCCTTTAGCCCGTCGACGAAAAATGAAAACGGCCCGCCGCAGCTTTGGGCTGCAGCGGGGAGGCCGACGACGGCCAGCGCGGCCACAAGTAGAAACTGGCGCATGATACCCTCCCGCATACTGCGCGAAGGCTAGCAAGCGCGGGCCGGTCTTCCAAGCGCCGGTTCAGCCGCGCCCGTGCGGCGCGTCGAAATCGAGCTTCGGCCCGATCGGCACGATCCGGTGCGGATTGATCGTGTCGTGGCTGTAATGGTAGTGGCGCGTGATGTGGTCCATGTGCACCGTCTCCGCCACGCCCGGATGCTGGTAAAGCGCGCGCGTATAAGCCCAGAGATGCGGATAATCGACCAGCCGACGCCGGTTGCATTTGAAATGCCCGTGGTAGACCGCATCGAAGCGCACGAGCGTGGTGAAAAGTCGCCAGTCAGCTTCGGTCAACTGCTCGCCCAGCAGGTAGCGGTTGTCGGCCAGATGCGCCTCAAGCCAGTCGAGCGAATCGAACAGCGGGCCCGCGGCGGCCTCATAGGCTTTTTGCGTGGTCGCGAAGCCGGCCTTGTAGACGCCGTTGTTGACCGTGTCGTAGATCCGGTCGTTGAATTCCTCGATCCGGTCCCGCAGGGCCTCTGGCCAGTAGTCGTCGGTGTTGCCGGTGATTTCGTCGAAGGCCGAGTTCAACATGCGGATGATCTCGGCGCTTTCGTTCGAGACGATGGCCTCACGCTCGCGATCCCAGAGGACCGGCACGGTCACGCGGCCCGATACTTCGGGGTCGGCGCGGGTGTAGACTTGGTGCATGAATTCCGCGCCGTGAAGCCGGTCACCGGTCGCGCCGGGAAAATCGGTGCGGAACTCCCAGCCGTTGTCCAGCATGTCCGGGTGTACGACCGAGACGTCTATATGATCCGTGAGTCCCTTCAGCGCGCGGAAGATCAGGGTGCGGTGCGCCCAGGGACAGGCGTAGGAGACATAAAGGTGGTAGCGCCCGCTCTGGGCCCTGAACCCGCCTTCGCCAGTCGGTCCGGGCACTCCATCGGCCGTGACCCAGTTGCGGAACTTTGCCGTGTCGCGCTTGAACGCCCCGCCGGTCGCCCGCGTGTCATACCATTCCGAGGACCATTCCCCGTCGATCAATCTGCCCATGTCGATACTCCTTCGTTGTGTCATGAAATCGTGGTCAACGCGGGTTATTCAACCAGGCAAGGTGCGCACCCCCTGTGCGCGACCGAACAGCCCTTGCACCGGGCGCCGGGGAAAACGCAGATGTCGTAAAAGGATAGCTTGTTTTTGGCGAAATTGGTGACAAGATGGATGAAGCTGCCGGGGGGCACATCATGCTGGAATATCTGCCGGAAGATATCCGTCGCGGGCTGGATATCGCGCGTCAACGGGCCGAGCGCAGGAGCACGCGGCTTTGCGTGCATCTGAACGAGGCGGTCTTTCCCATCCAACGCCTGTGGGACGGCGGTTTTGCCGTCGATGCCTCGCGGGCGCCGCGGCTGCGGGGGGTGATCGACATCTATGACGGTCCGCGCCATGTGCTGCACGCGCTGATCATAGCCTCGGACCTGGACGCGGACGAGATGCGCTACGAGTTCAAGCAGGTCACCGCGGTCGGCACAGGCCCCGCCCGCGATTACGCCGAAGAGGCGCCAGCGCCCTCGGGGTTCCTGTCGTTCCTGCCCCGCTTCACCTGACCCGGCCCAGGCTCTCCGCATCCTTGCACCAGCGGGGCAAAACCGGCAGGCTGCAAGCGTTGGAGGAGTGATCATGCCCAAAGCCTATTGGGTCGGCCATGTCGATGTGCAGGACCCCGATACCTACGCCCGCTACCGCGACGCCAATGCTGAGGCCTTTGCCAAATATGGGGCGCGTTTCCTGATCCGCGGCGGTGCCCAGACCCTGGTGGAGGGGCAGACCCGCGCCCGCACCGTGGTGATCGAATTTCCCAGCCTGCAGGCGGCGACCGACTGCTTCAACTCGCCCGAGTATCAGGCGGCGAAGGCCATCCGCGATCCTGTCAGCGTCGCCGATCTGATCATCGTCGAAGGATACGAGGGCTAGCAAAACCGGTGCCGCCGGCCTATACCGCTGGCGTGCCACAGCCGGAGCCCCCTCGCATGCGCAGCGCCAGGATCGCCCGCAAGACTGCCGAGACCGACATCACTGTCGCGCTGTCGCTCGACGGCAGCGGGGCCTATGACAACCGGACCGGCGTCGGCTTCTTCGATCACATGCTGGACCAGCTTGCCCGCCATGCCCTGTTCGACCTGAATGTCGCGGCCGAAGGCGATCTGCATATCGACGACCACCACACCGTCGAGGATGTTGGCATCGCGCTGGGTCAGGCTCTGGCGCAGGCCCTGGGTGACAAGCGCGGCATCCGACGCTACGGCGAATGCCACTTGCCGATGGACGACGCGCAGGTCCGCGCCGCGCTTGACCTGTCGGGTCGGGCGTATCTGGTGTGGAACGTCGATTTCCCAACCGCCAAGATCGGCGCCTTCGATACCGAACTGGTGCGCGAATTCTTCCAGGCCTTTGCCGCGCAGGGGGGCATCACGCTGCATGTCGACCGCCTGCATGGGATCAACAGCCACCACATCGCCGAGGCCGCCTTCAAGGCCGTTGCCCGCGCGCTCCGCGCCGCGGTGGAAATCGACCCCAGGAAGGCAGACGCGGTCCCCTCCACCAAGGGCACGCTCTGATCCATGCTGACCGTTCTCGTCGACTACGAAAGCGGGAACCTGCATTCGGCTGAAAAGGCGTTCCAGCGCATGGCCGCAGAACTTGGTGACGAGATCCTGATCTCGTCGCGCACCGATGATGTCGCCCGCGCCGACCGGATCGTCCTGCCTGGCGACGGTGCCTTCCCCGCCTGCCGCGACACGCTCGCCGCCGTCCCCGGCATGATTGAGGCGCTGGAGGACGCGGTCATCGTCCGCGGCCGGCCGTTTCTTGGCATCTGCGTCGGCATGCAGCTTCTGGCCACCCGGGGGCTCGAATACCGCGAAACCCCCGGCCTTGCCTGGATCCCCGGCACGGTCGAACGCATCACGCCCGCCGATCCCGCGCTGAAAGTGCCGCACATGGGATGGAACGACATGGTCATCGACCGTGTCCATCCGGTGCTCGAGGGGCTGACGACCGGCGATCATGCCTATTTCGTCCATTCCTACCAGTTCCATGTCGACGTCCCCGCGCATCTACTCGCGCATGTCGATTACGCCGGGCCGGTCACCGCCATCGTCGGGCGGGACAACATCCTCGGCACGCAGTTCCACCCTGAGAAAAGCCAGGCTGCCGGGTTGCGGCTGATCGGCAACTTCTTGCGCTGGAGCCCCTGATGTGAGCGATCTTCAGGCCATACTCGACCGCATCGCCGCCGAGATGGCAGCCGCGCCCCGCCGCGGCAAGGTCGCCGACTATATCCCCGAACTCGCCTGCATCGATCCCGAGCAGTTCGCCATCGCCGTCTGCCTCGCCGACGGCACCGAATGCGCCGCGGGCGATGCGGGCGTGCCCTTCTCGATCCAGTCGGTCTCCAAGGTGTTCACGCTGGCGATGGCGCTCGGCCGGCTGGGCGACCAGCTCTGGCGTCGCGTCGGGCGCGAGCCTTCGGGGCTGGCCTTCAACTCCATCCTCCAGCTCGGGCATGAGCGCGGCATTCCCCGGAACCCGTTCATCAATGCCGGCGCTATCGTGGTCACCGACGCACTTCTGTCGGGCCATGCCCCGCGCGAGTTTCTCGGCGCCTACCTGCGCTTCCTGCGGCTCGCCGCCGATGACGATGACATCCACATCAACGAGGCCGTCGCGCGCTCGGAAACCGAAACCGGGCATCGCAACTTTGCGCTGGCGCATGAGCTCTGCGCGCATGAGAACCTGCACCACCCGCCCAATCATGTGCTGGGCGCGTATTTTCACCAATGCGCCGCCGAAATGACCTGCCGCCAACTTGCGCGGGCCGGCCGGTTCCTGATGGGCGTGCCGGGTCTGCCGCGGCTTCTGTCACCGGCGCGCGTCCGGCGGATCAACGCACTGATGATGACCTGCGGGCATTACGACGGCTCGGGCGATTTCGCCTTTCGCGTGGGCCTGCCGGGCAAAAGCGGGGTCGGCGGCGGGATTCTGGTTATCGTGCCGTCGCGCGCCGCCATCGCGGTCTGGTCCCCGGGGTTGAACCCCCAGGGAAACTCGCAACTCGGCACGCTCGCGGTCGAGCGCCTCGCCCGCGCGCAGCAATGGTCGGTTTTCGGCTGAGGGGTCAGTTCGCGCGGGTCCAGACCTGGTCGCGGCAGATCACCAGGTAGCTGCAATGCGTGACGGTCAGCCGGTCGCCCTCAAGCACCATCCGGGCGGCAAAGTCCTGCCCGCGCTCCGGCACCCACTGGCGCCCGTCGCGATACTGGCCCGACCCCCGCGGCTCCATGCCCCAGATATAGGCGCGGCCCGCGTCCGGCGAATCAAGCGGCCGCCCCTCTGCATCGTAGACGGAAACGAGCCGCCCGCAGATCCGGTCGTCGCAATCGACAACCTGGATCATGGTGACAATGCCCCGGTCATCCGGCTCGGAGCGCCACATTCCGAAGGCCGGGTCGGCCAGCGCCGGGGCCATCGAGCCGATGGCGATGAGCGCGGCAATCGCGATGGTCGCGGCGGCCTTGCGTAGCATCTTCAATCGCGTTCCTCCCGCGCGTAGTGTCGCCGCCCGACGCGCGCTTGGCAAGCGCGTCGATCCGGTGACGGCAACGCCGCGCGCATTTGCATCGCTCGCTTCGCTGCGCTAAGGCCCCCCTGCACCTGCCGGAGAACCCCCATGATCCTTTATCCCGCGATCGATCTGAAGGATGGCCAATGCGTGCGGCTTCTGCGCGGCGCGATGGAGCAGGCGACGGTCTTCAGCGATGACCCCGCCGGTCAGGCACGTGCCTTTGCCGAGGCGGGCTCAGAATGGCTGCATCTGGTCGATCTGAACGGCGCCTTCGCCGGCGCCCCGGTCAATGCCCGCGCGGTCGAGGCTATCCTCGACGCGGTCGAGATTCCCTGCCAGCTGGGCGGCGGGATCCGCGACATGACCACGATCGAGGCCTGGCTGGGCAAGGGTCTGGCGCGCGTCATCCTCGGCACCGTCGCGGTCGAGAATCCGGATCTTGTGCGGCAGGCCGCGCGTGCCTTTCCGGGGCAGGTGGCCGTCGGTATCGACGCACGGGCCGGTCGCGTCGCCACCCGCGGCTGGGCCGATCAGACCGATATCGCCGCAACCGACCTCGCCCGTGCTTTCGAGGACGCGGGCGTCGCTGCCATCGTCTATACCGACATCGACCGCGACGGCGCGATGCAGGGGCCGAATATCGGCGCGACCGCCGAACTGGCTGGCGCGGTGGCGATCCCGGTCATCGCCTCGGGTGGGGTGTCCTCGCTTGCCGACCTTGTCGCGCTGCGCGACACAGGCGTCATCGCGGGAGCCATTTCCGGCCGGGCGCTCTATGATGGCAAGCTCGACCTGGCGCAGGCGCTGGCCACGCTGAAGGGCTGATGGGCAGGGCGGCGGCTAGGTCTCACTCGGTTTTGTTTTCACCAAGATGACGATAACAGAGTGATTTGCGCTGTTGTTCGCATGCGGACAGCGGCGGAAAATGCCTCCCTCAGCGCGCGGCGGCGGCAAATTCCGGCATGCCGGCCATCGTCTCGGCCACCGCCACGGGGACCCCGCGGGTGATCATTCGGCGGTAGACCATGTCGGCCCGCGCCCCCATTGTGCGCACCGTCTCGGGCGGGCGGGCGGCGTTGGCGGCGCGCGTGGCCTCCGACGCCTGGGCCAGGGTCATCGCATTGCCCAGCCCGGCATGACTCGGACAGCCGACCAGCACATCCGGCCAGACGCGCAGCCCGCGCGCCTCGGTCTCGGACTGGGCGCGTTCCAGAAGCCGGCATTCCGCGGCGATCCGATCGGCCCGGTCCGGGGTCGGCGGCGGGACCACGGCGGGCGCGGCGCAGGCGCAGAGCAGCAAGGGCAGGGCAAGGATCGGGCGCATGGCGGCCCTTGTATCGGCGCGCGCGGCGGGTGTAAACGCGAGCCATGCTCAAGACCCGCATCATCCCCTGCCTCGATGTCGCCGATGGCCGCGTGGTCAAGGGCGTGAATTTCGTCAACCTGATCGATGCCGGCGACCCGGTCGAGGCCGCGAAGGCCTATGACGCGGCAGGCGCGGATGAGCTGTGTTTCCTTGACATCCACGCCACGCATGAAAACCGCGGCACGATGTTCGACCTGGTCACCCGCACGGCCGAGCAGTGCTTCATGCCGCTTACCGTTGGCGGTGGCGTGCGCACGGTCGAGGATGTGCGCGCGCTGTTGCTGGCCGGCGCGGACAAGGTCAGCTTCAATTCCGCGGCCGTCGCCGACCCCGACGTGGTGGCCCGCGCGGCCGACCGGTTCGGCAGCCAGTGCATCGTGGTGGCCATCGACGCCAAGACCGTCGCGCCGGGCAAGTGGGAGATCTTCACGCATGGCGGGCGCCGCCCGACCGGCGTCGATGCGGTGGCCTTCGTGCGCACGGTCGCGGGCAAGGGCGCGGGTGAGATCCTGCTGACCTCGATGGACCGCGACGGCACGCGGGCGGGCTTCAACCTGGACCTGACGCGCGCCATCGTCGATGCGGTGCCGATCCCGGTGATCGCCAGTGGCGGCGTCGGCACGCTGGATCACCTGGTCGAGGGGGTGACGAAGGGTGGCGCCTCGGCGGTGCTGGCGGCGTCGATCTTTCACTTCGGGGAGTATACGATCGGTCAGGCCAAGGCCCACATGGCCGCGGCCGGCATCCCGGTGCGGCTGGCATGAGCGCGCTCGAACGACTGGCGGCGACCATCGCCGCGCGGAAGGGCGCGGACCCCGCCAGCAGCTGGACCGCGAAGCTGCTCGCCAAGGGCCCCGAGAAATGCGCCGAGAAGTTCGGCGAGGAGGCGATCGAGGCGGTGATCGAGGCGGTCAAGGGCGACCGGGAGCGACTGACCGCCGAGGCGGCGGACGTGCTTTATCACCTGCTGGTCATGTGCGCCGCGCGGGGCGTGACGCTCGCAGAGATCGAGGCGGAACTGGCGCGGCGCGAGGGGCGCTCGGGACTGGACGAGAAGGCCGCGCGGGGTAGCGACGGCTGAGCGGGGAGCGGGCCGCGCCGGGGCTGATCCGGTGGGGTGTGCAAACTTGCACAAAATCACAGC
>CAZKSE010000041.1:0-22247 GCA_964555305.1 uncultured Rhodobacter sp. | reverse complement strand
GAAGTCGTCGTTGATCTCGTCCATCTCCAGCACGATGTCGTAGGGCACCTTGGCCTCGGCGAGCAGCACGTTCATATGCCCCGGCAGGCGCCCGGCGACCGGGTGGATGGCGAAGCGGACGTTCTTGCCGCGGGCGCGCAGCTTGCGGGTCAGCTCGCTCACCGATTGCTGTGCCTGGGCGACCGCCATGCCGTAGCCGGGGATGATGACGACCGAATCGGCCTCGTTCAGCGCCGCGGCCACGCCGTCGGCGTCGATGGCAATCTGCTCGCCCTCGATCGCCATCGCCGGGCCCGAGGCGCCGCCGAAGCCGCCAAGGATGACCGAGACGAAGGAGCGGTTCATCGCCTTGCACATGATGTAGCTCAGGATCGCCCCCGAGGCGCCGACGAGCGCGCCCACGACGATCAGAAGCTCGTTGCCGAGCGAAAAGCCGATCGCCGCCGCCGCCCAGCCCGAATAGGAGTTGAGCATCGACACCACGACCGGCATGTCGGCCCCGCCGATCCCCATGATCAGGTGATAGCCGATGAAGAGCGCCAGCGCCGTCAGCACCAGAAGCATCAGGATCGCGGCGAACCCGCTTTCCGCGAAGGCAAGGTAGAGGCCGGCGAAAAGAAGCGAGGCGCCCGCGGCCCCGGCGTTCAGCAGGTGGCCCCCCGGCATCTGCTTCGGCGCGCTGTCGATGCGCCCGGCCAACTTGCCATAAGCCACGACCGAGCCGGTGAAGGTCACCGCGCCGATCCAGATGCCCAGCATCAGCTCGATGCGGAGGATCGTCACCTCGACCGCGGTCTTCTTGCCGATGATCATGGCGAAATCGGTCATCCCCAGCCAGAGCTGGTAGGCGGCCGTGGACATCGGGCCCTGGGGTTGCGGGAAGGGAAGCGCGGCCTCGGCGAAGGCCTGGGCGACGCGGCCGATCTCAAGATGCGCGTTGAGGCCCACGAAGACCGCCGCGAGCCCCACGAGGCTGTGCATGATCGCCACCAGCTCGGGCATCTGGGTCATCTTGACCCGCGCGGCAAGCTGCCAGCCGACGAGCCCGCCGAGCGCGATCAGCACAAGCGACAGCACCCAGAGCCCGCTGCCCGGACCGACCATTGTGGCCAGCACCGCCACCGCCATGCCGACGATGCCGTACCAGACCGCGCGCTTGGCCTTTTCCTGGTTCGACAGCCCGCCCAGGGCCAGGACGAAAAGGACTGTCGCGACCGCATAGGCGGCCATGGTGAAACCGTAATCCATAATCCTGTCTCCCGCCCGCTCAGGACTTCTGGAACATGGCGAGCATCCGCCGTGTCACCATGAAACCGCCAAAGATGTTCACCGCCGCCATCAGGATGCCCAGGGCCGCCAGAACCGTGATCAGACCCGAGGTCGAGCCGATCTGCATCAACGCTCCGAGGATGATGATCGACGAGATCGCGTTCGTCACCGCCATCAGCGGTGTGTGCAGGCTGTGCGCGACGTTCCAGATCACCTGGAAGCCGACGAAGACCGCCAGCACGAAGATGATGAAGTTGCGCATGAAGCTTTCCGGCGCGACCAGGCCCACCGCCATCACCGCCGCGCCGGCGGCAGCCAGAAGGATCACCTGCCGCCTCGTTTCGGCCCGGAAGGCGCCGACCTCCTGGGCGCGTTTTTCCTCGACCGTCAGCTCCTTCGGCTTTTCCCTGGGCTTCTGCGCCGCGATCGCCTGCACCTTGGGCGGCGGCGGCGGGAAGGTGATCTCGCCCGCGTGGGCGACGGTCGCGCCGCGGATCACGTCGTCTTCCATGTCATGGGCGACCACACCGTCCTTCTTAGGTGTAAGATCGCTCAGCATGTGGCGGATATTGTTCGAATAAAGCGTCGAGGACTGGGTCGCCATCCGGCTGGGGAAGTCGGTGTAGCCGACTATGGTGACGCCGTTCTCGGTCACGATCTTCTCATCCGCCACGGTCAGGTCGCAGTTGCCGCCCTTTTCCGCCGCCAAGTCGATGATGACCGAGCCGCGCTTCATCATGGCGACCATGTCCTTGGTCCAGAGCTTGGGCGCGGGACGGCCGGGGATGAGCGCGGTGGTGATGACGATATCGACCTCGGGCGCGAGTTCGCGGAACTTGGCGAGCTGCTTTTCGCGGAACTCGGGGCTGGAGGGAGCCGCGTAGCCGCCCGTCGCCGCGCCGTCCTGGGTCTGCTCGAATTCCAGGAAGACGAATTCCGCGCCCATCGATTCGATCTGCTCGGCCACTTCCGGGCGGACGTCGAAGGCCATGGTGATCGCGCCCAGCGAGACGCTGGTGCCAATCGCGGCCAGACCGGCGACGCCGGCGCCCACGACAAGAACCTTTGCCGGCGGGATCTTGCCCGCGGCGGTGACCTGCCCAGTGAAGAAGCGGCCGAAGTTGTTGCCCGCCTCGATCACCGCCCGGTAGCCGGCGATATTGGCCATCGACGACAGCGCATCCATCTTCTGCGCCCGGCTGATCCGGGGGACCATGTCCATGGCGATGACGCTGGCGCCGGTCGCTTTCGCGGCTTCCAGCATCTCGGCATTCTGCGCCGGCCAGAAGAAGGAAATCAGCGTCTTGCCGGATGACAGACGGGCCAGTTCCTCGGGCTGCGGCTCGCGGACCTTGACGATGATCTCGGCCTCGGACCAGAGCGCGGCGGTATCGGCCACGACCTTCACGCCCGCCGCCTCATAGGCCGCATCCTCGAACCCGGCCGCCGCGCCGGCCCCTGCCTCGATCAGGCAGTCATGCCCCAGCTTCTTCAGCTGCACGGCAGAATCCGGGGTCATCGCCACCCGACTCTCGCCGGGCATCACCTCTTTCGGAGCGCCAATTCTCACGCGTCACTTCCCCCTTGCTCGGTGGGCCGGACCCTGTCGGCCACCCTGTCCCATGCTGCGATTGCATAACGCGCAGCGCCACGCTTCACAAGTTAGTGCATCGTTTCGACGCGTCACGCGCGCCCGAAGTGCGACTTTCGGGCCCGTACCTCGTGAGCCGGCGCGCGCAGCGCGCGGGCGCACCGGAAAGGTCGTGCCGCGCGTCAGCGCGGCGCCGCTGAACACGATCGTTTCAGGCGGACGGGTGGCGCGCCTGGCAGGTCCAGCGGCCGCTGTCGCGGTTCCAGTATTCCGCGGCCACACCGGCCGCCGTCAGTTCGCGCCATTGCGCGCGCGCGGCCTCGACGGCCGTGGGCTCGCCGCCATCGAAGATGACGCAAAGACGCTCCAGCGCCTTTGCCTCTTCGGGCGTGACCGGGCTTGCCTCCAGCGCGATCAGGCATCCGGGGCGGTTGGGCAGGTCGATCGCGGGTGTCGGCGCGCAGACCAGCAGGACCGGCTGGTCGGCGTCATGCGGCCCGCCCGCCAGCCCGTGCGGCAGAAAGCCGTCGCCGCGCCAGAGCGACAGGTCCAGCGCCGCCATCCGCGCCGGGTCCTGCCCCCGGACGGCGACGCGCAGGCCCTGCTCCAGCGCCTTGCCGATCAGCGCCGGCAACAGCGCCTCGGGCGGGTCACGGGTCAGGTGGTAGAAACGCGCCACCGCCATCCTTGCCGCCCCCCGGCTCAGCCCTCGTACTGGGTGCGCACCAGCTCGTCGAGCGCGCGCACGCCCCAGCCGGAGGCCCCCTTCGGCGCGTAGGGCGTGTCCTTGGCGTGAAAGGCGACCCCGGCGATGTCCAGATGGATCCAGGGGGTGCCGGGCTTGACGAAGCGCTGCAGGAATTGCGCCGCGGTGACCGATCCCGCCGGCCGGCCGCCCACGTTCTTCACATCGGCGACGCGCGACTTGATCTGCTCGTCATAGGCCGGGTCGAGCGGCATCCGCCAGGCACCCTCGCCGGTATCGGCCGCGGCTTTCAGGAAAGCGTCGCAGAAGGCGTCGTCATTGGCGAAGACGCCGGCCTTCTCGTGCCCCAGCCCGATGATGATCGCGCCGGTCAGCGTCGCCAGATCCACCATCGCCACCGGCTCGAACCGCTCCTGTGCGTACCAGAGCACATCGGCCAGCACGAGCCGCCCTTCGGCATCGGTGTTGATCACCTCGATCGTGTCGCCCTTCATCGAGGTCACGACATCGCCCGGGCGTTGCGCGCGCCCGTCGGGCATGTTCTCGACAAGGCCGATCAGCCCCACGACATTGGCCTTCGCCTTGCGCAGCGCCAGCGCGCGCATCGTGCCGGCGACGACGCCCGCGCCGCCCATGTCCATCACCATGTCTTCCATCCCGCCCGCCGGCTTGATTGAGATGCCGCCGGTGTCGAAGACGACGCCCTTGCCGACCAGCGCCAGCGGCTTCTCGGCCCCGCCGCCCTGCCAGCGCATGACCACCACTTTCGAGGGGCTCTCGGAGCCCTGCCCGACGGCCAGCAGCGCCCTCATGCCCAGCTTCTCCAGCTCGGCCTCCTCAAGCACCTCGACCTCCAGGCCCAGGTCGCGCATGGCTGCGCAGCGCTCGGCAAACTCGGTGGTCGTCAGGATGTTCGCCGGCTCGTTGATCAGGTCGCGGGTGAAATGCACCCCCTCGGCGCGCGCCAGCGCATCGGCGGCGGCCTCCTTCGCGGCCTCGACGCTGCCGCAGGCGATGGTGACCGCGCCCAGCGGCTTCGGCGCCTCGGCGCGGCGGGCGAACTGATAGGCGCGCAGCGCCAACCCTTCGACCAGATATTCGGCGCCCTTCACCGAGGCCGCGGCGATCAGCGCCCCCTCCTCGCCCAGGGACTTGCCGATCGTCACCCCGGCCTGTCGCAAATCGGCGGGTTTGGCCCGCTTCGTCAGGCGCACCAGAAGCACCGCGCGCGCCGCCATCCCGGCCGGAAACGCCAATTCCATGCCGGCGCCGGGCTTGACCTTCTCCCAGGCGGGGCTGGCGAGCGCGCGTTTCACCGCCCCCTTGGCCAGCCGGTCGACACGGCGCGCCCAGGCGTCGGGCTCTGCGTCGGCGAAAACGACGACGCGCCCTTCATGGGCCGACAGCGCCTGGGCATCGGCTTCGGCAAAGGTGATCGGAACGAGCGACATGGGCAATCTCCCTCTTCGGTTCCCGGCATAGGTGCCGGGCATATGCTGAACTGGCCGGACCCTACCCGTCGCCCCGCAGCTTGACCAGTGCCCAAACCCGGGCCAGACGGCATGGCCGCGGGACGTTGTTCCCGGTGGGCAAACCTGTATATCGTGGCGCCTGTTGAATGGTTCGGGAAGGGCGCGGGCGTGACGCGACTTGATCGGTATATCCTGTCGCAGCTTCTGTGGGTCTTCGGATTCTTCGCGCTGGTCCTGGTCTCGGTCTACTGGGTCAACCGCGCGGTGCGGCTCTTCGAGCAGCTGATCAGCGATGGCCAGCCGATGCTGATCTTCCTGGAATTCACCGCGCTCAGCCTGCCGATGCTGATCCGCACCGTCCTGCCCATCGCGGCCTTCGTCGCGGCGACCTATGTCACGGTGCAGCTGATCCGCGCGAGCGAGGTGACGGTGCTGCAGGCCGCCGGTCTGTCCCCGCTGCGGCTGGCGCGGCCGGTGATCATCTTCGGGCTGATCGTCACCGCCTTCCTGATGGTGCTGGCGCATTTCCTGGTGCCCGCCGCGCGCGCCCAGCTGGCCCAACGCCAGGCCGAGATCACCGAGAACGTGACCGCCGGGCTCTTGCAGGACGGTGTTTTTCACCACCCGACGAACGGCATCACCCTCTATGTCGCCGAGATCACACCGGAGGGAGTGATGCGCGGCGTCTTCCTGTCCGATGCCCGATCGCTCGCGCAGCGTGTCGACTATACCGCGCGGACCGCCCTGATCGTGCCCGAGCAATCGGGCCCGAAACTGGTGATGATCGACGGCTACGCGCAGATCCACAGCGCCCAGACCGGGCGGCTGGCGGTGACCACCTTCGCCGATTTCACCTATGACCTGAGCGCGCTGATCGGCACCGCCGGGCGCACCCGGCGCATCGAGGAGCTGCCGACCGCCGCCCTGATCGCCGCCTCGCCCGAGCTGCTGCAGGAAACGCGCGCCACCCCGGCGCAGGCGCGGTTCGAACTCTTCTCGCGCTTCATCGAGCCCTTCACCGCGGTCGCCGCGGCGCTCATCGGCTTTGCGGCGCTGATCGCGGGTGGGTTCAACCGACTGGGAACCTGGAAGCCGGTCGTGCTGGCCGTGGTGCTGCTGACGTTGATGCAACTACTGACCAATGCCGCGGCCGGCCAGGCGATGCGCTCGGTCGCGCTGTCGTGGCTGGGGGCGGTGCCGATCGCGCTGGGGGTTGCGGCGGGGCTGCTGCTTCTGGGCCATGCCGCACGGCGGCGGCGCACACGGGGGGCGGCATGACGCTGGGGCTTTACCTGACGCAGCGGCTGGCCGGCACCTTCGGGGTGATTGCCGCGGTCTTTCTGGGCATCCTCTATCTCTTCGAACTGGTGGAGATGATGCGGCGTTTCGGTGGCGGCGATACCGGCTTGCAGCAGATCCTGTGGCTTGCCGCGCTGCGCACTCCGACCACTTTCTACCAGGTGCTGCCGCTGCTGGCGATCCTGTCGGCGATGGCGCTCTTTCTGGCCTTGGCGCGAACGTCGGAGCTGGTGGTGATCCGCGCCGCGGGCCGCTCGGCGCTGCGCATGTTGCTGGAGCCGTTCATCGCCACGCTCCTCTTTGGCGCGCTGGTCGTGGCAGGCCTCAACCCGCTGGTCGCGGCGGCGACGCGGCTCTACCAGGCGCAAACGCAAGCCATTACCGCGCCCGACCTGGTACTGCAGGTCGCGGTCGGCGAGGACGGGCTCTGGTTGCGGCAGGGCGACAGCCTGGGCCAGACGGTGATCCGCGCCGGATCGGTCGAAGCCGACGGCCTGACCTTCCGCAACGCCGGGTTCATCGAGTTCGACCGAACCACCGGCGCGCCGCTTTCGCGGATCGAGGCGTCGGTGGCGCGGCTGGGCGCCGGCAGCTGGGAGTTGCAGGACGCCAAGCGCTGGGACCTGACCGCCGCCAATCCCGAGCGCGACGCCGAGAGCTTGGAAAGCTACCTGCTGGCCACCGATCTGACGCCGGCGCGCATCCGCGACAGTTTCGCCCGCAGCGGCACGATCTCGGTCTGGGCGCTGCCCGAGTTGATCTCGGCGATGGAGCGGGCAGGGCTGGCAACGCGGACGCTGCGCGTGCAATTCCACACCGAACTCGCGCTGCCGTTGCTGACGGCGGCGATGATGCTGATCGGCACTGTGCTTTGCATGCGACACAGCCGCGCCGGCGGCGCCGGCGCGCGCATCATGCTGACGGTGATCGCCGGATTTGCCCTATTCTTTCTGCGCAACTTCGCGCAGGTTCTGGGAGAGAACGGGCAGATACCCCTGGTGCTGGCGGTCTGGACGCCGCCATTGGCGACGATCCTGCTGGCGCTGGGTGTGCTTCTGCATCTGGAGGACGGCTAGTGACGCGGTTGAGGCGGCGGATCAGGGGGATGGGCGCGCAGTTTGCGGCCGCCGCGCTGGCGGTAGCGCTGGCGGTGGCGCTTCCGCTGCCGCCGGCGCAGGCCCAGTCGCTCGCCACGCTGACGGCCGACCGGGTCGACATCGATCCCACCGGCCGGCTGATCGCCGAAGGCGCGGTCGAGGTCTGGCAAGGATCGATCCGGCTCACCGCGACGCGCATCGTCTACGACCCACGCAGCCGGCAGCTTGCTGTGAGCGGTCCGATCGTGCTGCAGGACGGCCCCGACCGCCTGTTTCTGGCCGACGAGGCCGAGCTTTCCGGCGATCTGCGCGACGGAATCGTGCGCTCGGCGCGGCTGGTGCTGGACCAGCAGATGCAAATCGCCGCGGCCGAATTGCGTCGCCGCGACGCCAACCTGACCGAGATGGACGCGGTCATCGCCTCCAGTTGCCCGGTCTGCGCAGAGAACCCCACGCCCTTGTGGGAGATCCGCGCCAACCGTGTGACGCATGACCGGGAACGGCGCGAAATGCTCTTTGAGGGCGCGCAGTTCCGCTTCGCCGGTGTGCCGCTTGTCTACCTGCCGCGCCTGCGCCTGCCCGACCCGTCGCAAACCCGCGCCCGCGGCTTTCTGGTGCCGCAATTCCGCGCCTCCAGCCGGCTGGGTTTCGGGGCGACGGTTCCGTATTTCATCCCGCTCGGGCCTGACCGCGACCTGACTCTTGCGCCGACATTGACAACCGAAAGCCTGATGGCCCTGTCGCTGCGCTATCGGCAGGCACTGCCCAATGGCGGGATGGAGTTCGGCGGCCAGATCGCGCGCGACCAGCTGGAGCCCGGGCGCACGCGGGGTCATGTCTTCGCCCGTGGCCGTTTCGCCCTGCCCCGCGACTTCACGCTCAGCTACGACCTGCTCGCCGCGAGCGACCGCGAGTATATCGAGGATTACGACGTCATCCCCGGTCCGCGCTACAGCTCCGACGTCACGCTTGAACGGATCCGGCGCGACCAGGCGATCCGGGCCCGCGCCCTTGGCTTCTATTCGCTCCGCGATATCGACCGCGACCGCCGGCTGCCGCGCAGCGCCGTGCAGTTCCACTGGCAGCAACGGATGGGACTGGACCACACGCCCGTCGGCGGCGCGCTGCAACTGGACCTTGCGGGCCAGGCCCATGCCCGCGCCGCCGCGGACGATGGAAGCCCCAGCACCTATCCCGCGCGCCACCTCGCCCGCCTCAACGCGGCGGCGGAATGGCGGCGGCAATGGGTGATGGCGGGCGGCATCCTTCTGACCGGCGCGCTCCACGGGCGGCTGGATCATGTCCGCATCGATAACGACCCGCGCTTTCCCGATCCCGTCACGCGCCACGCCGCGCAGGCGATGGTGGAGCTGCGCTGGCCCTGGGCCGCCATCGACGGCCGCGGCGGGCGTCATGTGATCGAACCCGTGGCGCAGCTGGTCGCCAGCCACCGCCGCGATGTCGTTCTGCCCAATGACGACAACCGGATGCCCGAACTGGACCCCGGCAACCTGTTCGCATTGACGCGCTATTCCGGCCTTGATGCTCCCGATGACGGCAGTCGTGCCAATCTGGGCCTGCGCTGGTCGCGCTATGATCCAGCGGGCTGGTCTGTCGAGACCCTGGTCGGCCGCGTCTGGCGTCGCGAAGCGCTGGTGGGCTTTCCCGCCGGCAACCGCCAGCCCCTGGGCGAGTCGCGGTCGGACTGGTTGCTTGCCGCGCGCTTCGCGCTGCCCGACGGCCTGTCCTTCGGGCTTCAGGCGCTCCTCGACGACGGCGGCGGTCTCGACCGGGGCGAGGCGCGGCTGGCCTGGTCGAACCAGCGCACCGAGATCAGCACCGCCTTCCTGCGGCTTCCCTCCAGCGACTTCGAGGATCGTCCCATCGATCTGCGCGACTGGACCTTTGATGTCGGGCATCGCTTCAATACCGGCTGGGCCGGGCGGCTGGGCTGGAGCTACGACTTCCAGCAGGCACGCTTCGGCGTTGCTCGGGCGGGGGTGGAATTCCGCAACGAATGCCTGCTTGTGGATCTTTCCCTCTCGCGTCGCTTCGCAACCTCCACTAATGTGGCGCCATCGACGCGCTTCGATCTGCGGATCGAGCTTCTGGGTATCGGCGGGCGAAGCGCGGCCAGCTCCGGCAGGAGTTGTGCGACTTGAATGAACGCGCCGGGGACCCTACCCCGGACATGACGAGGAAGCAGACGGACCCTTGCGCATGCCCCTGACCACCCCCACTCCCGCCCCGACCCTTTCGATCCCGGCGCGCCCGCGGCGCTGGCTGGGGGGCGTGCTGCGCGCGGTCGGACGCGCCCTGCCCGCGGCGGTGTTCATGGCGCTTGCCGCCCCCCTCCCTGCGCTGGCACAAGTGCCCTTCTCGGCCGCAGTCTGGGTCAACGACCAGGCGATCACGCATCATGAAATCGACCAGCGCGCGCGGTTTCTGCAGTTCATCGGCGCCGCCGGCACCGATGCGCGCACGCGCGCCCGCGACCGGCTGATCGAGGATCGCTTGCAGCTTCAGACGGCACGCCGCTTCGGCCTGCGGGCCACGCCCGAACAGATCGCCAGTGGCATGAGCGAATTCGCCGGCCGCGCGGATCTTTCCGCCGACGAGTTCTTGGCGCTTTTGGAGCGTGACGGGATAGCGCCCGACACGTTCCGCGAGTTTGTCCATGCCGGTATCGTCTGGCGCGAACTGGTGCAGGGCCGGTTCGGGCCCGATGTGCGGGTCACCGATGCGCAGATCGACCGGGCCATGTCGGTCGCCAATGTTCGCCCCGTCGAAGAAGTGTTGATTTCCGAGATCTTCCTGCCCTCGGACCCGCAATTTGCCGAGATCGTGCAGGAGTTGATCCCGCAGGTCATGGCGATCGATACGATCGAGGAATTCGCCCTTGCCGCGCGCGAGATCTCGGCCGCGCCCAGCGGCGCGCAGGGCGGGCGCGTGGATAACTGGCTTCCGCTTCGCGCCCTTCCGGAAGAGGTATCCGTCGCCTTGGATGACGCCCGGCCCGGCCAGATCATCGGCCCGCTCGAGGTGCCGGGTGCCTTCGCCTTCTTCCAACTCCGCGCCAAGCGCGAGGCCCGCGACCTGCCGCCGGGACAGATCGAACTCGAATTCCGCCGCGCCTTGCTCCCCGGTGGCCGGAGCGAGACCAACCTCGCGCGCGTCGCCGAACTGCGCGCGCGCGCCGACAGCTGCGCCGACTTTGCGCCGATTATGGGCGAAATCGCTCCGGAGCTGTCGGCCGAGGCTCTGGAAGCCGTGAGCTTGCGCCAGCCGCAAGTCCCGGCGGGCCTGGCGACGGAACTTGCGCGTCTCGATGCGGGCGAGATTTCGGCAAATCTTGTCGAGAACGAGCAACTCGTTGTCGTCCAGCTCTGCGCCCGCCGCTTCCTGCCCGACCCCGAGCCGACGCGCGAGCAGATGCGCTTCACGGTCTTCAGCCAGCAGCTGGAGCGCCGCGCGAATGTCTGGCTCCAGACCCTGCGCGAAGAGGCCGAGATCCGTACACCGTGAGCGGCGCCCATGTCGCCCGCCCCGATGCCACCTGAGCCGTTGCCCCTGCCGCCGCCTGTTCTGGTGATGACCTGCGGCGATCCAGCTGGCATCGGACCCGAGATTGCGGCGAAATGCGCAGGCGATGAGAACCCGCCCTTTGCCTGGATCGGCGATCCCGCGCACCTGCCCCCCGCCACCCGCTGGCAAGAGATCGACACGCCGGCCGAGGCAATGGCGCTTGCGCCGGGCACGCTCGCGGTGCTGCGCCACCCCTTTCCCGGCCCGGCGTCTCCCGGCCGTCCGGACCCAGCCCATGCCGCCGAGGTCATCGGGGTGATCGAACGCGCCACCACGCTGGTGCAGGATGGCGCCGCGGCCGGGCTGGTCACCTGCCCGATCAACAAGAAGGCGCTGATCGAAGGCGCGGGTTTCGCCTTTCCCGGCCATACAGAGTTTCTGGCGCATCTGGCCGGCGGCTGCGACGTGGTGATGATGCTTGCCTGTGACGATCTGCGCGTCGTGCCGGCCACGATCCACATCCCGCTAAGCGAAGTGCCGCGCCGGTTGACGGCCGAGGGCCTTGCCCGCACCATCCGCCTGACCCACGCCGGGCTCCACCGCGATTTTGGCCTGACCTCCCCACGCCTCGCCGTGGCCGGACTGAACCCCCATGCCGGCGAGGGCGGGACCATGGGAACCGAAGAATCGGTGCTGATCACTCCCGTCCTTGACGCGCTGCGCGCCGAGGGGATGGATCTCCGCGGCCCCCTGCCCGCCGACACCATGTTCCACCCCGCCGCGCGTGCCCGCTACGATGCGGCGGTCTGCATGTATCACGACCAGGCGCTGATCCCGATCAAGACCATCGATTTCGCCGGCGGGGTGAATGTCACGCTCGGCCTGCCCTTCGTGCGCACCTCCCCCGATCACGGCACCGCGCATGACATCGCGGGCCAGGGTCTTGCCGACCCGACGAGCCTGCGCGCCGCCCTGCGCATGGCCGCCGATATGGTCGCCCGCCGGGCTGCACCGTGATCGACACCCTGCCCCCCCTGCGCGAGGTGATCGCGCGCCACGACCTGCGCGCGCGCAAGGCGTTGGGACAGAACTTCCTGCTGGACCTGAACCTGACCGCGCGCATCGCCCGCGCTGCGGGGGATCTGTCACAAGCGGACGTGCTGGAAATCGGCCCCGGCCCCGGTGGCCTGACACGCGGCCTGCTTGCCGAGGGCGCGCGCCATGTGCTGGCGATCGAAAAGGACCCGCGCTGCCTGCCCGCCCTTGCCGAAATCGCCGACGCCTATCCGGGCCGGCTGACCGTGCTTCACGGCGACGCCCTTCAGATCAACTCACTTCAGCATCTGTCGCCACCGATCAAGATCGTGGCGAACCTGCCCTACAATGTCGGCACCGAACTTCTGGTCCGTTGGCTCACGCCGCCGACCTGGCCTCCCTTCTGGGACAGCCTGACGCTGATGTTCCAGCGCGAAGTGGCGGAACGGATCGTGGCGCAACCGGGCAGCAAGGCATACGGACGACTGGCGCTACTGGCGCAATGGCGCACCAGCGCGCGCATCGTCCTCACCCTGCCGCCCGAGGCCTTCACGCCCGCGCCAAAGGTAGCCTCGGCCGTGGTGCATCTGACCGCGCTGCCCGAACCCCGGTTTCCTGCCAATCCCAAGACCCTGGAACGCGTCGTCGCCGCCGCCTTCAACCAGCGTCGCAAGATGCTCCGCGCTAGCCTCCGTGGCCTCGATCCCGCCATCGAATCGAGACTAGAGCGCCTCGGCATCCCTCCGACCGCCCGGGCCGAGGAGATCCGCCTCGAGGCGTTCTGCAAACTGGCGCGCGATCTGGATTGATAAACCCCGCGAATAAATCCACGCCAGTTCCATTCATTCTCGAATTGATCAATAGCGAACTGGACGGCTCTCTGCTGTCTCGGGGCGGTCTGGCAGCACCAGGCGCCCCATCACATGCACCGCGGTTCGCAATACTGTCCCCACGACCATCAGAAGCCGCTGTGCCACCACCGGTTCGGGTTGTCGACGAGCGGCAAGGAAAACTCTTACGACAAGTCCGCCGTTGAAAGCTGTTTTTCAAGTCGCTGAAGGCCGAACTGGTCGTATGCGGCGCCCACGCCCAATAGAGTATTCGCTTACGCTGTGCCGCGATGGGATGGAGCGAAGGACGGTAGCTCGTCAGGGACTAAGAGACGAGGTCACTGTGAAGCATCGGCCTGCTGGGCATAGGCCCATGGCATCAGGGCGTCGTTGTCGCGGGCGAGTTGTCCGTTGGCCAGCTTCGTGAACAGGTCACGCGGATAGGCATAGGGCTCAACGCCGTTAATCTTGCAGGTGCCGATCAAGTTGGCGAAGCGTGCCCAGTTTCGAGCGCCGTCATCGTGGCCAGCAAAGAGCGCATTGCGGCGGTTCATGGCTGGGCTGCGGATGGCGTTTTCGACCAGGTTGGAGTCGATATCGACGCGCCCGGCATCGAGGAACAGTCGGAAGCCATCCTGACGTTTCAGCATATAGGTCATGGCTTGCCCGATGTCGGATTTGCGCGAGCCCCGCGCGGCCTGCGCCTTCAGCCAGGTGAAAAATACATCGACCAGCGGGCGGGACAACTCCTGCCGGGCGGCCCGACGATGATTCGGGTCAGACCCGCGGATGGCGTCCTCGATCTTGTAGTGCGCGGCGATGCGAAGCAGCGCCTCGTCGACGATGGGCGATCCCTTCTTTGGCTTGGCCTTGAGCAGCTTCCTGCGGCCGTGCGCCCAGCAGAATGCGAGCTGCAACGGCTTGCCGCCCGTGCGTTTCGGTGTGGCCAGATGGGTATGCCCGCCATAGACATCTACCTGCATCGTGTCGTTGAAGCCCTTGAGGATTTTGGCTGCGTATTCGGCTTTCCGGTCTGGACGATAGTGAAAGACCACGCCCGACGGCGCGGTGCCGTTCCAGCCACGGTCCTCGCGCAGCACCGCCCAGAGATAGCCCGTCTTCGTCCCGCGGCCAAATCACCGAGTTCGGCCAGATCGGCGGCCAGCCGGTCGATGCCGCCCATCGAGTCGGGATGGGCTGAGGAACAGATCAGCATCAGGTCGGTGTCAAACTCGGCCATCAGGTCGAACCTGCGCACGGCTCGCGCGAAAGCGCGCGTGCGCAGGGGCAAGGCAGGCCCTCGAAATCGCGGAAGGGCTGGAAGAGCGTGATTTCGAGCCCCTTGTCGCGGACCATACGGCCGATCTCGGCCGGGGTCAGATCCGAGGCGAGGAGATCGGGCTCGAAGATCTCGACGCCGTCGAAGCCCGCTGCGGCGATAGCGTCGAGCTTCTCGGGCTGCGAGCCGGCGATCGAGAGGGTGGCGATCGAGGTCTTCACGGCACCACCTCGGCGGCCAGGTCGGCGCGCAGGCGATCTTCGTCGAGGGGCAGGCCGGTGAAGAGCCGCCAGGCGTCGACCCCCTGACCGATGAACAGCTGGTAACCTGAGATGATCTGCGCGCCGGCGGCCGTGGCCGCGACGAGGAATTGGGTTTCGACCGGCGTGTAAACCGCGTCGAACGCCCAAGCCGCGCCGTGCAGGGCAGCGTCGGGCAGTGGCGTGCCGGGATGGCCGAACATGCCGACGGGCGTGGCGTTGACGTGGCCCGTGGCGCCGTCGGCCAGTGCCGCGGCATCGGGGCCTGTTCGCAGGGCAAGGCCGGGGAAACTACGGCGCAGGGTATCTGCCAGAGCGTAGGCGCGATCAGGAAACGTGTCGGCGATGCGGATTTCCTGCGCCCCGAGGGTAGCGACCGCGAAAGCGATGGACCGCCCGACGCCACCCGCTCCGATCTGGAGCACGCGACCCGGAGGCATCGCGCCGCGCGCCTGGCGGTATGCGGCGATGAAACCGGAATGATCGGTGTTGTAACCCTGCGCGCCGGCGACGTTGAAGAGGACTGTGTTCACCGCCCCCATCGCGACGACCTGCGGATCGTCGATGCGCACCAGCCGCGCGGCGCGTTCCTTGTAGGGGTAGGTCACGTTGATGCCGCGGTAGCCGCTCCGGGCGACGCGCGCGAAAAGCGCCTCGAACTCCTCGTCCGTCTCGCGTGGCACCAGCCGGTCGTAGGTGACTGGCACGCCGTTCTGCCGCCCGGCCAGCACATGGAAACGCGGCGCTTGCGAGGCGCCGATGTTGTCGCCGATGAGGCCGAGGCGGATCCGTTCAGTCATCGCCCGCGTCCGTCATCCGGCAGGCAGCCTCGACCGCCGTGCGGTAGCCTTGCGGCCCCAGCCCGGCGATGACCGCCGTCGCCACCTTCGACATCAGCGAGTGGTGATAGACCGCGTCACGCCGGTGGATGTTGGTGATGTGCAACTCGATCACCGGTCCCGGGAACATCTTCAGCGCGTCCATGATCGGCACCGAGGTGAAGCTGAGGCCAGCAGGATTGATGACGATCGCCCCCGCGCCCGCATCGATGGCCGCGTGAATCCAGTCGATGATCTGGTGCTCGGCATTCGACTGGCGAAAGACGATCTCGCGGGTTCCCGCGGCATCGCGACACATCGCCTCGACCTCGGCGAGCGTGGTGGCGCCGTAAATCTCCGGCTCGCGGGTGCCAAGGCGGTTCAGGTTGGGGCCGTTCAGCACATGGATCGCATCGGGCACGGTGGCGGTTCCTTTCTGCTCAGCCCTGGTAGCCGAACTGGCGCGGCAGCCAGAGCACGAAGTCGGGCGAGAGGGTGATGACGACAAGCGCCAAGATCAGCGCAGCGATGAATGGCACGAGGTCGCGGATGATGTACCGCAGAGGTGCGCCGGTGATCGACTGCATGATGAAGATCAACAGCCCATAGGGCGGTGTCACCAGCCCGATCATGATGTTGACGACCGTGACAACGCCGAAATGCACCGGGTCGATGCCGAGCGCCTGTGCGGTCGGTATGAAAACCGGCACAATGATGAGCAGGATCGCGGTGCCCTCCAGCATCGCGCCGATGAGCAGGAGCACGATGTTGACGAGGATCAGGAACTGGAGCGGCGTCAGGTTCCAGTCGGCCAGATAGGCGCGCAGGGCCTGGGGAATGTTCTCGGCGGTGACGACGTAGTTGAAGACCAGCGCCCCGGCGATCAGCATGCCGATCGAGATGGAGGACCGCGCGCCCGAGGTAAGCGCCCGGTAGAATTGGCCGATGCTGATCGAGCGGTAGAGGAGGACCGATATCAGCAGCGCGTAGAAGGCCGCGACGGCGGCAGCCTCGGTCGGAGTCATGGCACCAGAGTATATACCGCCCAACAACACCACCGGCATCATCAACGCCGGAAAGGCGCCGAGCGTAATGGCCGGCAATTCCCGCGCCGGCACCGGCGGTTCGACGGGAAAGTTCTGGCGCCGGGACTGGACGAAAACCAGCACCATCAGCATCAGCGCCATCAGCAGCCCCGGCAGGATTCCGGCAAGGAACAGGTAGCCGATGGAGGCTCCCGAGACGAGCGCGTAGAGGACCATCGGGATCGAGGGCGGGATGATCGGCCCAATGACTGCGGAACTCGCGGTGAGCGCGGCGGCAAAGCTTTTCGTGTAGCGCCCGTCGCGGGTCATCATGTTGGCGATGATTCGGCCGGTTCCAGCGGCGTCGGCGAATGCCGAGCCCGACATGCCCGAGAAGATCACCGACTGGACGATGTTAACCTGCGCCAACCCGCCGCGGAACCGCCCGACGAAGGCATTGCAGAACCTGAGCAGCCGATCGGTCATCGAGCCGCTGTTCATCAGCTCGGCTGCGAGGATGAAGAGCGGCACCGCGAGGATCACATAGCCGGTGAACATCGAGTTCAGAAGACGCTCGGCGACCAGCCCCATGTCCTGGCCGCGCATGTAGAGATAAAGGATCGAGCCCGAGATCATCGACAACCCGATGGGCAGGCCCAGAAGCGCAAGGACGCAGATTACCACAAGTGCGGCAGTAAACGGCTCCATCCTCAGCGCCTCGGCTCGATGGTTTCGGTGTGCAGGAGGTCGGGAGGCAGCGGATCATGGCCGGCGACGGCCCGGACCGCGAGCCAGAGGTAGCGCAGGATCACCGCCACCGCGAAGACAACATAAATGGAAAACAGCCAATCGTAGCGGATGCGCAGATAGGCGGTGCGCTGGACCTTCATGAAGGTCACATAGTCGTAGACCGCCGGGAGCGAGAGCAGGAAGAGACCGACGACGCCAAGCGCGATCAGGACCATGAAGACCCGCCGCACCACGGGCGGGACCGAGCCGTAGAGGATGTCGAAGCGTATCTCCTCGCGCTCGCGCACGACGAAGGCCGCGCCGAAGAGCACGAGCCAGATCCACATGACGGAGCTCAGTTCGGCGGCCCATCCTGCGGGCCAGTTGAGCACGTAGCGGAAAAGGATCGTCACCAGGAAGGCGCCGAACATCACCGCCAGCATCAGCCCGGCCACGGCCTCGGCCGCGAGGCGCAGCCAATGCGCGAGCCGCTTAAGCAATCGTATCATCCGCCCCCTCTGTCAGCGGGCGACCGGCCACGGGGGCCGGCCGCCGGATGCATGGATTAGAGCGCGTTGATCCGGTCGAGCATGCCCTCGGGCCAGTCTGCCGAGAGGGACGAGTTCAGGTAGCGGTCCTGCGCATAGGCGCGGAAGGCGTCGATATTGGGCTCGTAGACCTCGAGCCCTTGGTCGCGGAAGTATTCGGCCAGTTCGGCCTCGCGGCTCTGGTGCTGTTCAGCGGACCAGGCCATCGCCTCGTCGGCGGCCGCCTGGAAGGCCTGCTGCCGGTCTTCGCTCATGTCGTTCCAGACCTGCGAGGAGATCGTCAGCAGATCGAACGCGACCAGGTGCGAGGTGAGCGCGATCTGGTTCATCACCTCGTAGAATTTCATGTTCTCGACGTTCGGCAGGGGGTTGTCCTGCCCGTCGATGGCACCGGTCTGAAGCCCGGTGTAAACTTCGGCATAGGCCATCGCGGTCGGGTTCGCCCCAAGCGCCTCGCCCAGGAACTGCCAGGCTTCGCCCGGCGGCATGCGCAGTCGGACGCCAGACATATCCTCGGGCGTCTCGATACGACCTTCGGGGACGAGACCGACATGGCGGGTGCCGAAGAAGGTCGGACCAAGAATGTGAATGTTGAGCTGGTCCTCGGCCATCGCCTTCATCTCCTCGCCGGCTTCGGAGGCGAAGAAGGCCATCAGGTGAGCCGGGTCGCGAAAGAGATAGGCCGAGGTCAGGATCGACCAGGCTGGGATCTGGTTGGCGATATCTTGCGGCGCGATGTTGCACATCTCAAGGTTGCCGCGCTGAAGCGCGACCAGTTCTGTGCCCTGACCAAAGAGCGTTCCGCCGTAATGCAGTTCGAGCTCGTAGTCCTCGGCAACCGCCTCGGCCAGCCGCTCCATCATCCGCGCACGAATGTCCTGTTCGGAAAAGACAGCCGAAAAACGCAAGGATGGACGGTCCTGTGCCAACGATGCGGCGCCCATTCCTGCCGTTGCCAAGGCCAGCGCGCCCGCGGCGAGTATCCCCCGCCGTGAATATCCAGTCATGTCGTCCTCCCTCGATGCTGGTCCTGCGGCGATGAGAAGCCCCCGCGCCACATGATCCGCAACCCTACATCTCAGGAAGCATAAATCAACGGCATATTGGTAATATACATGAGATTATTACAAATCTATGCTGTATCATGCCGTTGCCCAGCGGGCGCGTGCATGAAACAATCGGAGGACGGCGGCCCCGGCGATCCGTGATGCTCGCGACATCCATCGAAATCATCTACAGCGCGATTCGGCGCGACATCATCCGCGGCGTGCTGCCGCCCCGCGCGCGACTGCGGCTGGAAAGCCTGCGCGAGAGCTACGGGGTTAGCGTCAGCATGCTGCGTGAGATCCTCAACCGGCTTGCGGGCGAAGACCTGGTCGTTTCCGAGGGAAAGCGTGGTTTTGGCGTCGCGCCGATAACGCAGGAAGAATTCCGCGATCTGGCCGCGCTCCGCGAACTACTGGAGGGCCACGCGCTGCGTGCCGCCTTCGCCAGCGGCGACTTGGACTGGGAGGGGCGTGTGGTCGGAGCTTGGCACAAGCTCTCGGTGGTCGAGCAGGCGATGATGGCCGGCCATCAGGAACGCGCCGATGAGTGGAAACGCTACGACAAGGAGTTCCATCGCGAACTCATCGCCGCATGCGGGTCAGCCGAGCTTCTGGGCGCGCATGGCGGGATCTTCGACCGCTACCTGCGCTACCAGATCATCGCGATGATCTTCCGCGGTGCACCGGCTGTAGAAGAACACGAAAGGCTGCGGGACTGCGCGCTGACGCGCGACACCGACCGAGCGCTCTCGATCCTGCGCCGGCACATCGGGGCCTGTGTCGAGCACACCATGGCGACTGGCGCGCTGGAGGCGCAGCCAGCGCCGCGGTCCGCGCGGGCGTATGACGAGAGCGTCGGCACCCGGACCTGGACGCAGCTGCGCGGTGATATCCTGATGGGCAAGCTACCCCCCGAGGCGAAGTTGCGGCTGGAGCAGTTACGCGGCAGCTATGGTGCATCGGTCAGCACATTGCGCGAGGTGCTGAACCGACTGGCGACCGAGGGGCTGGTGATCGCCGAGGGGCAGCGCGGGTTCGAAGTCGCGCCGGTCTCGCCCGGGAACCTGCGCGAACTGGCCGAACTGCGTTACCTGGTCGAGGGACAGGCTCTGAGCGACTCCTTCGCGCGCGGAGATGTCGACTGGGAGGCGCGCGCGCTGGCCGCATATCACCGGCTCAGTGCAGTGGACGAGCGGATGCGCGCGGGAGACCGCGCGGCGGCGACTGACTGGAAGCGCTATGACTGGGAATTTCACCAGGCGCTGATCGACGCGTGTGGCTCGCGCGTGCTTATGCAACTCCATGGTGCAGTATTCGATAAGTACCTCCGCTACCAGGCCATTGCGCTTTCTTTCCGCGGCGAAATTGCCGAGCGCGAGCACTGGGCGCTTCTGAATGCTGCGCTGAGCCGCGACGCTGGCGCCGCGCGCGAAATCCTGAAGACCCATCTCATCGGCGGTGTCGAGCACGCCCTCGCCAGCGGCTGCTTCGGGCCTTCGGTTTCGTTAGCGGTACAGGAGTAGCGCCGGCTTCTTAGGAGCTATTGTCCATCATCCGCGCAAATGAAACGACCGATCAGCTCTGGTCAGGAGCCCGCCGCTCAGCTTGCCGCGCTGCCTTTGATTGACAGAAGCGGAAGGTCCTCCTTTGGAAGGCATTGACCGGATGCAGGTCGATACTCGATAGCGCCCGAGGCAGTGCAGTGAGTTACTCGACGATGTCCGCGATCTGGAGCATGCCGACCGCCGGGAAGAGACCGAGCGCTCTTGCGACCGTCAGGTTGATCGTGACCGCGAACTGGGTCATCCGCAAGACCGGCAAGTCGACAGGGTTCCTGTATTCAAACAAGATCGCTTCGGCCTGTTGTCCGGCGAGGCGTCCGATCTCCCTGTAGTGCGCGGCCACAGATATGAGCGCGTGTCCGTCGGTCACGGTTTCCTCGTATGGGCTGAGGATCGGCAGCCGGGCGCTGACGGCCGCTGCGCCCAGGATGGTCCGGTTCGCTTGCAGGAAGGATGAACTGCCTATGTAAAGGAAATCGGCACCGTGCTGCGCAAGCTGGCGCACCTCGGCGCGATGTCCTCGACCAGGGGCGCGCCCTGGCTTTCGATCTCGAGGGGCAGAGCGATCAGGTCGAAGCCTTCCTGTCCGGCCAGGGCCGCCAGCTCGTTGACCTTGAGGACCGAATTGGGCTCGTTCTCGTTATAGATGAGACCCAGGGTCCTGAACGACGGCAGATAGCTGCGAATGGTCTGGATCGTGACCGTCTCGGGCATCCTGTTGTAGGTGCCGGTCAGGTTCGGCCGCCCGGTCGCGTCGAGCGAGGCGATGATCCCAGAGCCGACGGGATCTGCGACGATCATGAAGACCTGTGGAATCTCGTGGTTGAACGCCGGATCGCCAAGTTGCGACAGGTCGCCCGCGATCCCGCGCGTCACGCTGGTGCCCCAGCTGACAATCAGATCGACGTTCCTTGCGCGCGCCTCGGCGAGGATCTCGGGGACGGTCTCGGGTTGCTGCCGGGCGTCACGGATCAGGAGGTCGACCTCGTGACCCTGCACAGCGAGGTAGTCCTGGACGCCTTGGCAGGCATCCTCGCACCCCCGCCAGGTGGCGATCAGGACGGTCGCGTCACCCGCCTCAGCCGACTTCAGCGCGACCGTTCTGGCGATCAGGGCAATCGCGAAAGGCCTCAATCTGCCACACATCTGCCTATCCCTCCTGCGCTGCGACCCCGTCGCGAATCTGCGGCAGGGCGGTGAGTGTAAAGTAGAGGAGTCCCGCAGCGACCATCAGGCCGAGGGTCGCCGGAATCGCCGCAGCTGTTGCCCGGGACATCATGGCCGCGGCGAAGGCTATCCCGGCAATGGCGCCAAGTCGCTCCGTCAGCCGCAGAAGCACGATTGATCTTGTCGCACCACTCGTCAAGCCGCGGGCAAGTGCGTAGACAGGCGCGCGGAGCATCGTATGACCGATACCGACGACGGCGACTGTTCCGGCGGTGATCCACATTACCTGCCCGGTCGAGAGGATAAGTAGGCCCGCGCCGGAGAGCAGGGCACCGCCCAGGCATAATGCCACTGCGAATTTCCGGTCGGCATGAGGAAGGACGAACGGTCCGAGCAGGATTGCTGCGAGATAGTAGAGCATCACGACTCGGCCGATATCGGCCGGACGCAGACCGTCGGAAGCAAGGGAGAGGGACGTGTAGTACCAAACGAAGGCCGCAGTCACCGCGCTGGCCGGCATCGCGATACCAATAACCAGCGCCAGGAACGCGCGAGGAAGGCGGGACACTGCCGCAATGGCCGCCGGCGCCGGGGTGGCGCATGGCGCGGCATCGCCGGCGGGTCCGCGCATCACCATGTAACACGCAATACCGGCACCCAGAATGATAACCGCGCCTGCCAGGATGGCGGTGCCATAGCTGAAGCGACCGGCAATCACGGCCCCCGTGACCGACCCGCAGAATGTTCCCCCGAGGATCAGGCCGACGAAGGTCCCGACAATCCGGCCGACCTTACCAGCGGAATCGGCGCGTAGAGTGTACTCCTGCACCGCGATGCTCGCCAGAGCGTAGAAGGCCGCAACGCCACCGCGCGCCGTCGAGACACTGACGATGTCCTGTGAGATCGACATCCAGGAGAGCGCGAGGATGTCACCGATTAAAGCATTTCGGCGGAAACTTGAATCGCAGGATTCCCAGCGGCTTTTGTTT